>DSAQ01000203.1 GCA_011046395.1 Pseudomonadota bacterium
GGAAGACCGGGACGGAAGAGCGGAACTGGAAAACACCCTGCAAATTCTGGAGTCTACGCTCTTTCCCGACTCCATCGACCGAAAGGATCCCATTCTTCCTCCGCCGCCGGAATCCGTCATCAGAGGCCCCGTTCAAATAGGCGTTGTCGAATACGCGGGGAAAAAGCTCTACCCCTTCGGCCTTCATCTGAAGGAACTCAATTCCCATGTCTGCATCACCGGAGCTACCGGCCGGGGAAAATCCAATATCTGCTTTCATATCATGAAAGATTTACTCAAGGAAGACATCAAATGGTGTTTGTTCGATTTCAAACGCTCTGCCCGGGATCTGCTTGCCGATCCTATTCCCTATGATCGACAGATCGGTGTGTTTACAGCCGGAAGGGATGCCGAACCCTTTCGGTTTAATCCGCTGATCCCGCCACCGGGCATCGATCCCCGAACCTGGATCGACAAGGTCGTGGAAATCATCACCAAGGTCCAGTACGCCGGCTTCGGAGTGGCTTCGCTCCTCAGAAAAGCCATCGATTATGTATACCGGGCCGTCGGCATGTATGATTCAGGACCTCTTCTGAAACAGCCCACATTAAGAGATGCTTTCCGCTATCTGAAAGATTACAAGCCCCATGCCCGGGAGATCAACTGGATGTCTTCTACAATCCGGGCCCTGGAAGCCCTGTGTTTCGGCGAGATGGGGCATATTCTGAACAGTGCCGATCCCATGGATCTGAAAACCATTCTGGGCATGAATGTCATCTTCGAGCTCGACGGCCTGTCCAACGCCAACCGGGCCTTTTTCATCGAGGCCATGCTCACCTGGTTTCACGCTTTCCGGCTTCATCAGGGAGGCGATGAGACGCTGCGGCATGTGTGTATTGTGGAGGAAGCCCACCGGCTGCTGAAGAAATCCAATTATCAGAGCTCCAACCATGACAGCATTCTGGATATCTGGCTCACCGAGGCGCGGCAGCTGGGAGAAGGGCTGATCATTCTCGCCCAGACGCCGTCCATCCTGCCGGCCATTAGCCTGGGGAATACGTACACCTCCATCTGCCTGAACCTCAAGCACAGTGTCGACATCCACACCATGTCCGGTGTGCTGCTCCTGGAACGGGATCAGAGAGAAACCCTGGGAAAACTGGATCTGGGCCAGGCCATTGTGAAACTCCAGGGCAGATGGCTTAATCCATTTATGATTCATATACCGCTTTATCACATTCAGAAGGGATCCGTGAGTGACGAAAAACTTCAAAAGATAATGAGAGCCTGTTTCGCTGATTCCGGACCGAACAGAGACCAAAACGAGCGCACCGGGCGGTTTCAGGCGGGTCCTCTGAAAGATAAATATAATGATAATATGAATAGTGATATTTTAATTCATGAAACAGAAAAAGAATTATTAAAAGATATTTTACAATATCCGGGAGCGGGTGTGGTGGAACGATATAAGAGACTGAGCCTGAGCAGACGAAAAGGCAACCGGGCAAAGCAGATCCTGTTCAATAAGAGTCTGATAAAAGAAATTCCCATTATAACCAAGAAGGGACGGGTGGTACTGCTGGAACTGACCCGTTATGGACGATTTATTCTGAAGAATCTCCAGGTGGACGTGGATACGGGCAAGCAGGCCGGCGGAGCGGTTCATGAATACTGGAAAGAAGTGGTGGCCGGATATTATGAATCCCGGGGATATTCGGTAATTCGTGAAGCACCGATAAACGGCGGCAAGACCGTGGATCTGTGTGTGGAACACAACGGTCAACGAATCGCCATTGAAATCGAGACCGGATTGTCTGATGCGCTTGGAAACATCTATAAAGCAGTTCATGCGGGATTCGATCAGGTGATCAGTGCTGGAGTGAATGAAGGGGCCGTTGAAACCCTTCGCAGGAAACTCCGGGCCTCCTCCCTGCCGCTGGATCGATGCACACTGGTGGCTGCCAACGAATTTTTATCCTGACACCCTCACCTCCCCATACGCCTGTCTCACCATCTCGTCATTGGGCTGGCAGTAGACCATGGTGGCCTTTAAGGTCTTGTGCCCGACCTGTCTCTGGACGATGGGGATAGGGAGTTTATGGATATGGATATAATGCATGCAGTGAGTGTGCCGCAGAGAATGAACCGTGAACTTGCAGAGCCGCCTTCCCAGAATATCGTGGCCGACCTCCCGGTCCAGGCCGGCCAGCCGAATATACTTCCTGAAAATCTGACGGATCCGGTTTTCCGATGCATGCGGCGTTCTGTAATCGTTTGACAGAACGAGAAAATCCTCTTCCCGGAAGATCTTGCCGCTCCTCTTGGCCATTCTCCTCTCCTGGCGCAGACAAGTCTTGATGTCGTTCATCAGATCCACAGGAATGTGACTGGTCCGGGATTGATTGGTTTTGGTGTTCTCGGCCGGAAAGAAAATGGATGAGTTGATAAAATCCAGATGCTTGAGCTGGATCCGCACCAGCTCCCCTACTCTGCAGCCGGATTCGTACAGCAGCCGCATGATGAGCTTGTGTTTGAAATCATCGATGACTCCCAGAAACGTCTGCCACTCCACGATATTCATGGACCGGTAATTCCCCCCGTTTTGCCCGTATTTTGAGTATTGTTTCACATTTGCGTTTTTGGCCATGTTCTCAACCTCTTTTTCGGCGCCAATCAACCTTTTTGCCGCCAAAGGTTTCATAGTCGTGGTCTAATGTGAAAGATCTATATAAATGTTTCTATTTAAAACCGGCATAAAAAGTGAGGGAAGAGAAATCCGAAAGTTTTATATAGTTCTTCGATATCCTTATAGGTATCGAAAAAGGAGGTTTGATACCATGAACCATGTGTCCATCACCGGCCGGCTGGTCCGGAACGCCATTATAAACGGCTCAGGCGAAAAACGAGCCATGAAATTTACCATCGCAGCCCCTTCGGGCTATGATGCCAAGAACAAAAACGAACGCACCGAATTCGCGCCCTGCGTGTACTTCAATCCTTCGGAGAAGCTGCAGAAGCTGATGATGTCTGAGGGAAAAGGAAAACTGGTGGAGGTGCAGGGAAATATTATGACGAGTTCTTATGAGAAAGACGGCCAACGTGTCTGGGCCACGGAAGTCCGCGTGGATCCGAGAGGGTTTCAGTTTTTGGCGGGGAAGAGTGGGGATGGAGAGAAAGGTGGGGGGTTTTTGCCGCCCTGAGGGAAATTGATATGAACATGCAATCTAAATATAATTATGTTTTTGTAGCCTTTCACAAAACTCAGAACATATTGATTATTAATGACTTACAAAAGTGATAAAACGGGCATTTCCTAACTATGCGTAACTCATTGATTTTTATGGTCAAATTTTCACTGAAAACACACAAAATGGGACTTTTTTACACCTATTTTACCACTCTAAAACCCATAGTTAGGAAGCCAGAGTTTTGTGAAACCCTCTCTTTTATCTTTCATGATCTTTTTGTTTATTTGAAATATAGCTTTCCTAACTTTTACTTTTTTGGTATCCTCTTGGTGTGGATTTTCACAGACTTTCACAAAACAAGAGGATACCTCATGCCTGAATCAGATATTCTCTTTGACCCGATCAACCTGGATTCTACGGTTCGATACAAGCGGCTGTTTGACTGTCTTCCGCGACTTGAAGAACCTGTATACAAAACTGGAAGAAAGCCGTTGAGTCGCAGCAGCTTGCTCAAAGCCATGATCTACAAGTCACTCAGAAGACTTTCAACCTTATCAGATCTTAGCTTTGAATTGAATAACAACCCAACCATTTCAAAGACGCTGGGATTCAATCCGCTTATGAATGCCCCCTCCATCGAACGTTTCTCTTCTTTTTTGCGAGACTCCTCAAACCAGGAATTTCAGACTATTCATCAGAAACTGGTCAAATCACTCATTACATCCAAAGTCATCACTGGAGAAACAGTCGCCATAGATTCCTGTCCTATCGTTGTTGCCCTGAAAGAAAACAATTTAAAAACCTCTGTCAAGGACCGGTTTGATAAAACCAAAGCACCCGCCGGGGATCCTGAGGCCAGGCTGGGTGTGATGATTCATTATCCAACTCCCTTCAAGAAAAAAGTCCAGTATTTCTGGGGCTATAAAAATCATGTGGTTACCGATACCATGACAGAACTGCCCCTCTGGGAAAGAACAAAGCCTGCCAACATACACGAAACAAGAATGGCCAAATCACTGATCCGGGAAACCAGGGATACCTTCCAATTGAAAATGGCTGCCGTCATCGGTGATGCCGCCTATGACAGCGAAAGCTTTCTTACATTCATTGTCAATGATATTAAAGCTCAGCCCATTATACCCCGGAATCCACGGAATACACATCCGAAAGGATACCAGATTAAAGGCAATAAAGTCATTTGTGAAGCAGGCCTTTCCATGTATAGAAAAGGAAAAATGCGTCCAAAACAAACCGGCATCCTCTATTGTCAATACTGCTGTCCGATTCATTATGATACTGAGGTCAGCTATCAATACATTGTCTGCCCGATCTTTCATCCTAAGTTCTTCAAGGGCAAAGGATGCAATGCCCTGATTCGACTTGAGCCCAGCATAAGGGAAAAAATCGATTATGGAACCATAAATTTTAAAGAACTCTACAACTCAAGAACTTCTGTTGAACGTGTGTTTTCACGACTCTTATCAATTGCTATGCAAAATCCAACTGTCAGAGGATTGCAGGCTGTCAGTAATCATGTGACAATCGCTCATATCTGTGTTCTCTTAATCGCACTGACGGCCCAAAGATCCGGACAAAAAGATAAGATACGTTTCGTGAAATCTTTCGTCCATAATTTCTTGGACTAAAAACTGTTTTGTGAAGCCCTATTTACAATACTCAACATAACGGATCAAGTCTATATGTAGATAATTTAAGTTTTGATACTCCAGTCACTTCCGTCAATGAAAGTATCTGTGGTGATCTACCAAATAATTATGCCCTTATGCAAA
>DSAQ01000157.1 GCA_011046395.1 Pseudomonadota bacterium
AAACGGTGGCTTCCATGTAGCTCCCCTTTCTCTTGGGGAACTATTACAACAAAGCTTTAAGTGACGCCAGCACTTTTTGAAAAAAAATGCATTTTTTCTTTCATAAACCTAAAATGATACGAACATTCAAACAGCAAAAGACGAACAAAGGAACTAAACAAACGGCATTATCAACAAGCCAACAAACTCCCAGGTTAATGAGAATTTACTCGATGATATGGTGCTAAAAAGTTTTTGTCTTTTGGAAAAAATTAATGGGTTATGGCATCTGAAGACATCGCAAAAGAACTGAAGAAAGCTCTTGAGGCGTGCGCTCTTCTGAGAGAAGAAAACAGAAAGCTCAGGTCGCTTCTGAACATCCCGGAAGAAAAGCCAAATGCCGCTATAGCGGGCAGCTTATCTCCGGACGATAAGATTACTCTCTTTCGCAGTCTCTTTCGTGGGAGAGAAGACGTTTATCCTGTAAGATGGGAAGCGAGAGCCGGGAAATCCGGTTATTCCCCTGCCTGCGCTAACGAATGGAAGCGACCTCTCTGCATCAAACCGAGGATAAAGTGTTCAGACTGCGAAAACCGAGAGCTTATCCCTGTGACCAATGCAGTAATCCAAGATCACCTTACAGGGAAGCATACCATCGGTGTTTATCCACTCCTTCTTGATGAGACCTGCTGGTTTTTAGCCGTGGATTTTGACAAGGCCACATGGAAAGAAGACGCTGCGGCATTTCTTAAGACCTGTGAGGAAGTGGGTGTCCCGGCAGCGCTTGAGCGTTCCCGTTCGGGCAACGGAGGGCATGTCTGGATCTTCTTCGATTCCCCGCTTCAGGCGGCGTCTGCTCGCAAACTCGGCTCGGCTCTCCTTACCTATACTATGGAAAGGCATCCCCAATTGGGCCTCTCTTCCTACGACAGGCTCTTTCCGAGCCAGGACACCATGCCGAAAGGAGGGTTCGGAAGTCTTATCGCCCTTCCGCTTCAGAGGGTTCCGAGAGAAAAGGGAAGCGCGCTATTTCTTGATAAGAACTTCAATCCCTATCCTGATCAATGGACCTTTTTCTCAAGCCTCAGGAAAATGCGAAAAGAAGAGGTTGAGGCCATTGTTTACGAAGCACAGCGCAAAGGGAAAATCATCGGGGTCAGAATAAGCTTGACCGAAGAGGGAGACGAGGACCCATGGACATTGCCACCTTCGGGCAGAAAGGCGGGAAAGACGCTCGAAGGACCGTTCCCTGAAAAAGTCGGTATCGTTATAGGAAACATGGTCTACATCGAAAAAAAAGGCCTGCCTTCGGGCATGATTAACAAACTCATCCGCTTGGCGGCCTTCCAGAACCCGGAGTTTTACAAGACTCAGGCGATGCGCCTGTCGACTTACGGCAAGCCGAGGATAATATCGTGCGCCGAGGACTTCGACAGACATATAGGGCTCCCCCGCGGCTCTCTGGATGAGGCCCTTAAGCTTCTGAGGGTCCACGGCATCGAGGCTGAGATCAGGGACGAGCGGTTTTCGGGAATACCGATCGAGGCAAGTTTCAACGGCGAGCTTCGTCCTATGCAGAAAGAAGCTGTCTCTGAGATTCTGAAACACGACATCGGGATATTGAGCGCACCCACAGCCTTCGGCAAGACCACGATAGCAGCCTATATTATTGCGGAGCGAAAGATAAACACGCTTGTTCTGGTCCATAGAAGGCTTCTTATGGATCAGTGGCATGAGCGGCTGAAGGCGTTCCTGAATACGGATTCTATCGGCAGAATTGGAGGCGGACGAGACAAGAAGACCGGCCTTATCGATGTAGGCATGATACAAAGTCTGAACCGTAAAGGCGTGGTCAAAGACCTTGTGGCTGAATACGGGCAGGTAATAGTCGACGAATGCCACCATGTTTCGGCCTTCAGCTTCGAGCAGGTGCTGAGGCAGATGAGAGCCGAATATATCATAGGGCTTACGGCCACCCCTGTCAGAAAAGACGGCCACCATCCGATTATCGTAATGCAATGCGGACCTATTCGCTTTCGAGGGGATGCGAGACGGCAGGCCCATGAGAGGCCGTTTGAGCATGTGGTTATTCCACGATATACGGGTTTCAGGATGTCTGAAGGGGCCGGGGAGGGCATACAGCCAGTCTACGCGGCTATGATCAGGGACAAACAGAGAAACGGCCTCATATTCGCTGACCTTCTGGGCGCGCTTGAAAAGAGGTGCTCTCCACTCGTTCTTACCGAGAGGACAGAACATGTAAATGAGCTCGCCGGGTGGCTCAAAGGTTTCGCCAAGAATGTAATTGTGCTTAAGGGCGGGGCCGGGAAAAAGCAACGGGAGGCATTGACCAAACAGATGGTCTCTATCCCCGAGGGAGAAGAAAGGGTGCTTATCGCCACAGGCAGGTACATAGGCGAGGGGTTTGACGATGCTCGTTTGGACACCCTCTTTTTGACTATGCCGATTTCATGGCGCGGGACGCTCCAACAATACGCCGGTCGCCTCCACCGCCTTCACGACAATAAAAAGGTCGTCCGGATTTACGATTATGTGGACGTAAATCTCCCCATGCTCACGCGTATGTACGAGAAAAGGCTTAAGGGGTATAAAGCGATTGGATATTCGATTCAGGATGTTGAGGGGGTATCCGACCGGGCTTGACCAATCCATGCTGACACTTCACGCGCCGGAGCTTGGGAGACTGTTGAATTTAGAGGATCAGCGAAGAAGCCATTTCCAGAGCGGAATCGCAGTGACTCGCTTCTTTCCAAAAAGGAACTCTTTCTCCAAGTCTTCCGTGATAAGAATCCCCGTCTTTGTCTCCAGGTTTTCCATGCCTTCCTTCATCGCATCCAGTTCCCTCTGAAGGGTCCTCTCGTTTTCTCCACTGGTCATGCACACCTGTAAGAGAGCTTCGAAGCCTATTCCCTTCCTGACCAGAAAATCAACCTCGCCCTTATTCTTATAGTAATAGATATCTCTTTCCTGTCTCATCAGTTCGACGGCCACGATGTTCTCCGCTATTCGGCCCAGGTCTTCCGAAAATCTATAGGAAACTGCATTTCTCAATCCCATATCAACGGCGTAGATTTTCTTGGGGTTTCTGAGTTGTTCTTTGACCTTGAAAGAGTGTTTGAGCACCTCCTTTATCAGGTACGCTTCGCCCATATAGCCGGAATAGCTACGTACGACATCAAGAGGCACACCCAAAGCGTTCTTGATCTTGTTGTAAGAAAAGAGATTTGAGATGTTGGCCATGCAGAGCAGGGCGATATTCTTAAGGGTTGCGATATCTCGGATCTGATAGCGCCAGACAACATCCTTATACAGTATGTCCTCAAAATACTGCTTGAGCAGCTTATCCTTCGCCTCAGGCCGTTCTCTTAACACCACTTCCGGAAAGCCGCCGAACTGCATGTATTCTCTGAGCAGATTTTTGACGAGAGGCTTGTGCTTGAGGAGCCTGACCGGGTCCGAAAAATCATCAAACCCCTTGAAACTTAGGAATTCCCTGAAGGCTAAGGGAAATACGGTAAAGGAGATATTTCTTCCCGTGAGCAGGGTCGAGAATTCAGTCCCGAGCAGTTTCGAAGATGAGCCTGTGACCAAGATTTTGGCCTCCTTGAGATCTGCCTTAGTCCTGACCCACTTTTCCCACATAGGGATTTCCTGGACTTCATCGAGAAACACATAAACGCGCCCGGTGGGGTTTATCTCTTCCCTATAGGCATTGAAAAGCCGCTCAAAGACGTCCGGCCGCCTGTGCTCCGCAAAAAACGGCTCCTCGAAATTGACGTAGAGGATGCTTTTGGATGAAATGCCCCTTGACATCAGGGCATTCATGATCTGGAACATTATGGTGGATTTTCCCGACCGCCTTACCCCCTTAAGAACAATGACTTCCGGACTATCCAGATAGTTGGAGATTTCGCCGGTTATCTGCCTTGGAACCCCGGACTCGACAGAGGTCCTGTCCCAGGAGTTCCATTTGCTCAGTATTTCAAGCACATTGACGTTATTAAGCATAAGTGACCATCCTGTTGGTTATATTTAACCAAATTTTAACCATTATACTGGTCACGTTAAGGATAGTAAAGCAAATTCGCCCCAATCCGTCAGAACTTGCGATAATCCCCCTGAACAGGCGGGCTGCCATATTGTTGCATAAGGCTGAAGTAATACCCCTTTTCCTTATGCGACAGTGCGGTGCTGGCGGCGCCCTGTGCTTCGATGGTTGATTTCCTGCTTTTGCTCATGCATTCTCCCATGCGGCGAACTGGTTCAAGGAGACGTAGTCCTTGACGTATTCACCAAACAAAACAAGAAAAGCATATTTACATGGCTGTCCCATTGTTCATCGTCTTTATCTGGATTGGCCTGCGCCTTCTTGATATCTCATTCGAAATTGTAATTTACGGCCAGCGTCACCCGCTTAATTTTGTGGTATTGCGGACCCATGCAATTTTCATGGCGAATGCTTCGGCTCACGCGCCGTTGCAAGCGGTCGCTGTGAGGCCGCTGGTTATGACTGCCCTGTCGAAAAGATTTAGACCATTCCTGACCTATTGCGGTACCAGCGGCAGTAGTCTCGGACATCACACAGATGGCATTTTGGATTGTTTTCTAAACAAATACCTCCGTTCGTTCCCAAATCTTCCGATTTTTCGACTTGGCCGTATTTGACCATGATTATATCAATAACGCGCGTAGAGGTTTTCCGATTACTCGTTGAAAATTGCGCCCCGTGGCTATCGCGCCATCCGTATCGTCAGGGCTTTTAATGAGACCCAGTCTAAAGTGTTAGCGGCCTCATGAAAATGTAGCAAAATGGGCAAGTTGAAAATGCATGTTGTGCTGCTCGGTTTTTTGGGCCGGCAGCAAGGGTAATCTTGCTGCCGGCGAAGTCAACGGGCATGG
>DSAQ01000230.1 GCA_011046395.1 Pseudomonadota bacterium
AGCATACGGTTTTCGAAGCTATGACCTTTTGGAACTTGCACTATATCAGACCCTTGGCGATCTTCCGGAACCAAAAAGCACCCACAAATTCTGCTGAGGAACCAAATTTCATATATGCAGAATGGGGATGATCTAAGAACACAAGGGCCTCGAGCGTCACCATCTCCGCAAAATCCGCCGGCCCCGAGAGCCGCATATTCGGATAACTCACCGCATGCCTTCCGCCATGGAGCCGGCCTGCGCCGGCCCGGCCAGCCATCGGCCTTATTATATCCACATTCCACAAAAATCTTCCTTCTTCGGGCCTGCGTATCTGGATTAGATTATGGAATAAATCTATTATATCCGGGTGAATCAACCCATATCCGGCCAGGGTAAATAAATCATGTATGTTCTTCTCTGAGGCCTCCTCTATGCTATCCGTGTCGGCTTCGTGAAGATAAGTAAAATAATCGGGGGTGCCTATCGTGTACGCCATAAGGGTATAGTATCCGTCGCTTGTGTCTGCCCAGGCTGGTTCGTCTGATTTAGGCCCAGTAGAAAGTTCCTGGAGCCGGGCCTTCATCTCCTCCGGCAGGTCATGGCAATTTATGCGAACCGCTCTTTCCCCATGGATAAACAAGGGTGAGGGATAGGTTCCCTTTAGAGCTACCCCCTTATCTTTTAGCGCATGTAAGTAATCAAGGTATTTACTTTCATAGATAAGCCGGCCGGAATCTTCCCTTTCGTCCTGTATAGAGCGACCGGGCAGAGAGGCCCCGGAACGTTTAAGAAACTTGATAGCTATAAAATTACCCCGGGTAGTCTTATACACTAACGTCCGGCCCAGTCTCTTGTATAATTGGACATTTCCCAGGGCGGATTTTAAGGACCGGCCATCTATTTCAGGTATGCTGTTTATAGCTTCTACAGTTTGAAATACCGGAGGTTCAACCGGGAGTTTCTTAAATTCCAAAGGGGGAAGACTGGTTAGCCAGGCCTTGCTTATGCCTATGGTTGTGGTTGGGCTGTTCCCGGCGTCTTTAAATTCAATATTTAACAGCCTGAAGGCCTTTTTTATTTTAGCGCACGCTAATGGACCTTTATTTTTTATGATATATGCGACCAGCCTGCCCATGGTCGTCTCTATAACCGGGTCGCTTTCAGACAGGCCGGCCAGGCGGGCAGCCACGAAATCCTGCAACCTTTCAGCCAGGATATTATGTGTGTCCTTGACCGCCCTATCCTTTCTTATCATTTCGGCTAATTCGTTATAGAAAAAATCCTTCTCGGATTTACCGGTTAGCAGGTTAGAGAGGGCTAACAGACTGTGATCAAGGTACTTTTCTATCCGGAGCAATGCCCTGTGGTCATTCCTGAGCAACTCAAAAAGCCTTAGAAAATAGTAATTAAATTTTGCTTCCAGCGGCTTATTATAGGCCCGCAAAAAAGTCTCTCTGAACCCATCCAGGATGGTTTTTCTTATTTCCTTCCGGCTTACCACGCCTGATTCAACAAGGTATATGAACACTTCTGCGTTTCTTGCATATAAAGGCCCGCCCGGGCGTTCCAGGCCTTTAAGAATTCTTTTTAAGAATAGGTGCCGCCTTACTCTCCCCCGGTCCATAGCGCCTGCCTCGATAAGGCATCTAAGCATTTTTGCGTTTATGGCCCGCGCATACCTGTCCGGGTCTTCAAGACCTCCAAGGATGCTCTTTAAAGGGATTTTCCCTTTTATTTGGGCCTGATTAAGAGCGCCTGTTTCAAAGAGGTATTTGAGTGTCTCGACGCTTCTTACCCGCACATACCCGTCTCTATCTCTTGCGTCTGCGAGGATGGCACCTGGCGGGATACTTCCTGTTACCGCTTCCGGTCTAAGGATACCGGCCTCCATGAGGTCTTTAAGGGCCTCTGCGTTTATGGCCCGCACATACCTGTCCGGGTCTTTAAGGCTTCCCAGGATATCCTTTGATGGAATTCTCTCCCTTACTTCTTCCTGTTCAAGGACGCCCGCTGCAACGAAACATTTTAGCGCCCTCGTAGTTATGGCGCGCACCTGCCCGTTTTTATCTCTTATGTCTGCGAGGACGGCGCCTGGCGGGATCTTTCTTCCCACCTCCTTTGCATCGGCAACACCGGCCTCTATCATGTACTTAAGGGCCTCGGTGTTTCTGGCCCGCGCATAGCCTTTGCTATTTATTATATCTTTTATAATCGCATCTATCGGGACTCTTCCCTCTACCTTCTTCGGGCTTAAAACGCCTGCCTCTACAAGGTATTTGATTGCTTCAGCGTTTCTGGCCCGCGCATGCCCCTCTTCGTTTCCTAAGCCGGCGAGAATGATATCCGCGGGAATCCTTCCCCCTACTTCCCTTGCGGTTACGATACCGGCTGCCACAAGATATTTCAGTACTTCAGCGTTCCTGGCCCGCACATAACTATCCGCATCTTTTAAATTTTTTAGGATTTCTGGCAGGGAAACCTTCTTTTTTACTTCTTCTGTGGTTATCACTCCTGCGTTGATAAGGTAGTTAAGTACCTCTGCGTTTATGGCCCGCACATACCTGTCCGGATCTTCCAGGTCTTTTAGTATCCGGTATATTGAAATTTTCTCTTCTGCCTCTTCCGGGCTTACAATTCCTTCCTCTATAAGGTATTTGAGGGTCTCTATATTTCCGGTTCGCACATACCTGTCTGGATCGCTTAAGTCGTTGAGAATGGCCTCTATGCCCTCTAAGAATTGAACTGTTCCTCTCGGGTGGTTTTCTGAAATTAATCCAGACAGGGTCTTAACTTTGCCCTCCTTAGTCATAGAACGGGTATCCCTCCCGGCTATATAAGACGGTTCAGGCGCGGAGTTTATTGTGCTTTTGGTCTACGAGTGAGCTGGGAATCAGCCAGACGCTCCTGGCGCGAAAGCTAAGGATTTCCGAACCGGCAGTGAGCCGGAATCCCTCTTACTTCCTGCGGTAGACGTTCAAGCCCACCTTCTTGTCCTCAGCGCCGGGGACGCTGACGTTCCCTTCCGTGGAAGCGATAATGATGTTCTTGCCCGAGGATGAAGGGCCGAATTCCATGGACAAATCCACTGTAATGGTTAGGATGTTCCCGTCAACTTTCATCTCCACGTTCTTCATGTTCTCTGCTCCTGTATGTAAGGTGTAATTTGTGTTTGTGCTGCCCGGTAGTCCGCGTCACCATCGTTCCACTAGAATGATGCCCTCCTGGGAACCGGGGGGAAGGGATCACGTCGCGGATGCCGCACCAATTACTGCCCGCGTTTCAGAACTTATATGATCCGCATAGAGAAAAGTCAAGAAAATGAGATGTTCACCGCAACGGCCGGAAGAATCCGGATGCATAGGAAGTTCCGGAGAAGCCTAATCAGCTGGGGCAACGGGTGACATGGCCCTCCGCTCGAAGAACAAGCCTCCTATCCCACTATGGGTGACGCGTCTTTGTCAAAGGGATTGGTTCTCATGGCCAGAGAAAAGAGATAAGGGTAGTTGGTTTTTAGATGTTTCATGTAGTACACCCACTGACGGCCTAAGAGGCCATAGGCCCTCTTTATGTCACCGGCGAGATGAGCATAGTCAGTATCCGGTAACTGGCTCAGGTCCTTTCGGCTTGCTAACTCTTCTTTCAAATGGAAGACGGCCCTGAGGAGTTCGGTGAACGCCTCATGTTCCAGCAGCACCGGATTTTCCAGCAATCGCAGCAGGAGAACGCTTTTTGCTTCAAGGAAACTCCGTAAACCTTCCAGGTCCGTTTTTGTGATATCAACCGCGTATTCGTATTTCTCAACGCGCTTTTCGAGGCCGAGGAAGTCCCTGTCAGACCAATCGCTCCTTATGATAAGCTCCCTTTGCAGGATCTCCAGGTTGGGATCGGACTGGGAAAAATAAGCCAGCAGGTCGGAACCGGCCTCGCTGAAAAACAGTCCGGTCACCATGTTCAACTTTTCCGTTCTGATCTGTTTTTCCCGCTTGTTCAGCAACGACTCCGTGGCGTTTGCCACTACTCCGAGGAATGTTCCAACGCCCGTTACAATGAGGAGGATGCTCAGCATCTTGCCTGTCTGCGTGGCGGGGTGGATATCTCCATAACCCACCGTGGTTATCGTGACCATTGTGAAGTAAAAGGCATCTGCCAGAGAAAATCCCTCAATGGCCATGAAGCCGGCGGTTCCCACCATCACAATGCCCAATAGAAGGATAAGAAATATGCGTAATCGAAATCTTATGGGATCCATATCACAACGCCTTATTCACGGGACAGGGGCATGACAGATGACCTGGTCGCCTCATCGGACGAACCCGTTCAGGTATTATTTATCGTATCATACGTGGAACGTGGGAGTCAAACGGAGGGGGGCAGCAGGAGGGTACGAAAGTGATGGCGTGGTAGGGGACGTTGACGAAAAGTACTACTTTACAAAGACGAGGGGTAATAGGAAGAAACAGGGACCAGAATGTGTAAGTCCGAGACCTTCGCCACGTTTCCGACCCAACTTTGATGATAAGGCACTAAGTGTCATAATAGAAGTTCTCCACAAGTACGGGAATCTGAGCAATGCGGAAATAAAAACTGTGGTCTATAGGACGATACCGATGAAGTATCTGCTAGAGCAAGAAGCTATGGGTAAAGACATGCGGAAGACGCCGGTAATTTACAAGAATAGAATATCTTCGGAAATTGACAGAGAACGATCTGAGAGTTAGTTATTTAGAATAATTGCACAAAAACAAAATGGGGTTCCTCAGCAGAATTTGTGGGTGCTTTTTGGTTCTGGAAGATCGCCAAGGGTCTGATATAGTGCAAGTTCCAAAAGATCATAGCTTCGAAAACCGTATGCTCTTTTTGTAGTCACTCTC
>DSAQ01000096.1 GCA_011046395.1 Pseudomonadota bacterium
ATGACAGAGCAGTAAAATTTGTAGTGCCCATAAATATGCCCATTATTAGCTTAACATATTGGTTTTCCTAAACTTTTAACTATGACTGTGGTAAACTTGGGTTCAAGGAGAAGTAAAATCCACAGGGTTATATGTAAAAGAAAATGGAACAGTGGGGACTGTTCAACAACTAGACTTAACTATATGACTGTCGTAACTTACTGGGGCTGTCTCAAAAGGGTGTTGATTATAGGACGGGCATGAATTTATGGTTTCACCAAACTTAATTGATTATCCAGCGCCAATTTTCTCCCTCGCAGTAATGCCCTCCCCTACTGACAGATGACTGGGTTATGCCAGCTAATTTGGCAACTGTAGTACCTAGTACCATTCATCCCCAGTTCCCAACCAGCCCGGACCATATCAGGCTTCCTGCTCTTACCCCCTGCGGCTGTTTGCTTGAAGCCGATAACACCGTTCCAATTGTTCATTTTGCCCTTTAAGTGCCGATTCTGCAAAATCACTATTATCTCCGTCGACATCATCCTGAAAAATCCTATTACGCTCTATTTCCCGGCAAATGATGTGACAGAAAGGGCTCCCCGGGCATCTATGCGAGCTTTTCTGGACATAAAAATCTTGTAACACAATTGAACCAAAAAGAAACTCATAATTTCATGACCACGTACGTACGATTTTGCGTAATGCCCGTATGAGCCGGTTTGAGGTGGTCAAGTAAAAATGGACACTTTTTTAAGCGGCTTTTTTACCGGCGCTCTCGTTGTTGCCGGGGCACATCCCAGCCCAGGACGATAAATACTACGCCGCAGGAAATTGTTCCATGTCTACGCCAATCTCGGCAATAATGGAGGCCGTACTGTGTCCCTTGACCCCGGGAATCGTCTGCAAAAGCTCTCTTACGTTGCAAACGCCGGGTAGTTCCCGGACCCGCAGTCGCCTATCCCTGGCCGAAGCCGTGGGAAAAACCTAAAAAGAGATGATTATCGAGGCCTTGAAAGAAACCAAAGGCAATCAGTCCCAGGCTGCTCAATACCTGGATACGAGCCTGCGTATTCTGAATTACAAGATTTACAAGTATAAATTAGACCTTAAACAGTATAAAATCGGCTGATAGATAAGAAGTAACAACATAAAAAGGGCGGTCTAACAGGCCGCCCTTTTTATGTTTGCTATAGGGGGATTAGAGTATCGGCAAGTACCTGTCTATTTCATACTGACTTACATGGGTGCGATACATATCCCATTCGATCTTTTTATTTTCTACAAATTTGTTAAAGATATGGTCTCCCAGAGCCCTGCGCGCTAACTCACTCTTTTCCATCTCCCGGATAGCCTCGAAGAGATTGTCGGGCAGGGACTGAATGCCCAATTCAGCCCTTCTGGCCGGTGTCATATGATAAACATCCTCTTCTACCGGCTCGGACAGAGGATACTTTTTTTCTATACCTTCAAGGCCAGCCGCCAGCATCACTGTAAAGGCCAGGTACGGGTTACAACCTGGATCAGGAGCACGAAACTCAATTCTTGTGGCCTGCTCTTTACCGGGTTTGTACATGGGTACCCGCACCATGGTGGAACGATTTCGGCGGGCCCAGGCAATATAAACCGGGGCCTCATAACCAGGCACCAACCGCTTATAAGAATTCACCCACTGATTGGTTGCAGCAATAATCTCCCGCGCGTGTTTGAGCAGCCCCGCAATATAATGCTTAGCAGTATCAGATAAGTGGTATCGGTCGTTGGCATCGTGGAAGGCATTCTTGGATCCCTTGAAAAGGGACTGATGGCAATGCATCCCGCTGCCGTTCATACCAAAGATAGGCTTTGGCATAAAAGTAGCATAATAACCCATAGAACGGGCCGTTTCTTTAACCGTAATCCGGTAGGTCATGGTCTTATCGGCCATACGCAGGCCTTCGTCGTAGCGAAGATCGATCTCGTGCTGGCTTGGAGCCACCTCATGGTGGCTGTACTCCACCTGGATACCGATTTTTTGCAGTGTAAGTATGGTTGCCCGACGAAGGTCATTTCCCAGGTCAAGAGGTGGTGCATCGAAATACCCGCCCTGATCAATTATCTTGGGTTCTTTGCTGGATTCAAAGTAGAAGAACTCAAGCTCCGGCCCGGCATAAAAGGTATAACCTTTATCTGCGGCCTGCTTGAGGGCTCGTTTGAGGGCATACCTGGGGTCACCGGCATACGGGCTGCCGTCCGGCTCCAGTATGTCGCAGAACATCCGGGCCGTAGGCCTATCCTGCGGCCTCCAGGGGATAAACTCGAAGGTGGTAGGATCCGGTTTGGCAATCATGTCACTTTCTTCGATGCGGGCAAAACCTTCGATAGACGAGCCATCAAAACCCATTCCCTCCGTCAAGGCCGTTTCCAGTTCTGACGGCGTAATAGAAAAGCTTTTGAGTATACCAAGTACGTCAGTAAACCAGATCTGAATAAAGCTGACATCTTTATCCTTCACGATGCGCAAAACATCTTCTGCCGTTTGACATCTTTCACAGGGCATTACTAATCCTCCTTATTTTAAAATCAAAATTTGTTACGGTCTATTTAGCAAGGATAATGCCACAATAAGGCGCTGACAAAATATTTAGCAACTTCAAGATATTAAGAAAATAATCGGGCCGGTTGGCACGCATATATTATTTACAGTTTTGTAAGAATTGGTCCTATTGTTCGACAAAATTGTAAACCTTTCACTCATGGGACCGCCCCAAGGCATGCGTCTTTAAACCTCTTCAGCCAGAAGGATAGCCTCAGCGATCTCCCGCATGGTCTTCCGGGTATTCATGCTACGTCTCTGTATCCAGCGGTAAGCCTCTTCACCGGATACGCCCCGCTTCTTTATCAATATGTCCTTAGCCCTTTCGATAAGTTTTCTGGCCTCCAGCTCCTCCTGAATCACCCTGGTTCGGACCATCAATTCAGTATTTTCAATGGCAATAGCCGCTTCATTAGCTACGGTGATCAAGACCTTCTTGTCGATCTCGGAAAAATGATGGGGATAAGGCGTATAGCAGTTGACAACCCCGATAACGCGGCCTTTGACGGCCATGGGGACACTCAGCATAGATACCAAATTTTCGCTTCTGGCCAGTTCTTTCTCTTTAAAATCCTCTTCTTCCTGGACGTTATAGACGGCACGTGGCGTATTGGTTGCCGCTACTTTCCCGACAATCCCTTCGCCAAGTTTCAGGCTGCGCTCTTTCAAATATTCCCGGCTAATACTCTGGGTGGCACGCAGTCTTAATGTCTTATCCTTTTCATCAAGAAGCCAGAGGGAACAGACCTTGGAGTGCATAGCTTCAGCGGTTACCGTAACAATCAGGCGCAAGATGTCCTCTATGTATCGCTCAGAGGTAATGGCTTTACCGATCTCGGTAAGAGCCTCGATCTGCTTTTCAAAAGAAGGCCTGGATTGATCACCTGACATAAAAAGGAATATAGCTGCCAGGGCCGAAATCCGTCAAGAGAAAAAGAGCCCATACTTCAAAAGGCTCAAAGCTCAAGGTTGAAGGCTGAAAGCTCAACTCTGCCATTTAGTCATTTGGATTTTATTTGAACTTTGGATTTTGATATTTGAAATTATTGATGATCCCTGGTAGCGGGATTAGATAAATCTACCTTAAAAGAGGGTAAACCTACAGGGTAACTTATACGGAAATAAGCGACCCCCAGGTCTCTTTTATTACATCTTTGAGGGAGTAGAGTCCTTCTTCTACGCCTGAAACATAATCCTCAGTTAATTCCAGATCCTTAAGCGATGAGACGGACCATGTCAAGCTGTCATCAGGTTCCTCTCCTACGCCTGTTCGGTGCACCAGAATATCCGCCAGTTGCACTATACCGGCAGCCGTGAGGAAGGTCTTTTGTTCATACGGATGGTGATGGCAAGAAATAGTCTGGACAAAAGCCTCCGGAAACTGCCACTTTTCCGCCAACCATCGCCCCACAAGGGTATGCTTAAGGCCATACCTTTCTTCAGCTTCCAGCATGGAGCAATTTTCCTGGTTTTTGATATCCAATATGGCCTTGAATTCCTCCGGGAAATAGGCACAAAGCGCTACTCTGCCTATATCATGCACAATGCCGCAGGTAAATAAAGACTCGGCGTCAATATTAGCGCTAATCCGCGCAATCATGCGCGATACAATACCCACCCCAATAGAATGTAGCCAGAATTTATCCACGCTAAACCCCGGAAACTTAGCTTTGGTCTTGAAAAAATTCATTAAGGCCACACTTATAGCCAGGTTTTTAACTTCGGTAAATCCGATGGCTACTACCGCCCGGCTGATTGTGGTGATCTGCATACGCAGACCATAAAAGGCCGAATTGGATACACTGATGATCTTGGCGCTCAGTGACTGGTCGTATTTAATAATATTTTCCAGGTCCCGCGCCGACTTATTCTCATCCTCCAGAATAGAAAAAATCTTCTCAAGGGTAACTGGAATAGTAGGCAGGGTATTGATCGCATCCACACCCTCGCGAATTTTTTTTACCTTAATATAATCTGTAATGTTCCCCGATTGCACAGCTCCCCCTCAAATTTTCGGTTTATTTTTTATTATCGGCATACTAAACAAAGAGATTTAAGGACAATTGACATTTTATTTTCGGTATTCGGATCTTGTCACCGATATATGTCAATCAGGCTTAACCAGGTTGTCACGCTATTGTCACATTGATATATTTGTAAGACTTTAGCTCTTTGAAAAATTATGCTGCTCGTTTCAGCTCCTGTTCTGGTGACATCTGTTTTCCGATAGATGCTTTGGCCAGAGACAAAACGGTCTCAACCGGATTTTTTCCCTG
>DSAQ01000113.1 GCA_011046395.1 Pseudomonadota bacterium
AATACTCCAGGGACAAGTGGGAGGAATATTGGAAAGAGAAATTGGGCATCAAAGGTTACTTCAATATCCATATCCAATCGGTCGAAATACATTGATGCCTCACCTTTTGAACGTTACCAATCTATTACCCGCAGAGATAACAGAGATATACAAGAGAAGATTTATTTTTATAAGTTAACTCTGTGACCTCTGCGTGCTCTGTGGCGAAGCTAGACCTGGAGGTGCCTATGAAATTTAACTGGGGAAAGAGAAAACCACATTGTCATATCCGGGGGCCATTCTGTCACAGGGAAGCAGAAACCCGTGACCGGGCCATCGATGAACTGCTGGAATTTATCTGGAACCTGCGTGAAAACGGCGTTTCAAACCTGGCCGATCTCCAGAGCGAGGCATCGGACCCTGAGGCCAGGGATATACTCTCCTACATGGAGCAGGAAGGACTTTTCGCCCAGGAAGGGGATAAGGTCTATCTGAAGGAAAAAGGAGAGGAAAAGGCCCGGGAGATTATACGCAGACACCGTCTGACCGAGCGTCTGCTTATGGAGATCTTTGAGCTTTCGGAGGAGGAGGCAGAGAAGGAAGCCTGTAAATTGGAGCATATTTTGAGCCCGGAGGTTACGGATAGTGTCTGCACTTTCCTTGGCCATCCCCCGGTCTGTCCGCACGGCAAACCTATTCCACCGGGAAAATGCTGCACCGCCCCTGAAAAAAGTGTAAAGCCTCTGGTTATGCCCCTTAACGACCTCGATCCGGGCGGAGAAGGGCGTATTGTCTTTATTTCTTCCAATTTTCCGGCCAGGCTGGATAAATTGAGCGCCCTGGGTGTGGTGCCGGGAAGCATAATCAAGGTGCGGCAGAAGAAGCCTTCCCCTATTATACAGGTAGGTGAGACTACGGTGGCGGTCGATCCGGAGATCGTACATGATATTTATGTAAAGGCGGTGTAGGATAGCGGGTAGCTGTCAGGTTGCGAGTTCCGGGTTCCGGAGGGGAACTAATACTACTCAGACACTTTTGTCATTCCCGAGGTTTTAATCCCCGATTAAAGCCTTCGGGGAGGAATCTGGTTTTATTCAAGAGGCTCTTGCAAAAGTCGTCACACCGGTGAAAACCGGTGTCCAGGAGTATCTTAATCTGGTCAGAGTCACTGGATTCCGGCGACTGCCCCGGACCCCGATCCGGGGTTCGCCGGAATGACGACAATCCGATCATAAGAATTTTGTAAGAGCCTCAGTAACTTAAAATTCGAAACCAAAACAATACTGAAAGCTGATAGCTGAAAGCTGAGATTATGGAAAAAGAAGTTCAGCGGCTGAAGAAAGAGATTGTCCGTCTAAAGGATAAAATCCTCCATCTGGAGCATCGCCTAGCCCGCCAGGACGTAACTGTAGTCTCTATCCTCCGGCAAAAGGGCTTTAACCTGATCCAGTATAATCCGGATAGAGGGTTATTATTATCCCCTCAGGTAGAGGCCAGGGTAGAGGGACATTTTTATCACTTGATGGGGCGTTACTCCTTCCGGCTTTTTCTGCGCGATCTCATAACGCATCAGAAACACTTTACCTTAAAAGACCTGACCCGGTATTGTTCACCACGCATCGCTGCCAACTACCTCCGTTTTCTTGAGGAAATAGGACTCGTTGCCAGGCTGGATCGAGGCGGCTATGCCTTGGGCCTAAAATCGGTATCAAGTATAGGCCCCACCCTCGAATGGTTTGTGGCCCGAGTATTCATCCGGGAATTTGAGGCCCCGGCTATCTACGGTGTAAAGTTCAGAGAGACCCCCCATGGTGGGGATTATGATGTTATTGCCTGTCTGGATAACCGCCTGGCCTATGTGGAAGTAAAATCCTCTCCGCCGAAGGGCGTGGAGGCCGCGGACGTCCGGGCCTTCTATCAACGTCTGGAGGACCTATCACCGCATCTGGCCTTCTTTCTGGTGGATACCGAGCTTCGTATGAAAGATAAAATAGTCCCGCTTTTTGAGGAGGAAATAAGCCGCCTTTACGGGGTGGAAGGCAGAAAACAGAGGCCGGTGGTGCGGCTCAAGGAAGAACTCTTCCACATAAACCATAACCTTTTTATAGTAAACAGCAAAAAGGGCCTGGCCACCAACCTTAAGACCTGCCTCCGCCACTATCAGAGACAGAAGTTTTCGTTTTAACTTGTTAAAAAGATAGATTTTTTTCTCTGCGTTCCCTTGCGCCTTTGCGGTGAGCAGGAGAATTTCGATGTGAAAAACTTTACACACAGAGTGGAAGTAATTTTCCATTCAGATGGCATTTCTTTTCTCTTTCTTTAGCCCTCCGGTTTTATTCTAAAATGTCTGTACGATTATAACTTGCTGATATAGCTGAACTATCTTTTTATCTGAAACAGCGCCTATCCTTGGCATAGATATTGTATAATGAATCAATGCAGAAGTGAATCACTATTCATGTTGGATGCAGATTGTCAAGATTTGATGGTCTCGTAAAAAGTCAGCTTTTCCCTCTTTTGTCATTCCGGACTTGATCCGGAATCCAGTAATTTCAAGTACTTCTGGACTCCGGCTTTCGCCGGAGTGACGAGATTAAGACTTTTTACGACTTCATCAAAATTTTAAATGTAGAAAATATTTTTCTGGGGTATCGGCCCGCCTCAGGCGGGCGTCCTGATTAATTATGAGGTGTTGTAGTTGATAAAACGAGCCTATAAATATCTGGCACTGATAACCCTGTTAGTCCTGAGCCTTGGCACCTCTGCCTGGGCGGTGCCCAACCTGCAGATCTATATTCCGGGGGCTGAGTATGATACTGCCACGGAAACGTGGATTATTTACTCTTATGACTACGAGCTCTGGGTAGTCGGGGCAAACCTGAATATTTACGATGTAAAGTTTGCATCTGCGGTTCCTACAGACCAAGACGGTACAATAGAGGTTACTTGGCTGAAGGGGGAGCTGACCGAGAATGGGACCGTCGTGAAGGGACCATATGGGCCTATAGACTCCGAAATTTTGGATGAGACGGTAGATTATAGCGCTGATCCCTATATTTCTTTTTGTCCGGACGGGACACCAACCATGGGTGATGGCGCTGAATTGCCTCCCCACGGTGTGTTTCCGACATCGTATTATGAATATGTTATCGGGGATTTTGGCACGGGCGAGACGGTCCAGAATTATATCCCTGGTGATGAATGGGGTGACCTTGCAGAGGGTGAGACGAAAAAATTCGATATCTCCGTTGATGGTTACACCTGGGTGGACATAGTG
Source organism: Pseudomonadota bacterium (assembly GCA_011046395.1). GTDB lineage: Bacteria > Desulfobacterota > QYQD01 > QYQD01 > QYQD01 > QYQD01. The sequence goes on from DSAQ01000113.1 coordinate 3,257, forward strand.
GCGTACGACCATTATATCCAGGCCAACCAGAAAACCCACTGTATCTTTAGTCCATTTTCCCACGACGGCGGCACTGGTGTCCCTGAACCGGCCACCATGCTTCTGGTGGGAACCGGGCTGATTGGTCTGGGCTGGAAGGCCAGGAGAAAGTTTAAAAAAAAGGGATTAGCGTATAGCGATTAGCGGGTAGGGATTAACTTCGCAGGGCCTTTCGAGTCGAACCTATTAAACCTTAAATTTTTCAATCCAAATCATATTAGGGAACGTTACAGATACAGCCTCATAGAACCTTCTATCGGCAGTAATTATCTGGCAAGATCGTTCATTACTCAGAGCCAGGAACAAGGCATCATAGACTGCGCATTTGTACTGAACGGCAATTGAGAAGGCCTCCTCCAACAAATTCCTGGAGGCTACAATCTCCAGGGGAACACGTTGAAATGTCCTGACGATTTGGATACCTTCTTCTGGGCTGAGATTATAAAAGTTGACCCGCTTCCAGATAGTATTGGCAAATTCGGGATAGATCAGGTCAGGCGCGAAGAGGAAACATAGACCTTTCCGAAAGGCGTCTCTTAAGAGCAAGGCCTCTTTTTCGTAAGGTTCTTTGAAAAACCATTTTATGGCGACACTGGTATCGAGTACAATTGAGGCGGGAGTGTGACTCATCGCTCACGATCCTCGCGGATGAGCGGGGCGCTATCTCCAAGCGAACCAAGGCGGGTGTAAATGCTTTCCTTTATGGCGTCCATTTCAGCCCAGATATCGGTTTCCTTCTCTGGTTCTTCGAGCGCTTTTTCAAGAATAGTAGCGGCCTCTTGCGTGAGAGCGCGGCGGTGACGTCGGGCACGAAGTTTAAGTTTGCGATAGGTGCTGGCGGATATATCCCGGATATATAAAGTAGGCATGGCGCTGTCCTCCTACATGAAATTAGTCAATATGTTAGCATGTTGCTATTAAAATGCAAACAAAATAATGTAAGCTAAAAATTTTCTCTGTGTTCTCTGCGGTGAAATCAGGCAGGGTCCATCGTCAGCAAATGACATATGAAGATGTGACCCCGGTATCGGTCTGAATGAATCTGGAAATCAAGAAATCAGGAATAGAATAGTATTTTTTTCATGAGTTTTCGCCCCGGCGAATCTGCCTATGGCACGACCTGAGTTCCAAATTTAAGGATCTGCGGGTATCGGCGAAAATCTGCGTCCTGATTAAATTGAAAAAAATTCTCTGCGTCTTCTGCGTGCTTTGCGGTGAAAGGCATAAGGTGAAAATTTTTTCACACATAAATGCGAGCGGGAATAACGGCCGAAGTGGAAGTTTTCAACAACTAAAGCAGGTCAAAATGCAGGCGTAATGCTTCATTTACAGCCTCCATTCTTTCGGAAGAAAGTCTTCCCAGGCATTTAGTGTTAGCGGCCTCATGAAAATGTAGCAAAATGGGCAAGTTGAAAATGCATGTTGTGCTGCTCGGTTTTTTGGGCCGGCAGCAAGGGTAATCTTGCTGCCGGCGAAGTCAACGGGCATGGG
>DSAQ01000004.1 GCA_011046395.1 Pseudomonadota bacterium
ATGTATTTCTTGTTCCATCACGATCTCTTTCTCTTGGTTTTTGTTGGGGAACTCTAACCATAGAAAGAGATCGTGATTTAATCAATTTTTAGACCATGTAAACACTTTTGAACGTTACCAAATTATTAAAGGTTTACTCTATTATTCCAGCGAACTTAATATTAAGAGCAAAGATAGAAAATGAGATTATTTACGAGGAAACTAAAAATATAAACATAAGGGCTGCAGATGAAATGATATGGTCTGCCTCGAAGCCATACGATTTGGCCTTCTTTATCGCTTTTTGGGTAACTCCTAAAGACCCTGCAGTTGAACAGATTCTATCTATCGCAAAAGAAAAGTTGCCCGATAGGAGTCTACACGGTTATCAACGGGGCAATCCTGAAGATGTTATGAGACAGGTAGAGGCTATATTTTATGCAGTAAGAGACATAGGAATCTCTTATGTCAGTAGCACGGTAGATTTTGGACGGATTGGATTCTCACAACGGGTTAGATTGCCTAGAGAATCCGTTAAACAAAAAGCGGCAAATTGTATTGACGGGGCAGTCTTGTTTGCGTCTTTGTTTGAAAATATCGGGCTTGAACCAGTAATTATGTTGCTGCCGGGACATGCTATCGTGGGTGTTAAAGGTGCACCTGGGTCAGGAAGAGCAATTTTTATTGAAACAACACTTATTGGCCGACCTGAATTTACTTTTAATGACGCCGTTGAAGCTGGTGGCGCTAGATTTGACGCATGTCGTGGGTCAAAAGAAGTTATTAGTATAAAGAAGGCAAGAAAAGAGGGACTTTATCCTTTATGGTCAGCTTCTTCTGAGTAAAGTGGAGTTTGTCACGGAACGGGTATCGATCTCCATAGCTGTCACCAAAATGTAACCGAATTTATCCTAAAAGACCTGAAAGGATAGAAAATACTGTAAGGGATGGAATGATATAATATACCGAAAATAAAGGGCAAATCTTAAAAATACAGGTAGGAAGCCCATTTGGTAAAATGTGTTAAATCGCACTCATAACCCGAAGGTCAGGGGTTCATATCCTTCGCCCGGGGCCATACTGTCAATCTTGGAAAGCAAAAAAGGGGGTTTGCCCTGATAATTTGAGCTTTATCCGCATCTTGCTACTGACTCTTCTTAAAACAGAGAACTGGTCAATTCAATGCGACATTTTGATAAAAGGTAACGTTGGACATAAAAATCGGGACACGTCTGTATCAATACAATTCACAGAAGATTTTCTTAAAGAACAGTTATGGGGCAGCAGATAAGCATAACTGGGGAAGGATTGGCCAGGAAAACTATTTGGGAACGGATTTGTACTAAGACAAAGCATCTTTTCAATTTTTGAGGCGTGCAGGCCGGGTATAGCTTGGCACGCCTCAAGTTTTATGCTGCTTTTTCCTCATTTCCGCCGGACCCTTTCATTACCTTGCGCGCAGTGAAAACCACCTTGCGAAGTTCTTCAGGGTCACCTTTTCCAATGACCGCCTTCCGTGCTTCCGCCGGTCCGTCAAACCCGCCCCAGAAGGCCAGGTTTGTAGCCGGTACACCATTCTGACAGAAGCACAGGATAGCTGCCGCAACCATGGCCTCAGACTGGGTTGCCTTGCGCTTGCTTACGCAAGAACCCGCCTCCTGGAATCCCCGGATCACAACATCCAGAAGACCCCAGGTCTCCTCCTTGACCTCTTTCTTTGCCGCGAACACCGCTGACTTAACCTTTTCCAGGTCAGCGCCAGCCTTCAAGGGCACCTCTTTAGGTGCCTCGGCAAAGCCGCCCCAGGACAATACCTTGTCTTTCGGTATGGTCGAGGTCGTGTCAAAGAGAAAAACCACGCTGGCTGCCATCCTTTCCGGTTCACTGGCTTTGCGGGGCTTCTTGCAGGTCCTTGCCTCCCGGTAGAGAACCTTGGCCGCCTCGAAAATGGGCTGCCAGACCTCCTTCCTTTCCCTGGCCTTTTTAATATTGGCCAGATCATGCTTGACCCAGTTGGATACCGCTTGCTTTATGTCAAACAGTTTCCAGAGGCAAGCCTTGGAAAGGTCCTGCCGGGTCAGCCCCAGGCCAATGGTCTTAGCGCTGTCTTTCCGGCGAATGTGATACCCGGAGAGATTGGCCCTGGCCAGAAGGGGAAGGTGGTCTTCCGGTGCCTGAGTTCTGTCCAGGTCATACCCGGTTTTTTTCACGACAAAGTCGTGAAGCTGGGCATCGACCTTGGGTCTTTCCTCTTCGGCAAACCGCGGGAGCGGCTTTTCCGAAGAAGAATCCCACCAGGCCAAAGCCTCCGGGTCCATTTCCGGGGCTATCCAGAGCCCGTTAAACTTCGGACTCGTGTGCGTCCCAAGGAAAAACCTGCGGTCTTCCTCGGACAGCCCGTCGATCCAGACATTTATGGCCTGGATATCCTGGACAACAGCCGCTTCTTCGGACGCCCTCTGCCAAGCCTCTTCCCAGCCCGGACGAAGTGAAACCTTTCCATCATCCTGGAAGGTTCCATTGCTGTCCGGCACCTTGAAGAAGTTCCTGGCATACTCAGAAGTTTTCCCTCTGAGTTTTGCCCCGAAGCTTTTCCGGAAAGACTCCATCCTGGCGCGGCCTCCTGTCGGCCTGAACGGACCCTCGGCTTCCTCTCCCTTGGCCTTTTTCTGAAGCTGGTCATTGACCCAGTCCAGTTCGAAGGCTTCCAGGAGATAGGCCCTGGCCAAAGCCTGGCGATCCAGGAGCATCTCGGTTGCCGTCCATTTCTGGAGCGGTTTGCTGAACCGGCCACCCCAGACCTTAGCCGGATAGCGCGACACCTCTTCGCGGATTTCCATATCCCGCTCTTCAAGTTCTTCCAGGGTATAGACGGCAAAGCCGTCCGTAGCCCTGTACTCCTGTTCCTCTAAAATCTCGTCTTCCATTTCCCGAAGGTCTTCCACGACCTCGGGAGAAAGCAGTTCAGCGATTGTTAACATGGACATATCCTCCCTCTTATTCCTTTTATTTTCCCCTGTTTTCCCCGGCCTGTCAGAGTTCTTACGCATTGCAAAAACCCTCACAGGCCGGGGAAACGGGGATCGGGGAACGGGAGAGGAGGACTGTCTTTCCCGGCCTGCTATTTTGTTCTCAAAGAACGTTACCCGCCGTTATGGGCGAGTACTTGGTAATAATATATCTACGGAAAAAGCCCACAAGATACAATGGGGTAAAAAGGGCCTTAACAGATGCTGTTGTCACTCTGACACGAATACTCCGGGGGTGTGTCCGTCCGAGGGATACCGTGACTCTAGGTAAGGAATACCGTGATTCTATACAAGAATTACCGTGCTTCTATACAAGGCATTACCGTGTTTCTATACAAAAAATACCGTGACTCTATACAAGAGATACCGTGCTTCTATACAAAGGATGTGGCTGCGGACAGATTCTGTACCGATAGATCGGACTTTTTATTCCGTAATACTTAGGGTCAACAACAAAAATAATGGCCCTTATCTGATATTGGCAGAACACGGCTTTCAAGGAATACTCTGGAGAGCTTCACAGGGAAGCAAAATGAACCGCCTGGATCAATAACTTAGCCAATACAGTCGGCGATCTGAACCAAAAAAACTTGAAAGCAATTTACCATTTTCGCTCGTTGCCAGTGGTTCTGGCAGACACCCTGAAAAGAAGGGAAACCCAAATAGATGTCCTTCCCCTCCCTCAAGAATCGTGATATAACCTCTCCCCAGGAATATATTTCACCTTGGGGGAGGGGGAATATTTGTATGTTAGGAGGCATTTATTCTGACCAAAGGTGCCGTATATGCGGCAGCAGGTTTAGAGACAACGGCAAAACCGGGCTATTCTGCCCGAATCATCCGAAGGAAAGAGCCGATAGCCGTTTTATTGTCAACTTCCAGGATGTATGGAAACGATTTAAAAGCTATGATGAAGCATCAAGATTCCTGAATGGGCTGCGATACAAGACAGATGAGGGCACATTCGATTCGCGCGACTATAAAAAAGACGAGCCATTAGGCTTCGCTAATCTCACCGAAAAATGGCTTACCGTAAAGAAGCAGGAAGTTAAATCCAAATCCTATAATAACCTCAAGAACTACATTTCCAGAGCACAAGGCGCATGGGCTAATAAGAATATCAAGCTGATCGGATATGCTGAAATTGAGGACTTCTTGCTTGCTCAGGACGTGAGTTCAAAGACCCGTGCAAACATCCGTTCCTGTCTTCATGACTTCTGGATCTGGTTACGGAAAAGAAGGGTACTAAGGCCAGACCAGTTTCCCGAATTTCCAGAGGTATCCTTTGAACTCGGTTATAGGAAGATAATAGATCGTGTAACTCAAGAGCGTATCCTCGCAGAAGTCTACCGTATTAGCCATGATACAAACATCAAAGTCTGGCTGGGTATCAAGTGGCTGATGACCTATGTTAAAGTCAGGCCCGGTGAACTGGTCAAGTTGCTGGAGGGTGATATTGATCTTGAAATGAGATGTTTTTTTATCCCTCACCCAAAAGAAAAAAAGCCGAAATGGGTGCCATTGATTGATGAGGACATTGAGATATTGCAGAGCATCCCACGTGGGTTCCCTAAGCTACCTTTCTTCAGGCATGCTTCGGGAGTGTCAGGTGTACAACCTGGAGAACCGTTTGGAGAAAAATATTGATGACCTCGTAAAAAGTCATGCAGCTGTTTTAAGATCAAACTGAGAGCCAAGTGCAAATGAGGTCAGAATATTTTTAAATTGGCCCCAGGTAGTTTCAGTTTGCTCTTTGAAAAC
>DSAQ01000029.1 GCA_011046395.1 Pseudomonadota bacterium
GATGTTGCATATGTTTTCTATCACGGAACAACATGAAAGTCAAGACAAAAATGCAATAAAATAATATTATTTCAAATACTTAAGCTAAAAACGACTTTTTACGAAACCATCAATATTTGCAATCCAAGAGATTTTGCACTCTGAACAAGATGCCTTTGAGTTTCTTTTCCTTGAGTCATATCCAAGCTGGTTTGAAAAGTATAATAAAACATGTCTTCGCAGCCCCGGTGATAAATTCTTATTACACCAAGGAGTTCACTTTCATGATCATCCAAATTAATCACTAATCCTGTAAATTTCTTTCCCCTCTTGCTTTTATAATAGCGACATATGATCTTCTCATTATCTAATTTTGTATAATTTCTGTTCAGATGCTCTATAATTGTGTTTATTTTCAATAGAAGAGGATGATCATCGTCAAATTGTGTGGGAGAAATATCTTTGCCTTCTTCATATGGCATGAAATCCGAGAAGTAATCAAGGTTCTTATCTACTACTTCCATAATTTATTCTCCAAATTCAATGCGTTTCGCCTAACGTTCAAGGCTAAAAGAAGTGTGCAGCATTTAGATATAAATCTTTTAGCCTGTTGTTAGGCGACGTTGCATGAATCCTCATTGTTGAGGAGTAAGAAATGTACCCGGCAAAGCATAGCCTCCCATTGGTACACGTTCAAGCCGGCTTCTTTCCACCATCTTCTCTGCAAGTCTGTGTTCATCAGAACCTATCTCAGGCGTCCACACATTTCCGCTGCCTTCTTTAAACGCCTTAAGTACACCAACATACATTTGCCACATTTCATCTTGCTCTCGATGAATGCGTTTTTCTCTTAGTCTAACTGATATCCAAGACACAATTCCAAGAGTTCCTCCAATGATTCCAATAAGTTTGGATAATAAATCTATCACGGATAGCCCTCCTTCAAAAAGCAATTTCGCCTAACTTTTTTGTATCCGAACTCCTACTTCGCTTTTTGTCCTGTTTTGGGATGATATCCGAACCTGTTTCGGATATTCCACCTCTGGCGGATACGCCAGAACCTTCCCCCTGGCAAATATGTTGCCGATCTCTGTTACGGCTTTCATATTCTCGCTGTAAGCATCGGTATTGTCAATGTTTTTTATAACCGTGCCTTGCTATATGAACGCTTATGTCTTAAGGAGGCACAAGGAACAATGGAAATAATCCCCCCACGCCCCCCTTTGCTAAAGGGGGTATTAAAGGTCCCCCTTGGAAAAAGGTGCGTGTGGGGGAATTTAAAGTTCCCTTTTGGAAAAGGGGGATACAGGGGGATTTTCAGGTGAAAATAGGGGCTTATAACCTCTATAGGCCAGGTAACATGGTCATTTATTTAAGTTTTTCCGGGATGTGCCGATAAGCACATGACATTATGAAGGACTTAGGTTACGTTCAGATACTGACCCTGGTTACCTTTACCTTCCTTGGTGTCTGCTGGGTCGGAGTGGTTATCTATGGACTGGCTTCGCCCGTTTATGATTTTCTTAAGAGGCTCGTAGAGAAATCCAGAGAATCATAGTCTAAGACCTCATATTGTCAAAAGATTAACCACAGAGCACACAGAGAAAAAGAGTTTTAAATTTTAAAAACTCTGGGTACTCTGTGGTAAAATTCTTTTCCTGTGGTTTCATATTTTTTCCTCATTTTTCATAAAACTTTTGACATTATCCCTGTCTAAGACCTCTCGAACCTTTGTTAATAACTCGGCGGACTTATATGGCTTGTGGATAAAGGCGCATATCTCGCCTTCCAATCCCTTCAGTTCCTTGGTTTCAGCGTAACCGCTGGAGATGGCGACCTTTACCTGTGGATTGATCTTTTTGAGGTCAGCCAGCGTTTCTTTCCCGTCCATGACCGGCATGAAGAGATCCAGGATGACCAGGTCAATCTTCCCCGGAGATGCGGCATAGCTTTCTAGTGCCTCCCGGCCGTTCCGGCAGGATATGACCCGATATCCGTGAGCGGACAGGATTTCGGTGGCAAATCCCCTTATCACTTCTTCGTCATCAACAAGCAAAAGTGTTTCATGTCCCTGTGGTTGGTCATTTTTCTCTTCTAAAGGTCTGCCCGGCGTCTTTTGCGCAGAAGAACAGGGCAGGTAGATATTAAAAGTAGCGCCCTTTCCTATTTCACTGTTTACCGTTATGGCTCCCCGATGTTTTTTTATTATGTCATACACCATGGAAAGGCCGAGTCCGGTACCCTTCCCCTTTTCTTTGGTGGTAAAGAAGGGATCGAATATCTTCGCCACGGTCTCCTTGTCCATTCCCTGGCCATTGTCGGCTATGGAAACGAGCACGTAGTTTCCAGGGACGAGGCCCTGCAAAGACAGGGAAGCGGTGTCCTCTACATAGACATTACCGGAGGTTATGGTTATCTTGCCGTTTTCAGATACGGCATCCCGGGCATTAATGACGATATTTAACAGGGCCTGATGCATCTGGCCGCTGTCACAATCTACCATGCCTATATCCGGGGCCAGGGTTTTTTCTATGGTTATTTTTTTATCCACGCCTGTGGAGAAAAGGGCCAAGACTTCCTTGATGACGGTATTGAGGTTGGTGGGCTCAAGGGCGGTCTTTTTGGACCGGGCGAAAAGTAGTAGTTGTTGGGTCAGTTGTGCGCCACGCGACGCTGAAGTCTCAATAGTGTCAACGTATTTATAGAGTTTGGCGTCCTGTGCCACTAAATTTTTGAGGAGAGAGGCATAGCCCAGGATACCTACCAATATGTTGTTAAAGTCGTGGGCGATGCCGCCGGCCAGTGTCCCCAGGCTTTCCATTTTCTGGGCCTGGATGAGCTCAGCTTGAGCCGAGGAGAGTTCCTCCAAGGTCTTTTCCAGGTAGTTGTTTTTTAGAGATAATTCGTTATACAGCAGGGCATTGTTGATTACTGCGGCGGTAAAATTAGCCACCATCTGCATGATTCTGACGTCGTTATCTGTGAAGGCATTTATATCGGGGTGACTTAAGTTAATGACCCCCATGGCCTTTTCGTTGACGACTAAGGGGATAGCCAGGAGGGACCGAACTTTGATGCGGCTTGAATCTACCTCCGTAAAGAATTCCGATGCGGCAGTGTCAGGGACATAGATGGTTTTACCTTCTTTAAGGGCTGTGCCGGCCACACCTTCACCCACTCTGAAGGAGTAGAGTCGCCTTCCCTTGTCCACGATAGCGTTACTGCCCAGAATGTACCTTTTGTCCATCTGGTCATTGGCAGCCATGAGGTACAGCCGTGCCTGTTCGTCATCCAATAGCATGATAGAGCAGTTTTCAGCCACGGTCTCTTCTGCGATAATAGTTACAACCTTTGCGCAGAGCACCTGAAGGTCGTGGATATGTTCCAGACAGGCGCTTATCCGGTTGATTACGGACAGTTCGATGATCTTCTCCTGGAGGGTTATAGTAGTCTCCTGGAGGGCCCGCTGGAGGTGTGCGTTTTGTAACCTGAGAGGTTCTATTTCCTGCATCTTCTTCATTATTGCATGGACTGCACAAAACTGTTGATTTTGTCTCGCATCTCTTCCAATTTTTTGCCTAGTTGAACCAGGTGATCCGGTTTAATTTGCAATGACTTTAAAGCTGTTTCGCTCGGGCTGATTTCCGGGACAAGAGATAATCCTATATTTTCCAGATGACACAGATAGTTGGCCGCTACGATTACTGCTGCCTCTATGGCGTATTCGGGCGGGCACGATTCCAGATTGTGGTGATATTTCAAGTGGTTAATTATGGGCGGCGGGATTTTCCAGCGGGTAAGGAGCATACTGCCCACCTCCGCATGGTTAAGGCCAAATACCTCTTTTTCCAGGCTATGGAGCGGCTTCCCTTCTTCTTTAGCCTGCCTTATGATGGGTATATACATATCGTTTAGATAGCGGTCAAAGATTATCTTGCCCAGGTCGTGGAAGAGGCCGGAAACGAAGAAGGATGGGTCGGTGGACTTCAAAATTTCTTTAGAGATCATATCTGCTACCGTGCCCACCCCGATGGCATGTATCCAGAACCCTTCCCGGTCGAAGACACCCTCCTCATCGGATCTTAAGGTGGAAAAGACACTGGTCCCGAGTGCGAGATTTTTGACGGTTTCGAAGCCGAGGACCACCACCGCCCGGTCTATGACCTCGACCTTACCCGAAAGATTGTAGTAGGCCGAGTTGGCAATCTTTAAAACAGCCGAAGATATGGCCTGATCCCGGGATATGTAGGCAGCCACATCCCTGGCTGAGGAGGAACTTTTTTGTACCAGGGTCAAGATGTTGGCGACAACCGTGGGCAGCGTAGGTAGCGATGTTATCCGGTTATTTATTATGTAGCGGATGTCTTTATTTTCCATAAGAGATTAAAAAGATTGATACGATTGTTGTGAGTTAAGCGTAATACGGCTCACTTAAGGATAATCGGTCACGAATTTTGTCATTCCCGCAACGATTCTGAGCGGGAATCTGGTTCTAACTGCTTGAAAAACCATATCCCCGATAGAGGCATTCGGGGATGACTTTATCTTAAGTGAACAGTATTGAAGCTAAGCGATATTTACCGTATCGGAACTAAGTTGTGAATTGTTAAATTCTTAGCTCCTGTTTTAACCCAAGTTTACCACAGTCATAGTTAAAAGTTTAGGAAAACCAATATGTTAAGCTAATAATGGGCATATTTATGGGCACTACAAATTTTACTGCTCTGTCATTTGAGTTGGCACAGGA
>DSAQ01000026.1 GCA_011046395.1 Pseudomonadota bacterium
CTCGGTGACATGGCGGCCTCCTTTGTTGGATTGCCACCAATTATGCCACATATTGCCAAAAAACGAAATATTAAATGTTACATGGTACTAGGTTATTCCTGGATGTGTCGCTGTAGTACTAATTTGAGTACAAAAAATCCTATTTTTCTGTCATTCCCGAGGTTTTTATCGGGAATCTGGTTTATTTTAAAACCATATCCCCGATAGAGGCATTCGGGGATGACAAAATTGTCGGAGTAGTATTAAATCATGTTTATAATCTTCAATGTTGTCTGGCCGATGATCTCGCTTATATTGTACCACCGGCACAGGACAAAAAAGGCCGCCCAGGCCAGGAAAAAGATGCCATCCTGACAAGTGATGCCGCTGCGCCTTGCCGCATAAAAATGACCGTTAAAGGCACGGCTGAACATGGCCTGATGGACGCGCTCCGCCCTGTCCACCGCCCTTAGAAACAAGGCACCCAGGAGATGTACATAGACCCTTAATCCGGTTCCCCGGCCGTCAAAGGCCCGCATATTCCTGGCCCGTACCATACGCAAGGCCTCATCCATGAGGACGAATATAAAATAGTAGAGGAAATAAAGCTGTACGATCAGCGCCCTTGGTACCTTTAGCCTTTCCAGGGCCAGGCAGATACCCGGGAAAGAGGTTGTGGCTATAAGAATTAACGCGGCGGAAACCGTTAACATGAATCGGATCAGGATAGAGGCGAAGGAAATCCAACCCCCACTGATTGGCATACCGCCCAGGTGAGCTATAACCTGTTGATCGAACAGGGGGTTAAAGGCCCCCACCAGAACGGCAAACGGAGAGACAGCGACTATCTTTTTAAGCAATAGCCCCACGGGCAGGTCGGCCCGGGATACGAGGATAACCGGAAAAACAAGAAGAGGGGCCAGGCCCGTTAGTTCATACTTGGAGAAAGAAACCACGGTCAGTATAAAAATCGCTGTAGTCAGCAGCTTAACGCGGGGGTCAAGCCGATGGATAGCGGTATCCTGGTAAGACAGGGTGTCGAGGTACTTAATATCAAAGTATGCGCTATCAAAAGAGGCCACGTCGATTCAGGAACCAGGCCTTGGGGCCAAATCCCTTAAGACTCCTATCTCTTCTTTTTGAGGGCCAGCCCAATGAGCAGGGCCAGGCCGGCCGTGAGCGCGGCGCCCACCACACCGGAGAGAGAAGTGCCGGCGCTGACCGCGGGCCAGGGTTCCGGCTTATCAGTTTCGGGTATCGCATTCTCCGGCGAAGATGGTTCCTTAAAGCCATAATCAGGGAGAAAGGCGGACTTTTCCTGGAGCCCACCCAGGATGCGGCCAAGGTTATGGGCAGATTCGGGCAGCTCCGCCTTTCCGTAGATCTTTTCTATGGACCATTCCAGGCCGTCCGGAAAACTGGAGGCAAACCAGGAAAGTATGCCTCCGGTTAATAAGGCCAGAATCGCCAGGGAAGCCAGGATATTTCGTATGGGGAGCCCGCTCAATGGCCTTGATTTCGCAGCTCCCTCTAATATCTCGGGCCGCATCTGTCTTACAAAATTTACTATACCGGCCGTTATGAATCCCTCGACTACGCCGATGGCCAGATGAATGGGCTGCATGGCCAGGACAAACGACGTGAAGGGCAATTCGGACCTGCCGGAAAGCAGAGTTTGTAAGACCACAGAAAAGGCGCCCATCTGAAGGGCCAGGACCGATGAGGTGACCGAGGCTACTGTGATTTTTCCGGCGGTGGGGTTGTCTCGAACGATATTCTTATAAATCAGGGGATAGGCCACAAAACAGGGGAAGATGCCCATATTAAAGATGTTGCACCCCAGGGCCAGGAGGCCGCCGTCGGCAAAGAACAGGGCCTGGATAATCAAGACCGAGGCTATGGTAAGAAACGCTGCATACGGGCCTAAAAGAATGGCCAGGATCATGCCCCCGCCCAGATGCCCGCTGGAACCGGTACCGGGGATCGTGAAGTTTATCATCTGGGCGGCAAAGATAAAGGCCCCCAGAACGCCCATAAGCGGGATTTTCTTCTCATCAATTTCCAGCCGCACTTTTTTGCTTGCGTAAATAATGGCCCCTCCGCTGGCGGCCCAAAAGGTCGCACCCACGGCTGGAGATAATAAGGCATCGGCCATGTGCATAACTATTCCTCCCTCTGGCTGTGCTACTATTATATTATTTGTGTTATTTAATGCGAAATTATTTCCCTGTCAAGCGGAAAGCCCATTTGCGATATCCAAAAGGCTTCAACCCTCGACTCCTCTACACGCCCGTCCACTCCAGGCTGGTGTCAGCATCTCTCATTGATGATATAAGAATGACCCTGACGGGGTCTTTACCTTCGGTTTGTCTTTGGCATTGTTATGTGTTTACTGAGCCAGGAAGTGAAAGATATGGCACTACGCCAACCGTTCATAAAGCTCTTTGTTCTTATAGATAGAACTCTGCGCACCGCTGCGTCGAATTCTGGCTCTGGCTGCGCAATGAGATCTTCAATGGACGCGGTCACGATTTGGTGAAGGGGGAGAACGGTCCGCTGCAGGCGGGCTGCGGGGAGCTTCAATCGTGGGAGGCGCTGGTACGCTGTCTCAGCCCTGTTTCTCCCAGCGCAGGAGTTCGGCTATCTTCGCCAGCGTGCCGCCCTCTTTGATCTCGGCCCGCAAGCGGTTTTCCTTCTCCAGGACATCCATGGCCCGGTTGGCATATTCAGCGGCTATGGCCTTTGGCAAAACCACAAGGCCGTCGTCATCGCCCAGTATCCAGTCCCCGCTTTCTATTCTTACTGTGCCGATATTAACCGGTATGCCGATCTCGCCGAAGCCTTTCGGCTCGCCGGCGTTGGGCATTATCAATTTGCTAAAGGCCGGAAATTTCAGTTCCTTTATATCGCGGGTATCCCGAATGGCGCCATCTATAACCACACCGGCCAGACCTTTCTGTATTGCCGACTGCGTGGCCAGCTCCCCCCATATCGCCGGCCCCACGCCTCCGGCATCAATGACTATAACCTCACCTTTAGAGGCAATATCTATGGCCTCGACCGGCTTGGCCCAGTCACCGGGGTAGGTCCGGACCGTAAGCGCACGGCCAAACATCTTGATGCCCGGGAAAAGGGGGCGCAGTCCATGCACCACGCCGCCACGATGCAGGGCATCAGAGAGGTTGGCTGTAGAAACCTGGCTTAATACCGTATTGATTTCAGCCCCAGTAACCCGTTTGAAGAGACGCGTGGGGACAGCCACCCTTTCGGCTATGGCCTTCTTGATAGCCGAGGCCGCCTTTTTGGGATCAGCAGCCTTGGTAATAGCTCCACCCACAATCACTATAGACGCCCCGGCCTCTACAGCCAGGAAGGCCGTCTCCGAATTTAGGCCGCCGGCTACGCCTACGGGTACGGTAAGGGCCGCGCTGACCTGGCGGAGCACCGCAAAGGGGTCTTTCCCCTCCATCTGCTCATCAATAGAACAGTGCACAGTAACAAGGTCAGCCCCCCACTCCTCGGCTTGGCGGGCGCGGCTGACCGGATCGGGGACAGCAATGAGATCTACCACAATCCTGGCGCCGTAATTCTTACCGGCCTGGATACATTCACGGATAGTAGCCGGGCTGGCGGCGCCGAGGACATCGACGATATTGGCCCCGGCCTTGGCCGCAGCCTCAACCTCTATCCGCCCCGCGTCCATGACCTTCATGTCGGCAACAATGGTCACATGGGGAAAGAGCCGCCGGAGTTCCCGGACTGCCTCTAATCCTTCGCTCTTGATAAGGGGAGTACCGGCCTCCAGCCAGTCCACCCCTCCCGCCAAGGCAGCCTTCGCTACCTTAATCGCCCGTTTAAGATCGACAAAATCCAGGGCTAACTGCAAAACAGGCTTCATCTTTACTCCAGATTGGCATGACGCGCCAGAAGGGTCCGGTAATCACTGCCCTTCTCTCTGTAGATGGTCAGGATAATGGCCTCCAAGAACAGGAAGGCCGACTGCTCAAAAAGCGACCCCGGGGGTTGAGCCGACAGCATCTCTTTATCCCTCATACGTTTTGTTCCTCCCGGCAGCACCAGCCGGCGATCGGATAACCCGGCCAGAGGAGATTTTTCATCACCTAAGATCGCATACGTAAGCGCGCCTGCCCTTTTAGCCATTTTAACCGCTTCGCAGGGCAAGACCGTCTCGCCGGATCCGGACAATACCACAAGCAGATCGCCTTTTTTTATGGGAGGAGTTAGGGTCTCGCCTACGAAATAGCAATTATATCCAAGATGCATCAGCCGCATGCAAAAAGTGCGGAGTATATAGCCGGAACGTCCCTGAGCCGAAAAAAAAATGGCCGGTGCGCTGTTTAAGCATTCTATGAAACCTGCCGCCTCTGCCGCATCTATTTTGCTTAAAAGTTTCCGGTTCTCCTCCTGGACATATTCCAGGCAATCATTAATCATGCTCTTCATACTGTTTGATACTATAAGAGCCTCTTGCCAAACTCTTCAAACTTGTCATTCCCGCAGAGCTTTTGAGCGGGAATTCGGTGTTTTTCAAGCAAAAAACCATATCCCCGATAAAGGCATTCGGGGATGACAGACAATTTTGCAAGCGGCTCTATACAAAGCTTTTGGTTCTTTCTCATTTCAAGTGGGTAACCCAACTTTGCTGTAGTCCAATTTCCCTGTAAGCATATAGATTATTGTCCTGAGGTTTTTGAATGTCCTATAGCCTCTTGCTTTTGCTTTAGC
>DSAQ01000051.1 GCA_011046395.1 Pseudomonadota bacterium
GCTATATGTATCTCTTGTTCCATCACGATCTCTTTCTCCTGGTTTCGGTCTGCCGACTTTAACCTTAGAAAGAGATCGTGTTTTAATCAAAACCTTTTTGCCTCACCTTTTGAACGATACTAAGATTTTAAAGGACTTTCCATCAAGGAATCTTCCACTGTTATTTTTGACCTTTTACGGGTTCATCATCTTTATTGGTAGTTGCAACTTTCTATTGTCATATCGGCAATGCGCTGCACCAACTTAAACAAATAAAGACGAATATTTCTGATGGTCTCGTAAGAAGTCCCAAAATGGCCGTTTTTACAAAGTCGGCTCCAATGATTTCAATAAGTTACAAATCCGCATTTTCAGGCTTTCCGACCTCTTACGAGTTCATCATTTCTAACTGGCTGATAAAATGCAGGAAAAGTTACAGGTGGTTATTTCTGGATGGATACCGGGGTGAAGGTATTGTTTATTTTTACCCTGAGTTTTTTGTTTTTGTATTGTGCCAGTATGTTTTTAGAGTCCGTGTTATCGAGAAAATTTATAGTGAGATGATTTACTTTGGTTCCGGTTATCCCGCTGGTGACCTTTACCGTTTGTAAGACGGTTTCTGTATGTTGTTTGACAAGATTAATGATAAATTTTTTTAATTCCGGATCTTCGGTCTTGAAAAAGTCATCCCGCGTGTAGAGGGAGATGATTACATCATGGGTCAATGGGGGTTGGTTAACCAGGCCATAGAATACAAACTGCCTGTTGAGATTTAATGATAGGCGGGCGCTGGTAATGTTAATAAAGTTGGTAAGTTTCATGTTAAGAAGGTGGGTTTCGAGTTTGTCTATGCGCAGTTGAGCGGTGGCTATAGCATTATCCATCTCTCCCCATTTTTTCTGGGATTGATCCAGCCGCCAGAGGGCATAAGCTGAAAAAGTAATAGCCGATATGCTGACAATTATCGTTATAACGTTTAAAATGAGGTTTTTCTTATAATCCATAAAATAGTCCAGGAGACACTTTTTAATTTACTTTTACAGGCGATTGGTTTAAAGACTATAGCTAAAAGTCTAATAAAGTCAATTGGTTTTTGCCATAAGGATACTTACAGGGTAGATCCATGAAGAAGAAGCCAGGGCGTAAGGCCAAAGTAGAGAGAAAGACGAAAGAAACGGATATTTCTCTGAATTTCAGCCTGGATGGAGAGGGCAAAGGTGATATCAATAGCGGTATTGCCTTCCTCGATCATATGCTTACCCTTTTTACCGCTCATGGATTTTTTGACCTGGCCTTAAGGGCCAGAGGAGATATAGAAGTGGATTTCCATCATACCGTCGAGGATATTGGTATATGTCTGGGAGACGCCTTGCGGGAGGCCTTGGGTGGAAAACAGGGGATAAGGCGCTATGGACAGGCAATTATTCCGATGGACGAGGCATTGTGCCAGGTGGCAATAGATATCTCCAACAGGCCGTTGCTGGTCTATAATGTTAAAATGAGACAGAGCAAGGTAGGGTTGTTTGATACACAGTTGGTCCCTGAGTTCCTGCAAGCCTTTGCTACGCACGGTGGTATTACCCTTCATATTAATGTTATGTATGGCCGAAATGCCCACCATATTATTGAAGCTGTTTTCAAGGCCCTGGGAAGGGCTTTGGACATGGCTGCCAGCTTAGATGGCCGGGTTAGTGGTGTAATTTCAACCAAGGGTCTTATTTAGGTGTTAGCGGCTTCAAGTGAGGAAGTACAATGAATGGCATAGGGAAAGTCTGTTTTTGGGTGACGGCGCTTTGGATTTTGTGTTCTGCATGCATAGGCTGTGGCGGTAAGCATACTGAGTTAGAGAAGAAAGCCGGATCGACCACAAAGACAATAGCGGTTCTCCCTTTTGAGGCTGAAGCAGCGGGAGAGACGGGCCAACAATATGTGACCTGCAGTGTTTGTGGTAGCGCCTACAAGGCGGGACATATTGAGCCCAGGGCGGAAACTGTTCTGTCTGACCTGCTCTTTGAGAAGTTGAAGGACAATCCGAATATCATCCTGCTAACGCTTGGGCAGAGTAAAGGCTTGTGGGCGGATGCCTTGGCCAGCTTGGGAGGTGTGCCATATACGAAGATTTTGCAAAGGGTTGGCGAGAAGTCAGGGACTGACGCTGTATTGTATGGACGGATATTCCGGTATGAAGAACGGGAAGGCCGTACTTATAGTGTCCAGCGTCCTGCCTCTGTGGCTTTTGATCTGCATCTGGTGCGGACTTCTGACGGCGTTATTATATGGAAGGGGCGCTTTGATGAGACGCAGGCCCCTTTAATGGAAAATATACTCAGGTTTCCTTCCTACCTCAAGAGAGGGGGTAAATGGCTTACGGCCGACGAACTGGCCGGAGAAGGCGTGGATAAAGTGATGGAGGATTTCCCTCAAGAGCGATAAGGCATGTTGTTTTTAACGTGCTCTCTATAATAACAGCGAAGTGGTAGGCGGGAAGGAGTACTGTCTATAACGTTATGATTGTTGTGCCAGCCATAGACTTGAAACAAGGCCGATGTGTTCGCCTGAGACAGGGCGATATGGCTAAGGAAACGGTGTTTTCCAACAACCCGGTAGAGATGGCGCTGAGATGGGAAGCGGATGGGGCCGAATTGCTGCATATTGTGGATTTGGATGGCGCTGTAAGTCAGAGACCGACAAACCACGAAACTATCAAAAATATCCTTTCGGTCTTAAAAATACCGGTGCAGGTTGGTGGCGGTATCCGTGATAGTGAGACCATTAAGGCATATCTTTCCTGGGGTGTAGATAGGGTCATTCTGGGCACGGTAGCCCACAGAAATCCAGACCTGGTGAAGGAGATGTGCCGCATCTTTCCGGGCAGGATTGTGGTTGGAATCGATGCCAGAGATGGAAAGGTGGCCATCGAAGGGTGGACAGAAACAACGGATACCGATGTCCTGACGCTGGCCAAAAAATATGAAGATTTTGGAGTACGGGCTATTATTTTTACCGATATCAAACGTGATGGTATGCAGACCGGCCCCAATATTGAAGCTACGAAAGATCTGGCCCGTTCGGTAAGCGTGTCTATTTACGTCGCTGGCGGGGTTTCGACACTGGATGATATTAAAAGAATCGCAGCCATAGAAGATTACGGCGTAGAAGGAGTTATTACGGGTAGGGCAATTTATAGCGGGACCTTGAACTTTCGGGAGGCTGTATTGTTTACACGGAGCCTGGCATCCGCACGATAGCTATCAGCGATCAGCTTTCAGCCTTCAGGAGGATAGGCGTCCGTCCCCGGCCGACTTGGTGGCTCGCCTGTCCATGCTCCATCACTTATCTAACTTTTCCTGGAAGTCTTGGTCATAAAGTGACTAATCTGCTGTTTGACCTTTTTACCTTTGCATTTTGGGCAGGAGACCTTTTTCTTTTCATGTTCCGCAAGGCTTAACACTACCGTGAAGACTTCATCGCATTTCATACATTGATATTCATACGTGGGCATTTTGTCTTTTCCCCTTCCCAACCTTCATTAAAATTATATAAAAAATATATTATGTTCCTTTTATGGTCAAGATATTTGTGACCATCACCATAGTAAACAGACAGGGCCCCGGGCAAGGCTCTTTTTAAACTTCGGCTAAAGTAATTTGATTGCCCCCTGCACTTTTTGCGCTGTAAAGGGCTTTGTCTGCGGCACGGATGAGGATATCCATATTTTCTTGTGGGGTTAGGCTGGGGCTGTAGATGAGTTTAGCCAGGCCAATGCTCAAGGAGGTTGGCTCCAGGTGTTCAGCATTGTATTTTGTCTGGATACGTTCGGCTATCTTCTCGGCCTGGTCTTCAGTGGCTTGAGTGACAATAACAGCAAATTCATCCCCACCGTATCTAAATCCCCAGTCCACGTTTTCGCGCACGGAAGATAGGATTACCTTGCCCAGTTTGTGAAGTAGAATATCTCCTTCTTGATGTCCCTTTTGATCGTTAAAGTCTTTAAAGTCATCTATATCCATAAGGATAAGAAATAGATTATAACCTTGGCGGTACGCCCGGTAAGATTCCTCTTCTAGTTTAACGTTGAAATGTCGCCGGTTATAGATGTTTGTTAGTTCATCCCTTATAGAAAGGGTTTCCAATTCATGGCGCAAGGTTCTTTCACGAATGATGCGGCTAAGTTTGGCTTCCAGTTCATCTACGTTAAAAGGCTTGGATATAAAATCGCTGGCCCCGGCCCTTATTACATCGGTGTATTTGTAGTCTGCATTGTAGGCAGTAATAACTATTATATCTGTGTTGTTGTACTTTTCTTTTATTCTTTTGGTTAATTCAACCCCGTCCAAACGGGGCATTTTTATGTCTGTAATCACGATTGTGTAAGAAACGGCGGCTAGTTTATCCAGAGCAGCCAGGCCATCTTCAGCCACATCACATTCATGTCCCAGCTTGGCCATAATCTCTGCCAGGAGGGCCCGAATAAACGGATCATCATCTACGGCCAGAATTTTTTGTTTTTCCATATTGTCGTTTGCTTTTTTACAGTAAAGTTGACGGCTTCGTAAAAGTCCAGTTGTCCGCTATGGCGAATCTCTTATTTTGCCCTTTTTTAATTATGGTTCCTCCGCAGAATTTGTGGGTCCGTTTTAGGTATTGATAGTGTAACCACTGTAGTATGAAGTCATAAAAAAAGCATCCTGTTCTCTTTTCTGGTATGGAGATTTGTGACAAGCAAATCCA
>DSAQ01000025.1 GCA_011046395.1 Pseudomonadota bacterium
ATATGTATCTCTTGTTCCATCACGATCTCTTTCTCCTGGTTTCGGTCTGCCGACTTTAACCTTAGAAAGAGATCGTGTTTTAATCAAAACCTTTTTGCCTCACCTTTTGAACGATACTAATTATTTTAGTGATAGCTTAAGTCACTTTTCTCTAGTGTAGGGCATCATAAATATTACAACATATATTCTGGTGTGGTATGGCGCGTTTTATGAAAACAGCAAAAGCAACAGACATTCTGAAAAAAATTAAACGGGCAAGGGCTACTCTAAATAAGTTATAAAATTAATGGCGACCACCACTAGCTATCTCTTGCCCCTCTTGACCGAAATGCTCACTGCGCTTTTAATCCTCATTTCGCTCATCGGTTCTCACGTTCCAATACTTAAACGCCGCGAGCAAATCCTAACCCATCTCTCTCAACCTCTCCAAAATCCTCACCATCCCCAGGGTATCCAGCTTGCAATAGTCGAGGAGGGCCTTGCGGATTGCTTCAATCTCTGATTGGTCCTGAGATTCGCACATCCTAAAATACGCCTGCACGGCCATGCCCCCATTACCTATCTCCATCCCTTCATAGCTCAACTGTGGCACCAGGGCCGGAAGGACGTACTTTTGCGAAGAACTTCCGTTCATCTTCCAGTGGTACACGGCCTTCTTTCTGAAAGGGACTTCCAGGTCCCTTACATTTTCAACAATCCTTTGCAGCTTTTTACGGTATCGTGGATACGAGGCGGCAAGGTCTTTCAGTACACCGATTTCAAAACTGGCGTGGTAGGCCAGCACACACGCATTATCGGGGATTTCGCTGACCAGATTTCCTGCCAGTTCCTCCCGTGGGTCAATATTAGGCTCGGCCAGGAACTCGCGGTGCCCCAATCGGGCACCCTTCCGCTTCAAGTAATGAAGCGAATACTGATGCGGAATATTTTGATAGGGCCTTGTGCCGCTAAAGGCGGGTATGGCACAGGAAAACGTTTCAAAATCGAGGAAGTACAGCGGATACCAGAGGGAGTCCAGGAACTGTTTCAGTGCTACCTTGTTAACATACTCATTCTTTTGCAGGAAAGACTCTAGCTGGATATTTTGTTTTTTGGACAATATTTCCTTTGGGGCATCCCTGAGATCCACTATTCCTTGCCGATATAGGTCGAAGGGTTTTACCCGGCCGCGGCCATCCAGGTTAAAGATAGAGTATTCCGGTATATGCTGCCAGCAATGTCCATAGAAGTCGCAATCGTATGGGTGAGTGCAATGCTTACCGATGTCGATGTCCGGAACCCGCTTTCCGAGCGCCTTTCTCATATCAGCAATCTCATCTGCCACAAAGCGCTGTCTGTCGACTGTCTGGGTTACATCTTCAATAACGAAGAGCGCGGACGGGTCTATGTCGCCATTTCTTACATATTGCTTATTGAGATAAACGACCGAGGCCTTGCTGATGCGGATTCCGGCCCCCTTCAATACATAGTACTGCACGGCAATATCGTCCAGATAGACTTCTTTCTGCCCGGTTGAGCCCTTCACCTCGTATAGTTCCCAACCCTGTCGTGCCTTGCGCAGAATATCCGTTTTTACGAATACATTGTCATAGCTGAAGGCTGGCTCGTAGAGGATTCGCGCGCCGCGCTTGATCTTCTCTCCGGTCAGATTGAGCTGTTCTTCCAGCGATAGGTCTTCGTATGGAACTTCAATTCCTCCAGGAAAGGGCCGCCGGGCGTAGGTCCCGACCTCGCGGCCGCTCTGGAACATCGCTTCCTGTGCCTCGGAGACTTCATCCCTCAGTTCCGGATGGAATTTATGCAGATAGAGGGACTTGCGGCACTGAAGTCCCCTTATGAATAAAGATTTGCTAAGATAAATACTCTCTTTGGCTTTCATAGATATTGCTTGCCTCCTCTGCTCAGCCCATCCTGTACGTTTTAATTGATAATCTAGTGTAGTGCGTCCAACGCTTCTTTACATATATTGTGGCATCAAAAACCGTTATGCCTTTACGATGGTGGCGCAAATGGCGATGCCGGGTACCCCAGGGCGATTTCATAAAGAATTCATCGAGCCAGAGATGTACTTGGGGGAATGACTCACCCAGAATTGCCGCGCATCTCTGACAGTGCTCTTCAAATGAGGACATAACCTTTTCCTGTCCGCCTCATCGACTGTTTTTCAGCACGGCCCGAACCCGATCTTGGGTTTAGGGCTCTCACCCCTGTATTCGACTTCTTTCTCAATGGCCCCGATAATATCGTCGTGACTTACGTCTTTTTCGGATGAAAATCTATACCGCTGCCACACGGCCTTTATGTCTCCGGGAGTGAGGTTGTTTATGCCTGTAATACGGTCTTTCTGCTTAGAAGTAAGCTTCCCTCGCGCTGGCCCGAAATACTTCTGATACAGGCTTACCTTGCCTTCCCGGGTCAGCGGCTTGAACTCCACCTTCCACTGAAACCGCCGCATGGCGGCCTTATCCAGGTTGTAAAGCAGATTGGTGCAGCATATCAGAATGCCCTGGTGATTTTCCATCTGGGTCAGGAGTTCATTCGTCTGGCTCACCTCCCAGGAGCGGTGGGCGCTCTCACGGTTGACGAAAAAGGAGTCCGCCTCATCCAGAAAGAGCACGGCCTTCTCACGTTCGGCCTCATCAAAGGCATCGCGTATGTTCTTCTCTGTTTCTCCCAACCAACAACTGACCAGTTCAGAGGCCCGCTTTATGATCAGACGCATGCCAAGTTCAGCCGCCAGATATTTGACAAACTCGGTCTTTCCTGTGCCGGGTCTGCCCCAGAAAAGTAGATTTAGCGAACCCCTTTCTTCCTGGGCGATCTTACTATCCCGTCCGGCAAAGGCACGCGCCGCCTGTAACAGCAGATTGATCTCTACATCCACATTAAGCGCGCTTATGTCGTAACGATCCGTTAGTGGATTAAGAGGCCGCTTGAATCCCTGACCTATGAGTTCCTCATGCCTGGTGAGCAGCTCTTCCAGCATCCCCCGGACGGCCTTTTCATTTGCGTTTTTCGGCGGCAGGATGGATTTTACGGCATCCAGGGCAGAGGCGATACCGGCGGCATTGACCTCGTACTTTGCCGCCAGGTTGCGGATAACATCTCTGGTGAGAAACCGCCTTAAAGGATGCTTTGCTGTGAGATTGATCCAGACATTCTCCCTTTCACGGCCGGTAAACTTCTTAAAATGAAGGCTATACGAGAAACGTCTTAGAAGGGACGTCTCCATAAATTGCCTCTCGTTTGTAATCCAGATGACCTTTGTCCTGGCGTGATCAAGAAAATCGTTCAGCCATCCCTTTTCCACGGTATCACGGGTGGTTAAGAACATATACCGGGTATTGAGGAGTGTATCCGCCTCATCCACGACCAGCACCCCCGGTCCGGCGGCACTGTCGCCGTAGCCACATGCAGGGCCAGCCGTCTTTCAGAAACATCCCCGTCTTCTCCATACTGGACGAAAAAGGCCTGTTTTCTGCAGCCGGCAACCACTGCCCTGACAAATTCTGTCTTTCCGGTCCCGGCCTCTCCGTAAAGCAGGATGTAGCACGGCATAGTGGAGGAGAGAAGCGAACGCATGATATTTATCTTGGGTTCGGGTATATTGAAGCTCCCGATAGCATACGTTGTCCCCGTATCCTCCCGGCAGTATTTTTCGGCCAGAGGCGTATCGGTCATGCCGGACAGATATTCGACAATCTCATTAGATAAGGAATAATACGGGGGACGTCTTACGTTATCATCCTCAATCAATCCGGCCTGAATGAGTCTGCCCTTCTTTCCCAGCGCCCTTGTTACCCTCGTGAGCGAGATGCCTGTGACGGCAGAGATAAATTTAAGGTACTCAGGCAGTTTGTAGCTGTCACAAAGATTCTCAAAGGACTCATACTGTGTATAGCAATAAAGAATAAAAAGAACCTCCGTCTCATCTTCCTTGAGCTGGAACAGGTCCTTGAGATGCGAGGACTCCCCGGCAAAGACACCGCCGGCAAGGTTCCCGCCGTTTCCATGTTCATCGTTCCACAACCTGCCAAGGACTTTTTCCAATTTTGCTTTCTTGATTTTTATTTTATGGCTATCTAAGTCCTTGATAATATCGTATGCCAGCTCGTCCATTTCGGACAACTCCTCGATACGTTCCTCGTACAGACCTGAGTGGCCTCTTGCGCAGTTTTCTACATACAGGTATTCCACGAGCCTGCGTCTTGCCTCCATGCTGAGGAAAGACAGGACAAACTTAAGGAATTTTTGCGTAAGGTTATGCCTCCCAAGCAGCCTGCCGGCATATTCAATCAACTTGGCCCGGACGGGGAATCCTGATTCTATCCCATTTCCTATTTTAATCACTGCATCCTCTCTGGACGGCCTTCTTCTCCTGCGTGCCATAAAACGTACCTCCTTAAGTTTGATCGATTCGTAAAGAGTAAAAAATTCCCCTCCCCTGGCGGGAGGGGATGAAGGGGCGGGGGAACGTAACCAGGTAAAAAACATAGCAATTTTCACCCTCACCCCACCCCTCTCCCGTCGAGGGAGAGGGAGTCTATGAGGCTTTTTACGAAATCCTCAACTTTGATGACCTCGTAAAAAGTCATGCAGCTGTTTTAAGATCAAACTGAGAGCCAAGTGCAAATGAGGTCAGAATATTTTTAAATTGGCCCCAGGTAGTTTCAGTTTGCTCTTTGAAA
>DSAQ01000104.1 GCA_011046395.1 Pseudomonadota bacterium
CTTGTTTTCAAAGAGCAAACTGAAACTACCTGGGGCCAATTTAAAAATATTCTGACCTCATTTGCACTTGGCTCTCAGTTTGATCTTAAAACAGCTGCATGACTTTTTACGAGGTCATCAAAATTAAGGCCCGCAAGAAAAGGGCCATCCCTTTTGCAAAGCGAAACTGAATGGTTAAGGGTAGTTTTTCAAAAAAATGAGGGCTGCAGCCTGGAGTTGTAAACATCGAGATGTGAACAATCAAAGATGGCTATGCATTCAATATCGATAGCAGGCAAACAAAAAGGCCACCTAAGGTGGCCTTTTTGTTTATGACTTAATCTCTGAGGTTATGCAGAGTAAGCCCTTATCACATACATCTACTTTTTGAACTTCCTTCGACAAGCTCCAGCTAATCCTATCAGGCCGGTGCCAAAAAGCAACATGGTTGCGGGCTCCGGTACAGCCTCAAACTCCGAATTGGCGTCTGCGTTTAAGATTAAGTCACCCGCAAGCACTGTGTAAGGAGCGTCACCGATGACACCTCCAATGCCCACAGATGGCTGTATACCGGTGACAAACTTGATGGTTGAGTCAAAGGTCGTCCCGACTAGCCAGACATTTGGATTCGCCGGGTCGGTCTCGATCACATTGGAATCATAACCAAGGATCGTATTGGTCAGGTAACTCGCACCATTACCAGCTGTTCCATCAAAAGACCCCGAAATCAAAGTAAGATCCCCCCATAAAAAGGGAACTATCCCGATATCGCCGTTGTTAAACCCGGCGCCTGTGCTGACAACCGAGTCTGGAGTACCGTCCAGGTAGTACTGAAATGTGCCCGTGATACCGGTGAAGACTAGAAAGTCATGCCCGCCGATGTTATAGTACGTGGCTGTCTCCTGACCGTCAAGAGTTCCCGTCACTTCCCACCCCGAACTCGAGCCATCTGTTACAAGACCGGAAGGTGATATGCCAGAACCATTGATGTCCAGAAAATTTTCCAGCCGTGCATGGGCGTGAATGTTCATGGTCAGGCTATCTCCATTTACAGGACCACCGGCAAAAAAACCAGCAAGTGTCGTTGCACCAGTACTAGACCACACCAAACCCTGCTCAACCACCAGGTTCCCTGATGACGACCAGTCAAACTCATGAATGCCCAGAATGCTGTAGCTCGCAGTCCCCGTGGGGTCAAACTGGACCAGGGTAGGAACAGCATGAGCCGCGGGAGATATCACCAATGTCGCGAACAACAACGCCACAAGTACTACTGACTTTAGCAAATAATTTTTCATCTTTTTCACCTCCTTCCCTTTAAAATTTAAACTCCTTAAAAATATTTTTCTCATCTTTTCACCTCCTCCTTTTGAGAATTCAAATCCGAAATTCGAATATCGAAATCCGAAACAAAATCTCAAATTCTTAAATCCAAAGAGCCTCTTGCGAAACTCCATTTTTTGTCATTCCCGCAACGCTTTTGAGCGGGAATCTGGTTTTATTCAAGTTAAAAACCATATCCCCGATAGAATCATTCGGGGATGACAGACAATTTTGCAAGAGCCTCCAAATCAAAAAGAATGCAGTGAACCCTTATTCACTTTACGCTTTTGACAGTTAATACAAGCAACCTCCATGCCAACAGATGCAATATAATTGAATAAGAGAGTATTTGTAATGCTATCCAGCAGTTAGAATCTACACAGAACATTGGGCATAAACTGGTTCAGGGTGAAAAGTGGAAGAAAAATTCCACTTTGGAGAAATTTAATTCCATTTATGTGGGTAAAGTTTTTCACCGCAGAGCACGCAGAGAGCGCAGAGAATTTTTTTTCAAGTTAATCAGGACGTCCGCCTGAGGCGGACTGATATCCGCAGAAAAATATTCTCTACATTTAAGATATTGATAATCTGCGTTCACCCTGTTGAATAGGGTTCTTTCGACAGGGCTCAGAACCCTGAGTTTATCGAGGGGCTTATCGAAGGATTCCCTTCGGGAAATTGAAGCTCCCCCGCAGCCCGCCTGCGGCGGACGGGGAATCTCCGTATGCAAGGTAAAATGCATCGTATTCGCTCGCTAACCCCGCTGCAAGCAGCAGGGAATGCGCTCGCTATGCATGTTCAACAGGGTTCATCTGCGTCCAAATACAATTGAAACACTATATACGTAACCTTCCAGCGGCCACATTTCGGCATCATCGTTTCCAATCATCTTGCTTTCAAAGAACTCGTGAGGTATATAATGTAAAATATGATTATCACATTTTACAAAAGGAGTTGGCTGTGGAAAAAACAATAACAGTAACACAAGCAGTGCGCAGGTTTTCCGAGCTATTAAATAATATCAAGTACAGAGGCAACCGTTACACCATACTTAAGGCCGGGAAACCGGTGGCTGCGGTTGGTCCTGTCGAAGAGGTCAGATCTGAACGAACGCTGGGTGAACTTCCCAACTTGCTAAGAGCATTACCCCCCCTTGGTGAGGAAGCCGAAGAGTTTGCAAAAGACCTTGAGGAGATATTAACCCATCAGCCTGCAATGCCAGAGGAACAACTATGGGTGTAATCCTCGATACAAGCATCTTCATCGCGGCGGAGCGTGGTTCATTTGAGATAATGGAATTTATAAAAGGAAGAGAGGAAGAGCCCTTTGGAATAAGCGCGATAACTGTCTCGGAACTTCTCCATGGGGTATATAGAGCCGATTCAGAGAAGCGGCGGCTAATCAGGGAAGCCTATGTGGAGAAAATTATCGAAAGTTTCCCAATCTATAGCTTTGATCTCCGTGTTGCAAGAATATATGCACGGCTTTGGGCAAATCTGGCGGAACGTGGGATACGGATAGGCGCACATGACCTGATAATTGCTTCTACGGCTATTGCCGCTGGTTTTTTGGTAGCGACCTTTAACACAAGAGACTTTGAAAAAATAACCGGACTCACCATCGAGAAGCTAACTAAATGATATTTTATAATATTATCAGGCAGTTAGAATCTCCACAGAACATTGGGTATAAACCGGTTCAGGGTGAAAAATGGAAGAAATTTTCCACTTTGGAGAAATCTATTTCCACTATGGGTGGTAAAACTTTTCATATCCAAAACCGCTTCACCGTTCGCCACACTGACGGCGAATCTTCGATCCGCCAGAGGCGGGTCTTCGACAAAGGCACCCCAGTACGGTCGGTTCCTCCCTACCCCGGAGGAATAGGCTTCGCATTCCACAGGGCAGGCCCCGGAGGAATAGGCTTTGCCCCAGAGAAATAAGGTAGAACATTTCACGGGGTAAACATTCCACGGGGCAAGCAGGGCAGGCAGAGAGCGCAGAGAAAAATTTTCAATTTAACCGGGATGCGGATTTGCGCCCCAATTAAATAGCCTTACATTTTATAGGGCAAGCCGATAAACGCAGATAAATATTTTCTACATTTAAAATCTTGGCAATCTGCGTTCGTCTGTGTCCAAATACGTTGACTTCTCCGTCTTTTGATGATATTTTTTTAAAAAAATCGGAGAGGTACTTTATGCCTGAGCCAGCACAGCTTGTTTCCCATCCCCACATTATTAAAGATCCTGAAATCTGTGGCGGAAGTCCAATTATCGCTGGAACGCGGTTTCCGGTCAGGTCTGTGGCGCATTATATCATTCGCCTGGGTCTCACTCCGGAAGAGCTGACTGAGAAATTCTCACATCTCAGCCTGGCCCAGGTCTATGACGCCCTTGCCTACTATTACGATAACCGCCAGGAAATCGACCGTGATATCGCTGAAAATACCGAAGAACTAATTTACCTCCCGTCCTGACAGCTATGACCCCGCCCAAACTCTACCTCGACGAAGATGTTGATCCGCTTTTAGCTAAAGTACTTCGCGACCGGGGTTATGACGTCATTGCCATTCATGAAATAGGTCAAAAGTCTCTACGAGACAGGGAACAACTCGAATTCGCCATTAACCATGGCCGAGCGTTTCTCACTCATAACGTCAAACACTTTGTTCAGCTTGCCCAAGAGTACGTAACCTTCCAGCGGCCACATTTCGGCATCATTGTTTCCAATCATCTTGTTTTCAAAGAACTCTTGAGACGTACACTTCGGCTTCTACATCAGCAATCAGCCGAAAATCTCCGAAACCAGCTCATATGGCTCCATAATTATAAGTAATACAGACACCGCCAGAGCATTTTCACCTTATGCCTTTCACCGCAAAGGCGCCCCAGTACGGTCGGTTCCTCCCTACGGGGCAGGCAAAGAACGCAGAGAAAAATTTTCAATTTAACCGGGATGCGGATTTGCGCCGATATCCGCAGAAAAACTCGGCCACTTTGTCGGGTACAATTAAAAGTCTCTGTTTTTCCTTAAAAAAGTGTGGTATAAAACTTTATCTTTTCGGTTCCTCAGCAGAATTTGTGGGTGCTTTTTGGTTCTGGAAGATCGCCAAGGGTCTGATATAGTGCAAGTTCCAAAAGATCATAGCTTCGAAAACCGTATGCTCTTTTTGTAGTCACTCTC
>DSAQ01000016.1 GCA_011046395.1 Pseudomonadota bacterium
GAAAAACGGTGGCTTCCATGTAGCTCCCCTTTCTCTTGGGGAACTATTACAACAAAGCTTTAAGTGACGCCAGCACTTTTTGAAAAAAAATGCATTTTTTCTTTCATAAACCTAAAATGATACTTGTTGACAAATTCGTTTTTTTTGGTAATTGTTCAATAACATTCTGAAATACAAGGCCGTATTTTCAGAGATAGACAAAGGCGTCTGCCTAGACTTAACATAATGTCTGGCAGGCGTTTTTTTTTGCCTCTCAGCCTAACAGTCTAATGGAACACATGGCATAACCTCTTATAATAAGTTTCTAAGGAGCGGAAAAGTGTTACACCAGCCAATAACTAAAAATTACCACGACTTCATCATCGAGCGTGATCCGGAAAAGTGCATCCAGTGCCAGGTCTGCGTCCGTCAGTGCTCTTACGGCGCGCATATCTACAATGAAAAAGATGAACGGCTTACCGAAGATGAGAGCAAATGTGTAGGCTGTCACCGTTGTGAGGCCCTCTGCCCCACCGGGGCGTTAACCATCCGGAGAAACCCTTCTGAATTCAGAGAAAATGCCCTCTGGGCACCGCAGTTTATCAAAAATATTTATAAGCAGGCGGATACCGGCGGCGTCCTTTTGACCGGTATGGGCAACCCTTATCCTTGCCCTGTCTATTGGGATCGTATGGTCCTCGATGCCAGTCAGGTGACCAATCCCTCCATTGACCCCCTCCGGGAACCGATGGAGCTGCGGACCTGGCTCGGCTCTAAACCGGATGCTATCGAAGTAGAGATGAAAAAGGGTAAGCCTAAACTTACGACCAGATTTTCGCCGCAGTTGCAGATTAACTACCCCATTCTATTCTCGGCCATGTCCTACGGATCTATCAATCTGAATATTCATGTTGGTCTGGCCCGGGCTGCGGAAGAATTAGGGATTCTTTACAATACCGGCGAGGGTGGCCTGCATCAAAGCCTGTATAAATACGGTAAAAATACCATTGTGCAGTGTGCTTCCGGTCGTTTCGGTGTGGATAGTAAGTACCTCAATGCCGGTGTAGCTATTGAAATCAAAATCGGCCAGGGAGCAAAACCCGGTATCGGCGGCCACTTACCCGGCGAAAAAATAGGAAAAGAAATCTCCATCACCAGGATGATCCCGGAGGGAAGCGACGCCATCTCACCCGCACCTCACCATGACATCTACTCCATCGAAGATTTGCGGCAACTCATTTACGCCCTTAAAGAGGCCACCGATTATGAAAAACCGGTCTTTGTAAAGATTGCTGCGGTTCATAACTCCGCGGCCATCGCCAGCGGTATAGCCAGGGCCGGAGCAGATGTCATCGCCATAGATGGATTCCGTGGAGGCACCGGGGCCGCCCCCACCATGATCCGTGACAATGTGGGTATCCCCATTGAACTGGCCCTGGCCTCTGTTGACGAAAGACTAAGACAGGAAGGGATACGAAACCGCGTCTCCCTGCTAGCGGCGGGCGGCATCCGCTGCAGCGCCGATGTAGTAAAGGCCATTGCCCTCGGCGCTGATGCGATATATATCGGTACAGCGGCCCTGATCACCGTTGGCTGCACTGTCTGCCAGCGTTGTTATACCGGTAAATGCCCCTGGGGTATCGCTACAAATGATCCCTATCTTGCCAAACGGATCAACCCGGATATCGCCCACCGGAGATTGGCCAATCTGGTCCGCGCCTGGGGGCATGAAATTCGGGAGATGCTGGGCGGCATGGGTCTCAATGCCATCGAGAGTCTGCGGGGTAACCGCGAGAAGCTTCGCGGCGTAGGGCTGAATGAAGTGGAATTAAATATACTCGGCATTAAACATGCCGGGGCATAGGTGTGTGAGAAAATGAAAAAGGTCTATGCAAAAGAAGACGTGTGTATCGGTTGCCGGCTCTGTGAAATTGCCTGTATTGTTGAACATTCCATATCCAAAGATATCATAAGGGCCTTTAAGCAAGAAGAGAAAAGGCCGGCGCGCAATGTCGTAGAAGAATGCGGCCCGGTCTCGTTCTCTGTCAACTGCCGTCACTGTGATGAACCGCCTTGCGTCCAGGTCTGTATTTCCGGGGCCATAGTCAAGGATCCAGCAAGCGGGATAGTAAAACACATACCGGAAAAGTGCGTAGGCTGCTGGTCATGCGTCATGGCCTGCCCGTATGGAGTTATCAAAAGGGATACAAACCAGGGGAAGGTGATAAAATGCGACCTCTGCCCGGACCGCGAAGTACCGGCCTGTGTTTCCGCCTGCCCCAACGAGGCCCTACTTTACGAGGAGAAATAGGCTTATGGAATATGTTATTATTGGAAATGGTGTGGCGGCCATAGGGGCAGTAGAAGGAATTCGTCAGGTTGACCTGCAAAATCCGATTACTATCATTGCCGCTGAGCCCTATGCCACATACAGTCGCCCTCTTATCGCCAACCTTTTGCGGGGAAAGATACATGAGGCAGACCTGGCCTACCGCCCGGAAGCATTCTACCGCGATAATAAGGTAACCCTCTTGCTGGGACGTACCGCCACAAAAATCGATGCCGCAGCGCACCAGGTGCTATTGGAAGATGGAGACAAGGTCCCCTACGACAAACTCCTCATCGCCACGGGCGGCAAACCTTTTATCCCGCCCATCCAGGGTAAAGATGGACCTGATGTCTATACCTTCACCACCCTCGATGATGCCAGGAAACTGGATGCATTGGTCGGTAAAATAAAACAAATCGTTGTTATAGGCGGGGGTCTTATCGGTCTTAAGGCAGCAGAAAGCCTCCATGATCGGGGTCTTAAAGTCACTGTGGTCGAACTGGCCGACCGCATATTGAGTACTGCCTTTGACCAGGTAGCCGGAAACATCATCGGCAACCGTTTGGCTGAGGTGGGCATAGAGGTCATAACCGAAAATTCAGTTAAAGAGATTGTACGCGAAAATGATCGGGTAAAAGGCATTATACTGAATGATGGTCAAAACTGGCGTTGTGAGGCTGTAGTAATAGCCATCGGGGTTATCCCCAATAAGGATATCGTCGAGGGAACAGGCATAGAGACAAATCGTGGCATAGTGGTCAACGACTATCTGGAGACCTCTGTCGCCGATATTTATGCAGCCGGAGACGTAGCCGAGGCCCTCGATCTTCTTTCCGGTGAAAGGCGTGTAGTGCCGATCTGGCCCAATGCCTATAACCAGGGGCAGTATGCCGGCCGGAATATGGCCGGGGCCAGGGTGACCTATAAGGGCGGGCTCCCCATGAATTCCATTGAGTTTTATGGTATTCCCACCATGTCCATGGGTATGGCCAATCCAGCCGATGCCGGCTATGAGGTCATAACCAAACTTAGCCCTGAAAAGAATGTCTATCGGAAGCTGATTCTCAAAGACGGGATACTGGTCGGCGCCATGCTGATTGGCGAAGTAGAAAGGGCGGGGATACTGACCGGCCTGATCAGAAACAGGGTGAAGGTCAGCAGTTTTAAAGAGGAATTAATGAAAGACATCCCTGGCTTTAGTTCTCTGCCCAGGGAAATACGCGCGGAGTGGTTAAATAAATAATCAAAAACTATACGGAGTCACGTGAGCATGAAGAGTTGGCATTATCAAAAGGATATTTCCGGGTGCGGACTTTCCGGGATCATCAATAAGAATGGGGAAAGGATCACGGGTGACAGCATTATCTGCTCTATAGCCTGTCAACACGATAGAGGAAATGGCCTGGGCGGAGGGTTTGCAGCCTATGGTATTTATCCTGATTTTAAGGATCACTACGCCCTGCACATTATGGCGGACAATCTTGATGCTCTCCATGCGGCTGAAGGTTTTTTAACCCAGACCGTCTCTATCGTGCATCAGGAAAAAATCCCTACCCGACCCAACAAATACATTACCGACCCGCCTATCTTGCATCGCTACTTTGTTGAACCGGTGAAGGAAGGGGACAGGATATGTCGCTGGCCCGGCTTGAGTGACGACGACTATATAGTCCGCGTGGTGATGAATGTTAACCGGGACATTAAAGGCGCCTATATCTTTTCGAGCGGCAAGAATATGGGGGCCTTTAAGGACGTCGGCTTCCCGGAAGATATCGCCGACTTTTACCGCCTCGACGAATATGCCGGCTATATCTGGACGGCCCACAACCGGTTCCCGACCAATACCCCGGGCTGGTGGGGCGGTGCTCATCCCTTTACCATCCTGGACTGGTCAATCGTGCATAATGGCGAGATTTCTTCCTACGGCATTAACAAGCGTTATCTGGAGATGTTTGGGTACCACTGCACCCTGCTTACGGATACGGAAGTAGTAGCCTATCTTTTTGATCTTATCATTCGTAAGCACGGCCTGTCCATAGAACTGGCCTGCCCAAATCCACCACCTACTTTGTAGGTTCTGGTTTGTCACTCCTTGGAGAGCCGTTTCAGGGATAGTTATTACGGGCAGAATACAAACGTGACTCTATTTTCCTTAGGCCATGCTTGTTGAA
>DSAQ01000083.1 GCA_011046395.1 Pseudomonadota bacterium
AGCGAGTTGATTCTGTTCAGTACGCTCGGCGGGGCATGAGCATATAAATAAAAAACAAAAAAACCGCCCCAAAGTGTAACTTAATATTTCAAAAAAACTGTCTTGACAATTGGGTCCACCTTAGAAAGAAGTGCTGGAATTGAAAAGGGATTTATTAAAAATTGAATGAGAATTATGCGCTCTGTCCCTCGTATAACATCGGCGCATACTTTCGCTCCGCCACGCGCAATTTCAAAACCCCGCTACGATATTGTGGCGCGTATGCGCCGTGAACGATAGGCAGGACTCCGCGCTCGCTCGGCAGGCTTCGGGATGCTTCCCGATAGGTGTCATTGTGGCAATAAATAGAGTTGTGGACAAACCACGGAGGCATTAACCAATGGAAAAGTTTGACTTTATAAGTGGTGAAGAATTTCGCAAATCGTTAGAAAACGATTACAAAGAATTGACTGACTGTCTTAAAGTAAATGCGTGGAAAGCATCACACGTCTTAGCTGGAAGCATTATTGAGACTCTACTTATTGATTTTCTTGTTGCCTCCGATTATAAATCTGTCGACCCTCTTAAAATGGATTTAGGCCAGGCCATAGCAGCTTGCAAGAAAGAAGGCATTCTCACAGAAAAAACTGAACAATTATCAAGTGCCATAAAATCATATAGAAATTTGATTCATCCTGGTAGAAAAATTAGGCTTGGTGAAGAAGTTGATGAAAATGGCGCAAAAGTTGCTCAGGCGCTGGTTGATATTGTTATTAAGGAAGTTGCGGCAAGAAGAAAAGCAAATTATGGCTATACGGCTGAACAGATCGTATCAAAACTTGAACGTGATTCATCAGCGATTGCTATCATAGAGCATATTCTTAAAGAAACAAATCGGGCAGAATTGGAACGTCTTTTAATCATAGTGGTTCCCAAGAGATACAGTGACCTTGATAGAGAGGAGTTTGTGCCAACTAATGTATTACACGCTCTTGCACATTGTTTCCGGGCAGCTTTTGGAATAGTTGATGAAGAAATAAAAAGAAAGGTTATGAAAAAATTTGTTTCAATTTTAAAAGAAGCAGATGAGGAAATCGTGCTGAGTTACGAGACTGCCTTTTTAAAAGTGAGCGACTTCAAATATCTTTCTTCTCCAGATGTGACAATTGTAAAGAGACATCTTCTTTCAAGATTATCTAAAACGACAGTCTCTCTTTTTCAAGCATTGAAAGGGATTGGTGCGTATCTTGCAATTGATGAAACAGAAAACTTTGTTGATTCGGTCGTCAAATCTATTCTTGCGGAAGAAGACAAAATCAGTAGCAGAGCAAGAGAGTTTTTGATTAAAGAATATTCGAACACGAAAAGCAATGTTAGAAAGGCAGTGATAGAACGCCTAAATGATTGGATCCCGCACCTTGAAGAGCAGAAATTAAAGGCAGAAGCAGATAATATTCGACATATTAAGGCGACTCTTGAGTTCTGAACGGTAGGAAGGCGGGACGCCCTTAAATTTATATTTCTTGTTATCCGCAACGGCAGATAGCGGGGCGCTTGAGGTTAACACCCAAAGGCCTCTGCCTTCTCAGGCACTCTATGTCCGAAGTTTCAAACTCCGCAGTGAAAGGTGAAAACAATGGATAAAAAAGATATCTTTGAAAAGATGACTCGCATACTAAAAAATCAAGGTGCGAGCAAGATTGCTGTCTTTGGATCTTATGCAAGGGGTGAAGAGAAGCCGGAAAGCGACATAGACATTATTGTGGAATTTTCAGAAAGAAAAAGTTTGTTTGACCTCGTAGGAATAGAACAGGAAGTATCCGATTCGTTGGGCATAAAAGTGGACTTACTAACCGAGAAATCCATAAGCCCCTATCTCATTGATAGGGTTAAGAAAGAGATGGTGGTGATTTACGAATGAAGAGAGATGCGGTTGTATATTTGAGACACATTTTGGATGCGATACAGCGAGTGGAGAGATATACAAAGGGAGTAGGATATAGGGGCTTTATGAGTAACGATCTACTCCAAGCAGGCGTGATTAGGGAGATTGAGATAATAGGGGAGGCAGCTAAGAGGGTAACTCAAGATATAAGAGAAAGGTATGCAGATATACCTTGGAGGAAAATGACCGGGATGAGAGATAAGTTAATACATGATTATTTGGGTGTAGATTTGGATGCCGTTTGGGACACGATAGAGAAGGACATCCCCCAATTAAAGGAGAAAATAAAAGGTGTAATTGAACAGGAAGAGGTATAGGAGGAGGAAGAAGGGATGAGAAATGAAAAAGGGATTCTTCTATACGCTTGAGGAAGAGAAGGTAATCGAATACATGAAGCTGTCCACGGAGGACAAATTGAAGTGGCTCGAAGAAATTAATAATTTTACCAACATGGTTTTGAATGACAAAGAGAAAGAACTACGAGCAAAATTAAGAGAATGCATTATATGACTGTGGAAATAGAAAGAGAGAAAGGGGGCCATTGATGACATGATATAAAAATAGCATTCAGTGTGGCTGCGTAACAAGACCAAAGAAAGGTGAAATGAATGTCAAATATAAGCAGAAATGACCCGTGTCCCTGCGGAAGCGGCAAGAAGTACAAGAAATGCTGTATGTCAGCGCACAATGCAGACTTCGGAGGACAACTTGCTGCTCCAAAAAAGGCAAAACTAGATGATGACTTTATTCCTATTGAGGCAGTAGTTGATTATGGACATCCATCCCCAGACGAAGCGTTTTTTGCTGAGAATAACATACATGACTTTTCCGCTCCGAGATTGATTTATTCCTGTCTGCTCAATCCTGAAATTGAAGGGATAGCAAATAAAGTAGTCCGACAATTTATAAATAGAGGGAAAGAAGAACAAATACGCATTGAAACAGCAAAGAATGCAGAAGTGCTTATTGCAATAATGAAAAACAATCCTGACTCGCTTAACCATAAGCCGCTGATTGATAAACTCGTAAAGGGGAAGATACAATCTGTGCCAATGATTCTACAAGAGCTTAGGGAGCCTCAAAATAGTTCATTCATTGAGCTTGCGGTCAGGATACTGCACCGGTCGGGGACAAACTGTTCCAGGGAAATTATTGATATTATCAAGACAGGCAATAACAGAAAGGCTTATGCAATTTCAATACTGTGCGTTCTGCTCGGCTTCTATGACAACGAATACTCCGAGAAACTATTGTGGGATTACTATCATTACATGAAACTCAAGTACCCGAACGATACCTACTCAGACGGGCCATTATTAGGATTAAGTGAGATACGGGAAAGAAGAAAGGAAAAATTCCCTTCACTGATTCGGGGGGCGAAATGAGTGTTTTTGAGAAAAAGGGGGAATAGGGCGGTTCTATTTAAGAATGCTCGCAACTGCAGCTAACATGGCACAAAAGACTTTCGTTCAAATTCTGCGGGTTTCTTTTGTGCCAGAACCGTTAGCCATCATTGCAGGCAGGAGGCAAGGATGTCAAGTAGTACCGTTCCCTTACTACTACGGAAGCACGCTTTTGCAGACAAATAGAGATTTGACCCAATAAGGAGGGGTACGAGTGGCAAAAGATAATGGTGGGACCCCTTGGCCGATATGGGCAGTCGTGACGATCTTGGTCGCTCTCATAGGTGCGTATGCTACGATAAAATCCAGGCCCCCTGACAAAAAAGCGGTCTCACCTTCAAATCACGCGGAGGTATCCGAAAACACAATTCCACCGTCTCGAAATGCCCCATCTATCAGTATATCCGAGATATCTGATGTAAAGGGAAGACCAGTAAAGAACAATGCTGCTCCATTTAAAATTATTGTGAAAGGGGAAGTTTTGAATGTCGAAGGGCTATTTGTTTATCTAGTCGTAAAGGATAAGGGCAAGGAATATATTCAACCCACCGGTGAATCCGTTGGATTAGGTTTAATGAGACACCCAAAAGTCAACTATTCCGGGAACTGTTATCTTGGTGAAAAAAAAGACCCGCTCGGGGTTAAGAACACTTATGAAATCTATGCCGTAGTCACGGATAGAGAATATCCTGAGTATCACATACTGCGTAGGGATGATAGATTATTAGCGGTTTCAAGAAGCATCACACTAATAAAAACTCATAGAGGGGACCTTTAAAAACCACTTTTTTACAGGACAAAACGAAATGAAGAGAAAATAAAAGGACAACTTATTGATATTCTATGGAGACGAGGAACATCCCTAAATTTATAAGTTTCTCGTTGTCCGCGACGGCAGATAGCAGAGTGCTTGAGGTTAACACCCAAAGGCTTCGCCTACAACAGACGGCTAAACAAATAACCGTAAAATAATAAAGTTGATGACCTCGTAAAAAGTCATGCAGCTGTTTTAAGATCAAACTGAGAGCCAAGTGCAAATGAGGTCAGAATATTTTTAAATTGGCCCCAGGTAGTTTCAGTTTGCTCTTTGAAAAC
>DSAQ01000011.1 GCA_011046395.1 Pseudomonadota bacterium
CAAACGGTATCAGTTACCTGCTACGCCCTTTAAATATCTTTGCTGCTTTTTGGTGTTATAGTCAAGTTCGTTGCATATAGGATACCGTTAACGGTATAAATTAGCTTTTTACGAGTTCATCAAGACTGAAAATCATAAAATGTCTCATCATTATTCAAGACCCGGCAGCCGTGGTCTTCGATAACCACCATGTTTTCCAGGCGGACGCCACCCCAGCCCGGGATATAGATGCCCGGTTCCACAGTAACTACCATACCGGCCTTTAAAGTATCCTTAGAACGTGGGCTTAGCGTTGGCCCTTCATGTACGGCCAGTCCTACGCCATGGCCTAACGAGTGTCCGAAGGCCTGACCATAACCGGCTTTGCTTATAATAGCACGGGCGACCTTGTCTGCCTCCCTGGCTTTCAGGCCAGTTTTTAGTGAGGCTATAGCCGTGACCTGCGCCTTGCGTACCGTCTGATAGATCTTTTTGAATTTTGCGCTGGGCTTCCCCAGCCAGAGGGTACGGGTCATATCCGAACAATAGCCATTTAAACGCGCCCCCATATCGATGATAATGGGCTCTCCTTCCCGGATAGGCCGGGCCGTGGGTGTGGCGTGAGGTTTGGCGGCGTTGGGGCCGGAGGCCACGATGGGCTCGAAGGATACGTCTTCCGCACCCATGCGGCGGGTCAACCCTTCGATCTCAAAGGCTATCTCTTTTTCTGTCATTCCCGGCTTCAGGATGCGGTTGATTTTAGAAAAGACGGCCTCGTTTAGACGGATGGATTCCTCGATGTTTTTTAGTTCTTCCTCTGTCTTCTGTGCCCTGATCTTTTCCACAATGCCTCTGGTAGAGATGAGCTTTAAGGCCGATAAACGGCTCAAGCGTTCATAGGCACTGACCAGGAGGTAGTGACTTTCAAAGCCCAGCCTGCAAATCCCGTACCGGCGGGCCAGGCTTCCCAGAGTACGGGGCAGCCCCTGTCCGGATATAATCACTTTATACCCGGTTGCCTCTTCTCTGGCCTGTAGCTCATACCGGCTGTCAGTCAACAGGATAAGTCGATCTTTGGAGATGAGAAGCGCTCCGGAGGACTCTGTTAACTGGCCGTCATGTGCCGTAAAGCCGCTGAGATACCGTCTGTTCTCCGGCCTGGTAATCAAAAGGGCGTCTAATTTTTTGCTTCGCCGCAGGGTCTGCCTTAGCGCGATAATCCTTTTTTGCTGCTCAAAAGTCATGGCTGGGTTGGTTAACCATAGTGGATGTCATTAGTCATTAGTCATTTGTCGCTTACGGA
This sequence comes from Pseudomonadota bacterium, assembly GCA_011046395.1. Taxonomy (GTDB): domain Bacteria; phylum Desulfobacterota; class QYQD01; order QYQD01; family QYQD01; genus QYQD01. The sequence goes on from DSAQ01000011.1 coordinate 1,283, forward strand.
ATTTGTAAGTTTGTAACTTCTGCAGCTTGTAACTACTCCTATGACCAGTGACCGATGACCAGTGACCAATGACGTTGAATCTGTAGAAAAAGTTTGTTGAGAACTTCGAAGATGAGTCCTGAAAAAAATCGGCTTCACAGAATGCCCCAGGATCGACGATCTCCCTATCGGGAGGGGTTTTGCACCCCCTAATTTCACCCCTCAAACAACTCCTAGGGGTTTTTCTACAGACTCGTTGAGTATGAACTTGTCAGATAGTCCTTAAAAGTTCTTTTTGTTGTTCCAGAAACGCATCGAACTGGGCGTTTATTTCTGCTGAAATCTTAAGCCATTCTTCCTGAAACTGTGGCTGTTGTTCTGGATCTATTTTTACCTTCATGTGCGCCTGCTCTTCCAGTTGTTTTTGCATGTTGCCCATTTTCATCTCAAAACGGGCCCTGAGCTGCTTGCGGACATCAGATATGGTTTGTTTGTATTGCCTGAAGGCCTCTTCTATTTGTGCCATTATCCTTCGGGCCTGTGAATTATTCCTTTTCAGGGTGAGCATCCCTTGCATGGCCCTTTTTATCCTTTCTTCTATGTCTTCATCCCGGGGCAGGACTATATTGCGGAGGAGGGTCTCTACTATGCCTTTCAGGATATAAGGCCGGGCCTCGGCTGGTTTTTGCTCCAGCGCTTTTGTGAGTTCCATATCTTCTCCCCGGAGGTAACGGGCGGTTAACCGCCGGCCTTCATCCAGGTACAGATTTTCTTTCAGCTCTTCTTTGGTAGCCCGGCCGATCTTCTCAGCCCGTTCCATGGCCTTTTCCAGGGCGCTTTTGATTTCCGCCATATTGGTTCACCTCGTGCAGAGTACACAACCTCGATATTTTTTGTATTTGTTAAGACCTGTCTGGCATTTCCTCCCTCTGAGTTCTCTGAACATTTATACCAGATTTGTTCAGAAATGCCATACAAAGTCTATTGGCTATGGCGTCTAACATGTGCCTCAAATATTCAGATCATCGCCTTCTATTTTTGAAACAACTAAGGCAGGACGCCTTTTGGACTGGGTTAGGTCAGAAAAGGGGAATGGAACAACGACAACATCACCTTTTATAAATTTTCCCATGCCTCATCCTCTTCTGGCTTAAGCCAATCTTTTTTAAGAGAAGATTCACTTGCAATAGCAGTATCGAACCTTTCCTTAATTAACTTTGTCTTTAGGAAGTGAACAAAATCCAGTACCTCATCAAGAAAAGGTTCCGGGACTTGCTCGATTTCATCTATAAGCAGTTCCTTTTTACTCATGGGTTCCCCCCTTCTGTTCATTTTAAACGAATTATACTAAATTCAACTTTATTATTTTACGATTATTGGTAATTTCTCACTCATACGGCCACTTCCATCAAGGTGAGACTTACGGATTCAGCCTGTGGGATATCTTCACCGTTCTCAATCCTGTCTTCCACATGAAGACGCATAGCATCTTTAATGTTTCCCAAGACTTCCTCATAAGTATCACCCTGTGTGTAGCAACCCTGAAGCTCGGGACAAAAGGCAAAATAGCCGTCAATGTCCTTTTCAATTATCACTGAAAACTTATATGCACCCATATTTAGACCTCCTATTCAAATTGACCTATGAACCTTTTGCAAAACTCCATTTTTTGTCATTCCCGCAACGCTTTTGAGCGGGAATCTGGTTTTATTCAAGTAAAAACCATATCTCCGATAGAATCATTCGGGGATGACAGACAATTTTGCAAGAGGCTCCTATAATAAACAGTTGCCGCCTTTCTTTTTTTGTGGGCGATGACAAAATAATTGATAAATTTATGGATGCCCCGCCAGTCTATCCGTTTCCGCGCCATGAGGAAATCGGGCTACGAGGAAAGCCGCTGGATTTCTTGGGAGATACGGCCCGACAACGCGTGGTCACGACTCAAGACCCCGCTTTTTGAGGTTACCTTAACCTCTGTTGTAAGCGAGGTTTTGGAGGTCAAGGCAACCAAAACCTTGATCTCGCTAGCGGCGGCAAGGATAACAATCTGGCCCTCCGTTTTCTCCTCGCCTTCAACCGCCAAGCCGAGGTTTTTCAGAGCTTTCTTCGCCACCTGCGTTGCCTTGGGCAGAGCGGAGTTGAGACAAAAAACAGTATCGGGGGCGGAAAACGGATTAGTAAACCCTCCATGCGTGGCCATAGTAGACACGCCATAAGTGGTTCCAATAATACTGTTACCGTACATCACCACCGCAGGCAGGGTGGTACACCCTCCCGCAAAAAAGGGCCATATCAATAAAAATATCGAAAACTTGTTCATATCTTTGCCTCCTTTTCCATGCGTCTTCCGATTCCTTCCTATCCTGCCCTTCCTCCTTCGAGTTCAGACAGGCTATCATCCACCTTATTCATTTGTCTAGTTTTTGGGGAGTATTATAACTGTCGGGCAAAATAGAGGCGTTTATTGTCCTCTTATTTTGACGGTCCCCAAATTTTTTCTTGATTATTATGAATAGCTAGAACTTGATGTTGAACCTCCATTCGCGATAACGAGCCATTCGTGAATCCCTGAGCTGCAGCAAAAGGGATGTAGAATTGGTAGGATTCAGAGACCCTCGAAGCCTTAGCCGGGGCCCACCCAAATTTAGACATTTTTTGGGACATAAATTCATCCTCCCATTCTTTCTCGTTGATTACAACATTAGTATGAATTATTATCTCATAGCCATTAAAGCCGACCGGCGATTTACCTACTTTTGAAACAGGACGAATAAGGTTTGCTACAATACTGGTATAAAGGTCGTTCGCTCGATAACTCGAATCTGTTTTCCAACCAAAGAATTCATTTGTGTATTGCCCCTCCACAAAAAGGTAGCAACCCCCACGAGCATTGATAAAACCAATTCTTTTACAGACAAATAATGGGCGTCCTTCACTCTGGTCAATAACCTGGAGATTGCTTAAAGCCTGAAGGTCGGCATTATATTTTTCCGCCAAGGTTTTAAGCTTAGAATCACTGTAAGAACTAGTGTAGTGTTTCAGTAATACCTTTACAATTATCAAAAATTATGTTATCGGTGGTTTCATGTGGAAGCCAGCCGAAAAATTGTTGATGACGGAAGAGCAGCGAGCGACCCTGAAAGCTTG
>DSAQ01000221.1 GCA_011046395.1 Pseudomonadota bacterium
AGACAATACTCCCGGAAAAAATGGGAGCAATACTGGAAAGAAAAACTCGGAATCAACGGCTACTTCAACATCCGGATCGCATCGGTTGAATTGTCACCATGTAAACACTTTTGAACGTTACCAGTCTCTTAATCTTTATATATACTATAGGTTGCCCCTTCTCTACCTGTTTTTTTGCCCCTGCTACATTCCACTTGTTAAATCCCTCATCTCCTTCTACAAGCATTACTACTAAGGCACCATCGGGGATTTTGTCGGAAAACTCCGCGTGTTCACGAATAAAACGGTCAAATTCGGTGACCAATTCTGCATTTTTCTTCTCAAATATATTCATGGCCACTCTCCTCTAAGAAACCTGTTTTTATAGTCGTCCCAATTCTGGTTAATGTCTTTATCAGCAAAATCCAAGGCATCTGCGTAGGTTAAATATACTTCTTCCTTTTTCTTATCCCCATCAATTTTATATATGTCTCCACCAGCTTACCCTTCTCTGTCTTATGATAATGACGCTTCCTGGCTCTCTCACCCAATCTAATCAGGTACTCCTTTTCAGGCACACGGTTTCCCTTTCATCAAAACCAAAGCAATTTTATTTACTACCAAAAAGCTAAAAAAAGCAAGATTTTTCCAGCTAAGAATCCAGTCAATCAAACTGATTAAACCAGTATAACCAACTAAACTTATCTTACTCACACACTATAGTCTCCGTGGGCGACCTCATCTCATAGGTCACCGCCCGCCAGGTGATTCGGTTAGTAAACAGTGAATATATCGAGGCTCTTGCAAAACTGTTTGTCATCCCCGAATGTTTCTATCGGGGATATGGTTTTCAAGCAGTTAGAACCAGATTCCCGCTCAGAATCGCTGCGGGAATGACAGAATTGGGACTTTTGCAAGAGCCTCTATCGTATTATAAAGCGCTAACATTGAAGCCAGAGGGGCCAAATATAAAAAAGAATTTGACTACAATTAGACCAGCGAAGCGAAGTCGCACCCGCCGCCAGGTCAGCCGAGGACGGAGGCAGATTTCCGCCCCGGCGGCGTCCTCGTCCGCCCAGTGCGGGATCTGCGTAAGGCATGACGCCTCCGGCGAACAATCTCTAAAACCTCTCCTCATCCCACTCTGTTAAAGGGGGATGCAAGAATTGCTACGTTCGCCTTCACGGTGACGTCAAAGTGGCGCTCATTTTACTGATATAATGAGGTAACTTCCGCAATCCAAAAATCCCTCCTAACCTCCCTTTTCCAAAGGGAGGAACTGCTGCTCCCCCTTTGGAAAAGGGGGATCTAGGGGGATTTTATATACAAGCTGACCCTGACTTTGACGGGGCTCTGCGCCCGCCTTCGGCAAACTCGCAGTGACACATAAAGTAACGGCTTGAGAATTGAAGCTCCCCGCAGCAAGCTACGGGGAATCTCCGTATGCAAGGTAAAATGCATCGTATTCGCTCGCTAACCCCGCTGCAAGCAGCGGGGAATGCGCTCGCTATGCATGTTCAATGTCGGAATTTAGGCTTTTAATTAAATTTGCCGATTGAAAAAAGAGGGATTATCTATTACGATCTTAAGACGCTAACTGGGGGCAGAAAAAGCTATGTCTATAAACAAGATATGGTGTAGGGAGTTATTCACTTTGCTTGCGGTGTTGGCCTTTATCTCACTAACAATAACAGGGGTGTTAGCGGAACAGCAACCCTCCGCAGAATACATAGCCCAGAAGATTTACGACCGGGATACCGGCCATGACTCCCATGCTACGGTATTTATGAAGCTTATTGAAAAAGATGGCAAGGCCCGCGCCAGGGAAATGGAGATATGGCAGAAGGATTTTTCCGGGCTAAAAAAGACGCTCATCCGCTTTAACAGCCCGGCTGAGATAAGAGGAACAGGGTTCCTGACCTGGGAGAATAAGGATCGGGATGACGACCAACACCTTTTTTTGCCGGAACTAAGGCGAAGCAGACGGGTAGTCTCCAGCCAGAAGGACCAAAAGTTTGTCAACTCAGATTTTACCTATGAAGATATGCAAAGGAGAAGGGTCGAAAAGGATGTCCATCACCTTTTGGGATCGAAAACTCTAACTGGTTTCAACTGCTGGGTGTTGGAAAGTACTCCGAAACCATCTGCTGAATCTCAATACGAAAAATTTGTCGCCCTTGTGACCAAGGACAGCTATATACCGATTCAGATTGACTCTTACAAGCATGGCCGGGTAGTGAAACGCTATACTGTACTCAGTCTCCAGAAGATAAGTGGTATATGGACGGATATGGTGGCCGAGATGGCCGACCTCCGTAACCAGCACAGGACTGTGCTTGAAGTCCAGAAGGTCTCATATAATGTCAATGTCGATGCAAATATTTTTACCATACGCAATCTGGAAAAATATTAAGAAGGGCAGGGCCTTATTCCTGCTTTTTGCCCTGGCTGCATTCCTGCGCCCCTTTCCCGCATACACTGCCCCTGGCCAGCCTTTCTCCCTGATCCGCGACTCCGAGGTCAGCGGCAATATCTGGGTTCGCGGGGCAGAAGACCTGCGGCACGACGCACCTTACGAAGACACACGCACCTTTAGAAACAGGATATTTCTGGAGGGGAAATGCCAACCCAAGGAGAATATTACTCTCCTGGCCTCTGTAATGTCGGACTACCGCTGGTTCCGCAATGACGGTTCAAGGGATGACTTCAGTAAGGAACTATATGAAGGTTATGTAGAATTTTCACAAGAAAAATGGGACTTAAAAGTCGGCAACCAGATTGTGCGTTGGGGTAAGACAGACGAAATCAGTCCGGTTGACAACCTCAACCCCCAGGATTTACGGGAAGGCATTACATTAAAAATGGAAGACAGGAAATTGCCGGTCTTTATGGCACAAGCCCGCTATTTCTGGCCCGCTGGCACCATAGAAGGTATATATAAACCATACTTCCGGAGCGCCAAAACCGATCTTTTCGGCTCAGACTGGGCTACCTTCGGACAACTTAAAGCTCAGGTCCGGCATTCCACGGCCCTATCACAATCGCTTAAAGATTATCTGACCGGTATTAAGGAAAGAGAAAGAGAATATTCAACCAGCCTTGAAAATAGCGAACTTGGGCTGAGGTTCACGGGAACAACTGATAATCTCGACTACGGACTCAGTTATCTCTATACCAGAAACCCCCTGCCATTCATTGAAAACTTTCCCATAAAGAATATCAATGTCAGCGACCCTTCGGCTGAGGCGCTCCTGGGACAATTAGCACAGGCTCAATTATTAAATGAAGATATTCTTGTGACCTATCAGAGGAATCAGGTAATCGGGGCGGAATTAGAGACCACCCGAGGCCTGTTTGGCCTGCGCGGTGAACTGTCCTATATGACCGACCAGGTATTTTTAAAAAGTGACCTCACCTCTACCAGCAAGCATATACTGCACTACGTCCTTGGTATCGACAGGACCTTTACCAACGACTGGTACGCAAATCTTCAATTATACCAGAGAAAGATATTTAGCTATGATGACAGGATACTTTTCGACCATGAGTTTGAGTCCGGCCTTTTCCTTCGCATAAATAAAACCCTCTTCCACGACAAATTGCGCCTCAATCTTGATTCATTTTACAACCTCACCGACAACAGCTTTTATCTCAACCCCGAGGTAGAACTTCGTTATATCGATAACCTCTTTATCTCAGTAGGCTTGAACATTCTGGACGGAAAAGCCGATACGTTCTTAGGATACTATGGCCGGAATGATCAAGGGTATATAACTGCCAAGTTTTCATTTTAATATACCCTTTCGTTAGAATTAATACCTGCTATAGGATTTCATTGTCATTGCGAACGTAGCGTGGCGATCTTTTCGTCTGGGATTGCTTCATCACATCATTAACTCGATTCAGTCGCAATGACGGGCTCATTTTTGTAAAAGGTCTCCATGGAGAAAATAGCACAATTTATACTGCAAAAACGCTGGCTGCTTCTGGGGATTATTTTTCTCCTCACCATTTTCTTCTTATTCATGATCCCCAGGACAAAGACGGAACATTCTGTTGAGTCTTTTGTCCTTAAAAACGACCCCGATCTCATCTTTTTTGAAGAATTTAAAAAAGAATTCGGCACAGACGAATTCTTTGTCTTGGCCTTTAAGGATGAAAATATCTTCACCAATGAAATACTGGAGAAGATCAAAGCACTTACAGAAAAGTTAGAAACCATAGAAGAGGTGCGGGATGTAATCAGCCTGACCGACACCACGGACATCCAGGGAGAACAGGATAATTTTGGCTCTTTCTCAAACTGAGTGGGTAGATTAGAATAGGGGCAAAAAGGACGAGAGGCTTTTGATGGACGTTTTGGAATCAATATTCACGCGAGCACTCAAGCTGGAGTCGCCATGG
>DSAQ01000118.1 GCA_011046395.1 Pseudomonadota bacterium
GCTAAAGCAAAAGCAAGAGGCTATAGGACATTCAAAAACCTCAGGACAATAATCTATATGCTTACAGGGAAATTGGACTACAGCAAAGTTGGGTTACCCACTTGAAATGAGAAAGAACCATAAATATTTCCATAGAGAGGGCAGTAAGGACTAATAGTCCGATTATCCCGATAACGATTTTGGTGCGCAGTCGAACGTACATACGGTTACCCTTTCGCCTTCTGATATATATTGGCTCGTTTGTCATAAACCTGGACACCGTTGGCCATTTGCGGTGGCACGGCCTCTGATTTTCCAAGGATCAGATAACCCCCGGGATTTAGCACCCGTAAAAGCCTGGATAAGACCTTTTCCTGCAGACTGTATGAGAGATAAATGAGAAGGTTGCGGCAGAGGATAAGGTCATAATTAGTTACGATCCCGCAGGGAGGCGAGATGATGGCTGGCGCCAAGATGTCATGTTCGACAAAGGCTACTAAATCCCTCGCCTCGGGTATTACGCAGTAAGTAGCCGTGAGTGGATCGTAGATAAAATAGGCGTCGAGAAGCCTCTTTTTGACCTCGGCCACGGCGGAAACACCATATCTGCCTGCCTTGGCCCGCGCCAAGGCCTCTTCGTCAATATCTGTGCCCATGATGGTGATGTCATAATCTTTAGGCGGCTTCTTTTTACGCCGAATGTGATCCAGGATAGATATGGCCAGGGAATAGGTCTCTTCTCCATGGGCGCAGCCGGCGCTCCAGATGCGCAGATGTTTACTTTGTTTCCTGGCCTTCAACAAATCCGGCCAGACCAGGAGGTCTATAGCCTCAAATACATACGGATTACGAAAAAAACGGCTGACCTTGATGGTCAGGTCGCTTACCAGGTGTCTGTATTCGTCCGGTCTCATGCCGAGTATCCGTCGGTAATCGGCAAGGTCTTTGGCTCCTAGCAGGGTTATCCTCTTCGCGATGCGGCGCTCGATGGTAGCGCGGCGATATCCCCGGAAATCGTACCCGGTCTCTTGCCAGACGTTGGTAAGGAGTTCCTGTAAATGGTCCTCATTCATGGCTGATAGCCGATAGCCGATGACTGTTGTCTGTATTATTCAAAATATATTCTCCACTTTCTTTATTATTTCCGGCAGGACACTGATGACATTGTCCACTTGCTTTGTGCTGATCTGGAGCAGGGATAAGGCCCCGGGGGCAATCCGGTTAGCCAGTCCCGTGCCGCAGCCGAGGCCCAGCATGTTGCAAATGGCATCGGCAACGTGCACCAACGAAACCATCATGGGGTCCACTGTGGCCTCAGGCGGCCGGTGATGGCATAAAATGACATCCTTCAAAAGCGGCGGCAGATGCCAGGCCTCTGCTACCCAGGCACCCACCTGGGCGTGGTTGTAGCCAAACACTTCTTCCTCGGCCCGGGTAAGGTCTTTCCCTTCCTCAATAATTTTGCGCATGATACGGTCAAACTGCTCAAGGGCGCACTCTCCGAGAACGACCTTTCCTACATCATGCAACAATCCGGCAACAAAGGCCTCTTCCGGGTCGGCATACCCTTTCTGGCGTGCCAGCCATTCCACGGTCAGGGCGCAGCCGAGGGCATGACGGAAAAGGTCGCCCTTTTTCAAAAAGTAAATATTGGCCTTCCGGCTATAGACCGGCTTTATCAGGGCTGTGAGGATAATCTTTTTCAGGTTATTCATGCCGAGGAGGACCATGGCATGGGAAAGAGTGGTTATCCGATGGGGCAGGCCAACATAGGCCGAGTTGCAAAGTTTCAGGATATTTGCGGTCAGGGACTGGTCTTTATAGATTTCTTCTTTTAACTCCGCAAAGGCTATAGCTTCGTCTTCTATCCGGCCAAAAAGTCTGGTTGCCATGTGGGAAAAGGGTGGAAGGCCCTTAATGGATTTTATTAATTCCGTTTTATCAGGGCTGGAAGGGGCAGTAGCTTCTTTTTTTACGTGCAGGCCCATGTTGGCGCTGGAGGCAAATTCAGCCACACCTCTATTTATCCGCAGACGGAGGCGACGGCCAAGGTTTCCGCCCACTTCTTGCCCTAAAATCGGTATCCCCTGAGCCTCCGTGATCTGGCGGGCGGCGCGCACATTCCTTGGCCCGATATCCAGACAGGCAATGCCTGGCTTACCAATCATCATCTGCGCTCCGCCAGCTATCCAACCCTTGAAACGGTCTTTCCTTCCACCTGCAGCTTCCATTTCCTGAATGAGGAGTGGTATACCGGTACGGGCATATTTGGCTGGGGTAGCTTTTGCACACCAGCCATCGGCATCGGGTAGGATAATATGGAGGAGTCCGCCTACCCCAGCCACATGATCGTGGAGGGCTATACCCACGCATGAACCGAGATAGGTTTCAAGGACGGCTGAGGGGTCAGAGCTAATCAAATATTCGCCAGGTGATACCATGAAGGTATTGGCCATAATTATTTAATTTCAAAGGACAAAATCAACTTTGTGCTTTCGGATTTGTCATCCACACGGCTGACCGATGAATCATTGTGAAAATTTAATGATTTTTTCAATTAGAGTGGTCCAATCCAGCGGCTTGGGGAAGAAGGCGTCTGCCCCGCATTTTAGTGCTTTTTTTCTATTCTCCTCCTCACCATGGCCCGTGGTAACAATTACCTTGATATCTTTGGTGTGTTCATTCGATTTAATCCTGGAACAGACTTCAAACCCGTCCATCTTAGGCATCATTAGATCCAGGACTATAACCTCCGGGTTGACCCCACCGATTTTATAAATGGCCTCGAATCCGTCGCTGGCAGTATGAACCTGGTATTTATCTTTAGCTACAAGGAAGGCAGCCTCAAAGAGTTTAAGGTCATAAGGATTGTCATCAACCACCAGGATATTCTTTTTACCCGGATTGGTTGCTTCAGGCGGGATTATATTTTTGGCGGCAAGGAAACGGTCTATGTCTTCTCTTCTGATCTTACGATGACCACCCGGAGTTATAAAGGCATTAAGCAGGCCATCGTCTATCCATCGAGTGATGGTTGTCCGGGTCACCCCACAAATATTGCCGGCTTCTGAGGTTGTAATATACTCTGTGTCTCTCATTTTTGCCTATATACCATCATTTCGCATTTATATCACTTTTCGACTATTCCGGCAATAACTTAACGTTTTGTGCGTTTTTTATTTAAGCTCGTCACATAGTACTTTTAAGCCCTGCCTTAAGTTTTAAAAGTAACAAAAGCATTATTTGATCATTTCGTAAAAAGTCCCCCTCTCCCTTCATTCCCTTCCACTCCGCCTGCGACGGACCGTAGGCAGGGGAGGGGATTTCTGACTTTTTACGAGGGCATCATTATTTAGCCCGATATGTACGATTTAATCGTATTGTTCACTTTTTCACTTAATGTTCATTTGTGTATCCGTCGATATGCAGAATATTCGTAAAAGGAGTTTTTATTGGGGTGTCCCTCCTCGGTTCCCGGACCAAGAGGAAAATACCATAGCGAAAGGACATAGCCTGCGGCCGCGTTTTGTGACCTATGCGGACAGCGATTTCCCGGACGTTGTCGCGGCATTAGGGAAGACACTGAGACGCTTACAAATTAACAAATGAAGGGAGGTGTAAAAGAATGAGCGAACAGGTTCAAATAATAGATCAGGCTATAAAATCTATGTCTGACAAGGAAGGGAAGTATCTGACCTTCTTTCTGGCCGGGGAATACGGGATCAGTATTCTAAAGGTCAGAGAGATCATCGGGATGATGCCGATCACCGCTGTGCCCGAGACCCCGGAATTTGTCCAGGGGGTAATAAATCTGCGGGGCAAGGTGATTCCAGTGGTTGACCTAAGGCTCCGATTCAGGATGCCCCGGATCGATTACACGGATCGAACCTGCATCATTGTGGTAGAGGTAACCCAGGCATTGCGCCACGTACAGATGGGGATTGTGGTGGATTCGGTATCAGAGGTGTTGAACATCAAAGGTGAGGATATTGATGACACGCTGGCCTTCAGTGGCAACCTGGATACAGATTTCATCCTTGGTATGGCCAAGATGGAAGTTGGTGTCAAGATCCTGCTGGACATCGACAAGGTGCTGGGTGGAAAAGAGTTTGGCCTTCTAGGCGAAGCCGCGTAGTATTTGGTTTTATATAAAAGGAGGAATAAGAAATGAAGCTTAGTTTGCAGAACAAGGTAGTTGGTGGATTCCTGGTGATGGCGGTACTTATCGCTGTTGTCGGGGGAATGGAGTATTTTTATATTAATAAGGATGGTTTCGTAAAAAGTCGTTTTTAGCTTAAGTATTTGAAATAATATTATTTTATTGCATTTTTGTCTTGACTTTCATGTTGTCCCGTGATAGAAAACATATGCAACATCAACATGTTA
>DSAQ01000101.1 GCA_011046395.1 Pseudomonadota bacterium
CATGTTGATGTTGCATATGTTTTCTATCACGGGACAACATGAAAGTCAAGACAAAAATGCAATAAAATAATATTATTTCAAATACTTAAGCTAAAAACGACTTTTTACGAAACCATCAATTTTGTATTGATTTTTTCCGATACAGCTTATAGTAAGTAAGACCTCCACCGGTTGATAAGAAAAATGAAAACGACCCTCCTCGATTACATTGTAGCAACCTTCTTTATCAGTCTTAATCTGGCTGTATCTTTCATGGCGGCATATTATTTGTCCAGCTTTACCAGAATCGTATTTTTTGAGTACCACGTATTAGTGGATCTATTTGTCTGGATCTTACTCTATATTTTTCTTTCCGGGCTCTCAATACGCCTTCTTCTTTGGCTCTGTCCCTTAAAAGAGGGAATTTATGTCATGGAGGGGAGAGATTTTTTTATCTGGAAGCTTTACACGTCTCTCAATGAAATGGGCGGCACGATATTTCTGCCTTTTGTCCCGATTTTCGTGAGACCTCTTTTCTTTAAATTCTTCGGGTCCAGGATAGGCAAAAATGTCTCGATTGCCGGGAGATTCATGGAACCCCACATGATACGGGCAGACGATTATGCCTTTTTCGGTGGAGAAACCATTGTGACTGCCCACGCCTTGACTTACAATGAATTAATACTTAAGACAGTAATAATTGGTGAAAAGGTGACAGTGGGTGTTGGTTCTATTATAATGCCTGGAGTGACAATTGGTGAGAACTCTATCATAGCGGCTGGTTCTGTTGTCCCAATGGATACGAAGATACCTCCGAATGAAATCTGGGGTGGAGTACCGGCAAAGAAAATCAAGGATATTCCGATACAAGAGGCAGGTTATTAACAGCAATCATAAAATCCGCCGCATTCTGTTTGTTGCCGAAGACGTAACCCTTGCTCATGTCACGCGTCCCCTTGTGCTCGCAAATTCCCTGGATCGCAGCCGATATGAAATTTATTTTGCGACGGGCAAGGATTCTCGCTACTTGGTTGAGTCATTTGGTAACCATTTTTATACTATTCCAACGCTCTCTTCAACGAAGTTCCTAGACCGTCTGGCCAAAGGAAAGCCAGTTTACACGTTAGATGAACTCAAAATCTCTGTCCAAGCCGATCTCGATCTTTTGATGAAATTATCTCCAGATCTAGTGGCAGGAGATTTTCGACTTTCGTTAGGGATCAGCTCAGAGCTTTTGGGCATTCCTTATGCCGCCTTGTCAAATGCGCATTGGTCTCCGTATGCTACAGCTCCTTTCCCTCTGCCGGAACATCCTCTGGTGAATATCTTCGGGGTTGGAATTAGTCACTTCTTTTTTAAAATGTTGCGCCCAGCCTTCTTTAAGTATCACGCCGCTGCATTCAACGCACTTCGCAGGACGTATGGCTTACGGCCCGTTAGGGATTTGCGGGAGGTCTATACTTACGGCAATTGGTCACTTTACCTAGACCTTCCATGTCTGGCGCCAACGTCGAATCTACCAGATAATCACCTTTATTTAGGACCGGTCCTGTGGTCGCCTAATGTTTCTTTCCCCGATTGGTGGAATAAGGTAGCCCCCGATAAACCTATTATCTATGTAACGTTGGGATCTTCGGGAAACATCACGGTCATGGATACCATACTCGAGGTATTGGGCGAGATGCCAGTGACAGCAATGGTGGCTTCAGCGGGCCGGTTTGACACCGGTCAGCTTTCGAAAAATATATTTTTAGAGAAGTTTCTTCCAGGAGTAGAGGCATCAAAAAGGGCATCTTTGGTGATTTGCAGCGGGGGAAGCGCAACCACCTATCAGGCGCTTGCTTGCGGTACTCCAATCATTGGATTACCTTCGAATGCAGATCAATATCTGACTATGGAAGCTATTGTAAGAGAAGAAGCAGGTTTATTGATTCGTTCCGGTAAGGTCACAAAGGTTAAAATTAAAAGGGCCATTGAGGATATTTTTGAAAATGAAGACTATCAAAAGGCTGCCAGCCGATTGGGAGAAGAAATGTTACAATATGATGCACCGGCAAGATTTTCAGCATTTGTTGATACTATTAACGAAAATGCATAATGGGCGATCGTTTTATTGCTTGGGAGGACAATAATGGCAAATGTGACAGGAAAAATAGTAGTTACCGGCGGCGCTGGTTTTATTGGTTCCAACCTGATCCACGCTCTATTAGGCGATGGCTGGGATGTTTTTGTGTTGGATGCCATCATCAAACAAGTGCACCCTGATGGTAAATGGGAAAAACCAAGAAAAGTTAGTTTCTTTCACGGAGATGTGCGTGATCACGGCATTGTTGGCAAATGTCTGGACGGAGCAGATTATATCGTGCATCTGGCTGCCGAAACGGGAGTGGGACAGTCTTCTTACGAGATCGCCCGACACGTAAGCGTTAACGAACTTGGAACCGCCGTTCTCCTTGAGGAGGCCGCAAAAAATTTGAAGTACATAAAAGGCGTTATTCTTGCTTCCTCCAGAGCGGTTTACGGAGAAGGACGGTATATCTGCATAAAATGCGGCGTGGTGTATCCTGAAGGAAGGGGTGCTAATGATTTGAGCCAGGGCAAATGGGAACCACGGTGTCCCAAATGTGGCGAAAGGGTCAAGCCGACGGCTAGCATAGAAGATCAGCCCCTCAAGCCGGCATCCATTTACGGAATCACAAAACATAATCAAGAGCAGTTAGTAGCCCAGTTCACCAAAGGCTTTGATGTGCCATCTGTTGCCTTGCGATTTCAGAACGTCTATGGGCCTGGCCAATCCCTTAATAATCCTTATACCGGGATTCTTTCCATATTCTGCACCCGGATAATGGCAAAAAATCCCGTTTTGATTTATGAAGATGGGCAGGAAAAGAGAGATTTTGTATACATTGAGGATGTTGTCGAATCTATGCGTCTCGTGCTAAAGAAAGGGTTTTCTGGTTTTGATGTTTATAATGTGGGAATGGGAAGTGGAACCCCGGTGCTGGAAGTAGCCAACATCCTCGCAGAAGAGTTTAAGACGGATGTTCCTGTACAGGTGGTAGGGAAATACCGTATAGGTGATATACGTCATGCATGGGGAGATATCCGAAAGATACAAGAAAAATTTGGCTATAAGCCTAAAATTTCAGTAAGAGAAGGGTTAAAGAGGTTTATTGCGTGGGTAAAGGAACAGCCAAAGCCAGAGGATCGTTATGAGGTCATGGAGAAAGAAATGGTAGAAAGAGGCCTACTTGGGAAAGCGCCATAGCATACAGCGAGTGGACTTGCTGGAGGTTGGCAAGTCAATCACCTGGAAGGAGTTCAATTACAATCCAAAGGCGCTTTTAAATGCTATTGATGTAGTACTGACAACTCCGTCGTTTGCTGAAAAGGCCCGATGGATGCAGGCCATTTTGAAGACTTATCATGCCGAAAAAACAGCGGCTGATATTATTGAGCGTTATATCTCGACTGAAACATCCCTTTACTTTTGATTCCAACTCTCAGCCGTCATCAAAAAGCAGTTCAAAGTCCCTTGGAGTTATAATTCTTATCCCTTGATATATCCCGATCGTGAGCAAATCTTTATCGCCGGTGACAAGAAAGTCTGCCTTTGCAGCCAGGGCACAGGCCAGTATCAAGTCGTCGTTGCTATCTCGGCAGGCTCCCTTCACCTGGACATTCCCCTCGATAGGATCTATGATGAAAGGTAGTTCTTTGATAAGGGTCAGGGCTTCTTTTATCTCTGATATGCTTACAGAAAATCGTTTATGGAGCTTTTCCTCAAATTCGGCCAGGATAAAAGGACAGGTGTATAACTTAAACTCTCGCTTGTTTGCCCTTGAAAGCAACTTTGAGCACAATCCATCCGTCAGGAAGGCTGAAATCAAGACATTGGTATCAAAAAGGGCTTTCAAGATACCGCCTTAAAAACGTCTTCATCCGTAACAATCCCGGCCCGTTTTGCCTTTCGAACTAAGTTCTTTTTAAGCCTTTTAAAACGGTCTTCCCATAGATAAGCCCGCAGCGATTCCTTTATAATTTCACTCTTTGCCATACCGCTTTCTTTTGCGACCTTATTAAGTTTTGAAGCCATTTCTTCTGGAAGGCTGACAGAAATCACAGTTCTCATAACTCATCACCCCTTAGTTTTTGTATTACAAACTATTACAGATTATTCTTTGCGTCAAGGGGGAAAATTGACGCCGGCCTGATCGGTCTGGCTGGAATTGCCCGGTCGCAGATCCGCCGTTAGTGTGGAGGATCGCAGATCCGCCGTTAGTGTGGAGGATCGCAGATCCGCCGTTATTTTGGCGAAAGGAAGTTCGGGAAGAAAACGAAGAAGTAATGAGAGCAAGAGAGCTGAAGGCAAGAAAGCTCAA
>DSAQ01000208.1 GCA_011046395.1 Pseudomonadota bacterium
GAAAAAGAAGGGAAGAAAACGGAAGAAAAAATTTTATGGATGGGTTGGAAGAAAATAGAAGAAGATCAAAACCGGCATTTTCACACCGCCGGACTTAATACATTTTCAGATTACCACTGACAAAAAGATCAACACCTTCGTAAATCCGCTCCAATTTCTCTCGAACGGTCTTTCCTTTTAATGTTATTTTCAGTGGGTTCAGCCCATCTTTAAGGCCCTGTATCCGCTTTCTATTGAAAAATTCCAACCTGTCCAGACCGCACCCTAAAGGCTCCAGCATCCTTAAACAAAAAAGGAGTTGAGCTGTCCCCTTCCGGTCCACGATCTTTGCTTTCCCCACTCTCTGGAATGGAATCCCCGAACGGATAAATGCCTCTTCCAGGGCCTTTCCCTGCTCATTAATCCGGTACAGTACCGCAAAATCGGAAAAGCTTCGTTCGCCTCCCTCTTCTGAAGTATCGATTTTTCTGCTTTCCATAGAAAAGTGGCTGATCCCCCTGACCTCCGTCTCGATACTCTTAACCACAAACTCGGCTTCAGCCTTCTCCGTAGGCAACCGGGCAATAGTTAGCCAGCGTGTCCCCTGGATACCGGACCAGAGGCCTTCCCGGACATCACCTTCCCCAATCACCTGCCTCGACGCCCGCAGTATCGTCTCTGTAGAGCGATAATTCTGCTCCAGGCGGAGAACCTTGGCCGTTGGATAATCCTCCTGAAACTTATAAAAATATCGAACCGATGAGCCTCTGAAACCGTAAATCGCCTGATCCGGGTCGCCGATAACACAAAGGTCGTGGGTTGAAGGGGCCATGAGCCGAATGAGCCGGTACTGGGCATAATTGATGTCCTGATACTCGTCCACGGAAATAAAACGAAATTTCTCCTGATACTTCTCCCGGATAGCCTCGTGGCCCTCAAAAAGTCGCACCACCTTAAAAATCAGATCCTCAAAATCAAGGAGGTGGGCCTCATCGAGCGTCCGCTGATAGGCTTCATAAATCCGGTCCAATAAATCCCGTGGGATATCTCCAGCTATATCTTGCCGGCCGTCTCCTGGAGAAAGGAGATTCTGTTTGGCCCTGGAGATGGTGTCGCCCATCTTTCTCAGGCTGCAATCAGAAGGCAGAAGACTCTTGATCAGATAGCCTCGATCCGCCTCGGTCAGGATGGTAAAAGGTGTCTTTACCCCGACCGGCCCGACATCCCTCCTCAGGATATCAAGGCATAAGGCGTGAAAGGTCTTGATGGTTAGCACTTTTAGGACATTTGAATCCTTAATGAGCGAGGTCAGGCGATCCCTCATCTCTTCCGCGGCCTTGTTGGTAAAAGTAACCGCCAGTATCTGTTCCGGCTGCGCGATATGGTGCGAAAGTAAATAGGCTATTCGATGAGTGATGGTACGCGTCTTTCCGGTCCCGGGTCCGGCCACAATCAAAAGGGGGCTGCCTGTATGCTGTACCGCCTCTCGCTGAATTGAATTTAAGGTGTTCAAAAGGGGGGCTTCAGTCTGCGCGGTATCTTGAGGAGAAAATAATACGTTTTCTTGTGTTGGTGGCAGTTCTGGAACTCTTCCTGTATCCCCCTTTTTCTTCGCCTCGGTCGAAGATGCGTCTGGGTGCGAGAAAGGGGGATTTAACGGATGCCCGCCTTTATCAAAGGGGGGTGAGGGGGGATTTTATTCATTGTGCTTTGTCCGACGCAGGCGGGTGACTGTTTCCTTGTCCCTTGCGTCTTTTTGAGATATGAGCGTCTCACCCGGCGCTTGAAACAGAGATTGCTGCCGGGAAAAGCGATCCAGTTCTTCATTCGTAAATAAACGAACCTTACCGAATTCGCCATCATACCCAGGATCGATATGAACATTTTGATTTCTCATTTTCCGGATAGCCTCTGCCAGCATAGGTGAACCTTTACTCTCGATCTCGTTTAGAGGGCATTTCCCGAGGATGTCAAGCTCCGGGCCAAGCATCCTTAAAAGTTGATGGTAGGACATTTGCACTTTTTTACTTTTTGGCCCACTCCGCAATACCTCTGCCAGAATGTCTGTCAATGGAATAAGATTGGTAAACGGATGCGTTCTTTCCGGCTTTAGCCCCTCCTTACGGCCGGCCAGTTCCTCCACGCGGTACATTACCCCTATGGTTACCGGCTTACCGCAGACCGGGCAGAGGCCCTGGTAGCCCATCGTTTCCCGTGGAGAAAGCCGGACTGCACATTTTCGGTGGCCGTCAAAATGGTACTTCCCTTCTTCAGGAAAGAATTCAATGGTCCCCAAAAACCGTCCGGGGTCGCCGGTCTTTAAGGCATCTCTAATAGCAAAGTAAGAAAGTTCCGTGTCAAAAAGGTTCGCTTCGCGTCCCAGATTTGCCGGAGAATGGGCGTCAGAATTGGATACCAGGGTCACCCCGTCCAGTTTAGATACCCTCCAGTTCATGGCCGGATCAGAGTAGAGACCGGTTTCAACCGCGAAAATATGGGGGGTGAGCTCTTCAAAACACTCTTCGAGGGAATCAAACCCTGATTTAGAACCGAGCACCGAAAACCAGGGGGTCCAGATATGGGCCGGAATTACAAAGGCATCTTCTGAGATATCCAGAACCGTCTCCAGAAGTGCCTTGGAGTCAAGACCCAGGATGGGCCTTCCGTCAGAACGGATATTCCCAATCCGGGCCAGGCGGGCATTGATCTTCTCGGCGACGGAAAGGTCTGGGGCAAAGACGATATTATGAACCTTTCTAACCTTCCCATTCTTCTTATAAATATTGCTGATCTCGACACTCAAGAGAAAGCGTACCGGCATCTTGCAGGTCAAGGGGACCTGCCCTTCCGTCTCACTCGCCAGTTCACGCTTTAGTTTCAGGAGCCCGGGCTCTGCCGGTTCCAGTTTCTCCCGGATCTCAGAGAACCATTGAGGATGTGTAAAATCCCCCGTCCCGGCCACAGTAATCCCTTTAAGCTGCGCCCAAAGGTGTAAGTTCTCCAAGTTAAGATTCCTGGCCGTAGCGCGGGAAAGGTAAGAATGGATATGAAGGTCAGCAATAAATTCCATCTTGTCTTATAGCCCCTTCTCAGAATTGGTTTTCCTCTCTTACTATCACCCCGCCGCATTAGGGTCAATGAAGTTTTAAGTAAGTCAGCCGGTTTGCCAAAAATTCCCCAACAAATCTATATGGGCTGGAATACGTTGCAGTAGCAATCAGGCATCAATAGTAACCCAACCTGAACACCTTTCCTGCCAAGATGGTTTTTTTAGTTCCGCAGCCTTCACATAATCCTCCCTTGCGGTCTCAAGCAATGGAAATGCACCCGCATGTTCCTTTGTCAAAACTATCAACAACTTGGAAGCAAATGAAACGTGTTAATTTTATTAAAGATGTGTCGCGGGGAATAGTCTCAGACGGTATGGTAACTGCCGGGAGAGTTAGCAAGAATTCCGCCGATCCTGGGGATAAAATCTTTTTTGCGGGACATGATTTTTGGAACAAAACACTTATCATCCTTTACCGTTACCCCAAATGCCTTTTCAATAATCTTCGTGTCACCCTTGACGATTATCTCTTCCCCCTTCCTTTCCACCGGATTCATTATCAGCATGGCTACCATGCTATATGCCTCTTCCCGGCAAAGTTTTTCCATCTCTGACTTAATATCCGGCTCAACAGACGCAATCTCCTCGTTATCAAGACTCATTATTTGATTAACCCCTATCTTCTTTCCATTAAAATGATAGGTCTTGAAATCATGAAAAAGGATCTCCCGCGGAGTCTTGCCCTTGATGTTCGTACTCGAGGTTAATAATTCTTTTCCAAATGTCGTCAGATCGAGTTCGGCCACCCCTGCCAATTTGCGGGCTATTTCGCGATCTTTTTGGGTAGTAGTGGAAAGCGTCAGCAATAGCGTATCAGACAATATCCCTGACAGGAGAACACCGGCAATATCCGGAATCATCTCAATCCGGTGCAAAAATATCTGACTGGCTATTATGGTGCATGTGCTCCCAATAGGCTCGTTGTAAACAGTAATGGGCCTTATGGTTGATATATCCCCCACCCTATGGTGGTCGATAATTTCTAAGATATCAGCGTCCTCTATGCCATTCACAGCCTGAGATATTTCATTGTGATCGACCAGGATAACTTGCTTCTGAATCGGGTCAAGGAGATCGCTCCGGGTTATGATACCGATCAGATGATTATCGTCATCAACAATTATGATGACCTCGTAAAAAGTCATGCAGCTGTTTTAAGATCAAACTGAGAGCCAAGTGCAAATGAGGTCAGAATATTTTTAAATTGGCCCCAGGTAGTTTCAGTTTGCTCTTTGAAAACAAGA
>DSAQ01000064.1 GCA_011046395.1 Pseudomonadota bacterium
CATTGAAGAGTTTATCCGCATAAACAATGAAAATCCTAAACCATTCGTTTGGACGAAAAAGGTTGACACCATCTTGGAAAAGATCGCTCATTGTAAAGCCGTTATTGAAACACTACACTAGCGGATTGGTTTTGGGATATACGGAAAACAACAGGACCATTCATGCAGTAGTTGCAGTGGACGAAAATGAATAGATGTTATGGATAATTACCGTGTATGAGCCGACTATTTTGGAATGGGAGGAAGGCTTTGAAAAGAGGAGGGAAAGATGAGATGCCCGTTGTGTAAGGGTAAGATGGTGACAGGAAAGACTAATCTACCCTATGAACTTGATGGAGAAAAGATCATAGTGGTAAGAAATGTGCCTGCTTTAGTTTGTGCCCAGTGTGGAGACGCCTTTGTAGAGATCGACGTATTGAGGAAGGTTGAGAAGATTATAGATAGAGCTGGGCGCGATGGCATAACCATGGGTTTTGTTGAATACGAGAAGGCAGCATAGTTGCGCCGATTGGCGTTTAGAGTACAGGGAGTAGCGTTTAGGGCGTAGGGTATAAGCGTTCAGCGTATAAGGTAAGAATCTACTCGCTATCCCCTAACCCCTATACGCTAAGCGCTATATATTATTAATATGTCTTGCATTCTCATAATCGGCGGCGCGGGTTACATCGGCAGCCATGTTAATCTTCTCCTGGGGGAACGCCAATACTCTACCGTGGTTTTGGACAATCTTTCCAAGGGGCATAACTGGGCGGTCTTACAGGGAGATTTCATTTGTGGAGATATGGCGGACCGTTCTTTGTTGTCGAAGATATTCAAGGATTATTCTATAGACATGGTGATGCATTTTTCTGCCCATAGTATCGTGGGCGAGTCGATGAGTAATCCACTTGCCTATTATAGAAACAACGTCGCCAACACCCTGACCATGCTTGAGATCATGATCGAGCACGGCGTCAAAAAAATTGTCTTCTCATCTACCGCGGCTGTTTATGGCGAGCCAGGGTATATACCAATTGACGAGGCACATCCGACCAACCCTACGAATCCTTATGGGAAGACGAAGTTGGCTATAGAGAATATGCTTGAGGACTGTGACCGGGCGCATGGCCTTAAGTATGTCTCTCTGAGGTATTTCAATGCGGCCGGCGCTGATGAGAAGGGCAGGATCGGCGAGCGCTATGATCCCGAGACCCATCTTATTCCGAAAATCTTGAATGTGGCAAAATCGGTTAGTTTCCAGTCGGCAGCCCTCTCTCCCTTGATGGGAGAGGGTTGGGGTGAGGGTGAATATCCCCCCGTAGAGATTTACGGTACGGATTATGACACACCCGATGGCACCTGCATCCGGGATTATATCCACGTAAGTGATCTTGCCGAGGCCCATATTATGGCCGTGGAACACCTAAGAGGTAGTGGTGACAGTCGAATCTATAACCTGGGCTCGGGGAATGGATATTCAGTAAGGGATGTGATTAATAAAGTGGAAGAGGTCACCGGCGTCAATCTTCCGGTAAGAGAATGTCCCCGGCGGTCTGGTGATCCGGCCCGGCTGGTGGCCAGTTCTGAATTGATTGGGAAGGAGTGGCAGTGGAAACCAGGGCATGGCCTGGATGGTATCATTAGGACAGCCTGGAATTGGGTAATGAAACCGAGGGCATGAAGCGCTCATGGACTTTTGTAAGCACGATATTATGGAAAATCACGTAATTTGGCATAACGGATACGTAAACAGGTCAGACAGGAACCGTCTGAACAACCACAAAAGCGGGCTCGTATGGTTTACCGGTCTTTCGGCCTCCGGCAAGTCCACCATCGCCCATTATGTGGAGAAGGAATTGTTCAACAGAGGTATTCGCGTCTATGTCCTGGATGGCGACAACGTTCGCCACGGGCTGAACAGTAATCTTGGTTTTAGCCCTGAAGACCGGAAAGAGAACCTCCGCAGAATAGTTGAGTTGTCAAAACTTTTTGCGGATGCCGGGATACTTGTCCTTGCGGCCTTCATCTCTCCCTTCCGGGCGGATCGTGCATACATAAGAAGCCGGTTTGACGGCGATAACTTCCTGGAGATATATGTAAAGTGTTCGGTTGAAGAGTGCGAAAGGCGCGATCCCAAAGGGCAGTACCGGAAGGCCCGGGCCGGGATTATCAAGGAATATACAGGGGTTTCCTCTCCTTACGAGGAACCGCTGAACCCCGATCTGGTGATAGAGACAGAAAAGTTAAGCCTTGGAGATGCCGTGCAGAAGGTGCTGAAATTTCTGGATGAGAAAAAATTTATATCGTATGGAAAGGCCTAGCCTCCCAGCCTCCCGGCTTTCGGGCTTACAATTTTTGAAGCTTCCCGCGGCAAGCTGCGGGGAATCTCCGTATGCAAGGTAAAATGCATCGTATTCGCTCGCTAACCCCGCTGTCCGCCAGCGGCGGACGGGGAATGCGCTCGCTATGCATGTTCAAGTGAAATAATGAAATTGACATACTAACTATTATAGTTCATATTATATTTAATGTTCCACCGGGAGGTTAAAGCAATGAAAACCGTAACGGCTCTTGACTTGAGGAAAAAACTAGGCGGTATCCTGAATGATGTATCGAGGAAAAAAGAACAGGTGATTATATCACGAGCGAATAAACCCCTGGCGGCGCTGATTTCCATTGACGAATACGAAGAAAAAATCTTGAAAAAAGGCAGAGAACAAAAATTGAAGCAGATTTTGGCTAAAATGGATGAGTGGAAAAAAAAGCACAAAAAGGAGATCGCCCATGTTGATGCAGTAAAGGCCATAAGGGAGATTAGGGAAGGCAGATGATAGTTCTCGATGCCTCTGTGATACTTAAGTGGATTTTTGGGGATGAGGCGGGAGGAGACAGCGCAATATATTACAGGGACAGGCATGTTTCGGGAGAAGAAACAATCGCTGTTCCCGAATTGTTTTTTTATGAGGCTGCCAATGTCCTGACAACAAAAACAAAATTGAGCGCAGATGCTGCATCCGAGGCCTTTTCATCACTATGGAATCTTGATTTTGAGATATTTACCCTTGGGATAGAAGAGTTTTTGGAAGGGATTACCCTATCTAAACGGTTTAAGATATCTTTATATGACGCCGCCTACATTGAGCTGGCCAAAAAACTCAAGTGCAATTTTATAACTGGCGACCGGAAGCTTTATGAAAAGGCAAAAGAAATGAAAGGGATAAAGTTGCTGTAGGGTCATTGGGATCACATCTTCAGATGTCATTAGTGGAGTGCCATGAGCTATCAGCTATGAACCATGAGCCATCTTGCTTGGTGAAAGCAGCAATTTTCGTCGATGTCCTTTATTATGTTCGAAGGCTTTGCGGCCCTGGATGTGCGGTCTGGTTAAAATATCCGGGCAGGGAGGAGAGAGATAAACGATGACAATACATGAGCGAATAGAGACAAAACCGGAGGTTATGTTGGGTAAACCGGTTGTCAAGGGGACCAGAATTCCTGTGGAGTTAATCGTACGCAAACTAGGAGAAGGAGCCTCGGTGGAAGATTTGCTGGATGCATATCCGAACCTCACAAGGGAAGATGTCCAGGCTGCTTTGATTTATGCTGCGGATACTTTGGCCAATGAGACGACGATATATCTGGAGACCGGAACCTGAGCTTGACTGAACAGAGGCTGACATTTCTGGCAGACGAGAGCTGTGACTTCGCCGTCGTTCGGACGCTTCGCGCATGTGGACACGACGTGCTTGCTGTTGTGGAGGATTCTCCCGGTGCGTCCGATTACCAGGTGCTCAAACGCGCAGTCAATGAGAAACGTATAATTCTGACCGAAGACAAGGACTTTGGTGAGTGGGTCTTCGCTCATGGAGAAGAGACATTTGGGGTACTGCTGATCCGTTTTCCCGGAAATATGCGCTCCACACTTACGAAGGGGATAGAATCACTGGTTACAGAACATGGGAGTGATCTGGTTAAAAAGTTCACGGTCTTGGAGCCTGGACGGGCAAGAATCCGAAAACAACTATGAGCCATGAACTATTAACCAATTCTAATTCTCTTTCCGCTTTCACCTTTGCGCTTTCGGCTCAATATGAACGCAATGAAATCTCCGCACGAGCGTTATATATTAGGCGATCAATAGGTTACACCTCAAACGGTGACACAGAAAAAAAGGGCTCTTTCTCAAACTGAGTGGGTAGATTAGAATAGGGGCAAAAAGGACGAGAGGCTTTTGATGGACGTTTTGGAATCAATATTCACGCGAGCACTCAAGCTGGAGTCGCCATGGAAGATAAC
>DSAQ01000102.1 GCA_011046395.1 Pseudomonadota bacterium
AAGGAGATGACCTCTGGCCGCCTTACAAACTGGAAAAACAATTGCCTCTTTTCAAGGATGAAGAGATAATTCTAGCCTGGGGAAGAACTGCGCTGGTGCACGAAAATTTAATACCGGTCATCGGCACGGAATCAGTAAGTGCAAGGTATTTTTCTCTCTCCACAATCCAATTATTGAAAGAGCTATTACTTGTTGATTTCATTCCTGCAGTGACTGTTATTTTGCGAAAAGACGCTATCTTGTCTGTTGGAGGGTTTCAGCAGGTATCTTATTTGCCGACTGTTGATTATCCTACATGGTTAGCCCTCAGTTTAAAAGGGAAGTTTATAGGTTCCGGAGATATAATGGGCTACTGGAGGCGAAGGGGGGGGCAGATTACTGCGGTCCGCGCACACGATATATGGCAGGGGGCTTCAAGACTGGCGTGTGAATTTTATCTACGCCTCCCAGAAAATATCAAAAATAATCTGGGCATTAACTTGGTTTTTATAAGGGCCTTTTATAACAGGGGTTATGCGTCCTATAGTTTCAACACGGGCCGCAGGTATCTTATTAAAAAAAACTGGGTTAAAGCCCGATCTGAATTCTTTAATGCTTTTTATAGGGGAGGATTTTTTTTAAAGTTAAAGGCTGTGTTAGGTTTACTGGGTAGCTGGGGGCGCTTTGATCTGGAAGGCGTGGCCATTATTATGGGAAAGAAAAAGATCCGCGTCTTGTCTGGGAAATGAGATCCCCATTATTTACATCGCTGTTTTATTTTTCTGGGGTAAGTATCAAATCATAATCATATAAGTCTATGATCCAATTAAACGTGAAAGTAGCTATAGCCGTTCCCAAATTTCCCAATCCGGTCCAGCCCTATATTCTCAACCAGATACTATTTTTGAAGAAACGGGGTTTTCTGGCCAATGTTATTGCCAATACCGGTAAAAACGAGTATTGCGGGCATAAGGCGGATGTATGCAGGTTAATTGACGATACCGTTTACGTCAATCCGGATGGTTATTGGGATTGTTTGAAGGAGATTTTCTCCGGCTTTTTTAACAATTTCAGCCTCGCGTCAAGCCTTAACCAATGGCCGGGGCTGATTAAATCTAAAAACTGGCAACGATATGGGATAAAATATTTTATCAAGGAATTGTTGCGCATAAGGGCCCTATCCGTTTCGCAGTTTGATGTCATACACTCCCATTCTGTGTTTACCAGTTATGATTACCTGTTCTTGAAAGAAGTGTATGGGATACCTCTGATTACGACCTTTCATGGGTTGCAGCCGAATAATGTTACAAATCTGGATGGGGCTAAATTTCAGAGACTCCTTGCCGCCGGAGACATTTTTTTGGTGAATACGGAGTTTCCCAAGGCCCAGTTGGTGTCATTAGGTTGTAAAGGTGAAAAGGTTGTAATACTGCCCCAGGGGATGGATACAAGATTTTTTGGTTTTAAGGAAAGAGAATGCCCCGGAGATGGTAAAATTATTTTGTTGACCGTGGCCCGCCTTTCTCCGGAAAAGGGTATCAACTATGCGGTGGAAGCGGTTTCAAAAATCTCCGAACAGCTACAAGTGGAATACCGCATCGTTGGAGAAGGACCCGATCGTCCCAATTTAGAAAGACTCGCCAGAGAGTTGGGAATAGGGGTTAGGGTACAATTCTTGGGCGCGATGGGGCAAGAACGGCTTGTGGACCAATATAATGAGTCACATATATTATTAGTCCCAAGCATAAGGATTTCAAACGGTTGGGAGGAAACCCAGGGTGTGGTTATCCAGGAGGCCCAGGC
The DNA here is from genome assembly GCA_011046395.1 of Pseudomonadota bacterium. Classification (GTDB taxonomy): domain Bacteria; phylum Desulfobacterota; class QYQD01; order QYQD01; family QYQD01; genus QYQD01. The sequence continues at coordinate 1,783 of DSAQ01000102.1, forward strand.
AACCGGATTGCCGGTTATTGCTACGAGGACCGGCGGCATCCCGGAGTGTATAGTGGACGGCAAGACAGGTCTCCTGGTGGAAGAAAAAAATCCTGAAGATTTAGCAAATAAGATAGAGTTTCTTATCAAGAATCCGGATAAGTATAAAGAGCTAAGCCATGCCGGGCGCAGGGATGTGGAAGAGCGGTTTGATATTGAGAAGATAGGTGAGAGGCTTTTGAAAATTTATGAGGATGTTTTTGCCCGTTCAAGGCAAGGGCCGGGATTAGCGAATAGCGGGTAGCGTATAGAATAAAATGAACAATTCAAAACAACCCAACATTATCGTTCTTATTTTAGACGCCTTACGGGCCGACCATGTCTCATGTTACGGCTATCACCGTAATACTACGCCAAACATAGACCGGCTGAGCGAGCAGGGGACGGTATTTTTAGAAACGATTGCTACGGCCCCCTGGACGGTGCCCTCAGTCGCATCGATATTTACCGGCCTTTATCCCTCGGAGCATGGGGCGACACAGGAATATCCACGGCTGGATGATCATGTGCCGACCTTGGCCCAAATATTGTCTGAGAACGGCTACGAGACCATCGGTTTTTCCACTAACCCCTGGTTTAACAAAGAGACAAACCTAAGCAAGGGCTTCAAGGAGTTCAAATTATATTCTGAAGGGAAGTCGAGAAAGAGGAGACTTCTGAGAAAGATATCCCCTTTTGTAAATTTCGTTTTTAAAAAAAGGGGGCTTACGGAACCTGGATGCAGTCATGATGTAGTGGATGAAGTTATTGACAGTTTGGAAGAGATAAGAACTAAAAAAGAAACTCCGTTTTTTCTCTATGCCCATTTTATGGATCCCCACTTACCTTATCAACCTTATAAGAAATATATAAAAGCAATATTGCAAGGTTCTAATAGAAAACGGCTCAAACAGATAATGAATTATCCTTTACTAAAGGATGGTATAGTTCATGTCCGCTATAATTTGGGTTTAGAGTCACTCAAGGACGAAGCCCTGGATATATTCAGGATGGCCTACGACGCTGCCATCCGGGAACTGGATGACGCTATAGGCAATTTGACAGAGTATCTAAGAAAGAGCGGTATTCTGGACGATTCAGTATTGATAATCGCTTCAGATCATGGAGAAAATATAGGCGACCATGGCTTGATGGATCATCAGTTGTGTCTCTATGATACGTTACTTAAGGTACCGTTGATAATCGTGGGAAATGGGTTTCCGAAAAATCATAAGCATAAGAAGCAGGTACAGCTACATCAGTTGTTCTATACGATTTTAGAGGCGACAGGAATAAATAACCAAGCTAAACAATCTAACACAGATATTACCTTACAAAATATGATAAAAAATAATACAGGTCTTAAGGATGCTTTTTCTGAATATGCAAGGCCTGACCAGATCAAAAGCGGTTATTTGCGTTTCAGTTCTGAGCTAGATTTGAGATTTAGCACGCGTCTAAGGTGTGTCAGGACTTCCGAATTTAAGTATATCCATTCTGAGAATGGCAACGATGAGTTTTACGATATAGAGGCAGATGCAGGGGAAGCAAAAAATATCGTCCATTCGGTGTCTTTAGAGAAACTAGCCGTCTGGAAGAAATTGCTGGCCGAATGGCAAAGTAATCTTCGTGTGTATTCAAGAGACGAAAGTGCAAAGGAATCTATAGGCCAAGACGAAAAGATATTGAGTCAGTTAAGAAACTTAGGCTACATGTAAATTGCATAATACTTAACCAGCTTAAACAGAACATTAAGAGGTTAACCGTATTCTTTCAAAGTCAATTACATCCAGGCCCCAATTAACACCTAAAAGCATCTTACATTTGATTGAGACAAAAGGTCCGGGTGGGGCGGAGACGGTTTTTTTGCAACTGGTTCAGGGGATGGCGGCGAGAGGTTATAAGTGCGTGGCGGCTGTAACCGGGCCGGGCTGGGTAAAGGAGCAGTTGGATAACAAAGGAATTGTTCCGATGCTTCTGCCCACAGACGGTTCTTTTGATCTGAGATTTCTCTCTTCTATTATTACCTGCATAAAAGGCCATAAGATTGACTTAGTCCATTCTCACCTGTTAGGAGCCAACGTATATGCCTGCATGGCCGGGATGTTAACAGGCCGAAAGGTCATATCTACCTTTCACGGCAGTAAGGACATGGGGAATAGACGGAACGTTATGCATGCCTTAAAAGGCAAGATAGTCGGCAGGGGTTCGAGCCGTGTGGTCGCCGTTTCGGATACACTAAAGAAAGAACTGTGCGCCGGGAATTGGCTGAGACCGGAAAAAGTGGAGGTAATTTATAACGGCATAGACATTAAGAAGTTCCAGATAGATAATTCTAAAGAGTACAGGCCATCCATCGGGTTTGCCAAAGATGAACTTCTTATCGGCATGATCGGAAATATTCGTCAGACCAAAGGGCATGATTACTTCATA
>DSAQ01000153.1 GCA_011046395.1 Pseudomonadota bacterium
AAGATAAAGTTACCGGGGTGAGGGAGGGGAAAAGTGATTATGGTCTGCAAATAGAAGTAAGATGTTGGGACAGCAAAGATGCACTAACAGGATCACCCACCAGAATTCCTTATGATACCCTAGATAGGTTAGCAGAAATAATAACGAGAGAGGTACCGGGCGTCGTAAGCGTTACCTATAACATAACCAAGAAACCACCTTCGACCATAGAAGCTATTTAATGAAAATTTACCCCAAAATACCGGCTAACGAGCCTGTAGAAAAACCCATTTTGGATAGGTAGCCATTCTCTTCTTAAGCCTTTTTTCGGGGAGATTCCGAAGAGTTCTTATAGAGAATCCGCCGCATTTAGTCCTTGTTAAGGCGTCCTCTATCGCTTAACTATCCCTTCACGGCCTTTTCATTCCCTTATTCTAGTTGATTGGTCCCTCATGCAAAGCGGGGGCTATATCGTCTGCAAGCAGTGTGGTAGAATCCTATCAACACTGCTTGCCAAGAGCTGACAAGGCCTGCTCGGCCAGGTCGCTTACCCGGCGGACGGTCAGCTTATCATCCAGGTAGAGCTGGATTTCGGCGTTATCTGCCAGAAGCGCTTTGAGTGGTGAGCGGGCCGTTTCCGATCGAAGCAACCCCATAGTCCAGGCGGCCAGTCCCCTGACCGTGGCATCTTTGGATTCCAGATAAGACGGGAGGTGAGGGATACAATCCTGTATTAAGTCCGCTTTCACCCGGGCCAGCCTTCCTAATGCCCAGATGGCGCCGCGTTGCAGTAATTCATGCTCCAGGAAATTTCCATCCGGTCTGACATAGGATACCAGCATATGGGCATATTCCCTGGCCAGACCATCGTGGCGGGCCATGATCTCGGCCATAGCCTCAGGTGCACCCCAACCGATGCCCCCGGATTCGTCATTCAAACTCCATATTAAACGCCGCATTATGACGCGAGCCCCTTCCATATCCTTTGTAGCCAGGCGGGCGACAACCACCCCCATGGCTGTAATGGCGCGCCATCTCACGGCCGGGTCAGTGCCGGACAGGAAGGAAAAGAAGGGATTTATTACCTGGCGGGCCGGTAATCGGCAGAGTTCATTAAGCGCCTGCTTAAGGTCGGTCGAGGTGAGGAGATCCAGGACTCGTCGTTTGAGATTCCTGCCTTGCCATTTTGGGGTATCCACAGCGCTTTCTCCGGTTAACACTACAACGACATTATTAGGCCTTTTCCTTGTAGGAGCAGCATATTGCTGCGACAGAACATCGCGGCTGGCCGCCAGGTCGGCCGGGGACGGAAGCCGCTCTTACAATAGGGATATGGAACCATAAAGATATAAATCTGGTTCTTTAACATCCTGATAATCTGCGTTCATCTGCGGCCAAAATTGGAGCGCATCCATGATCTCCTCAGGCGCAGAGAGTTCCCCACCACGGAGACCGAGCTCATGGCCATGGCCGCAGCCGCAAACACAGGGTTCAAGAGGATTCCAAAGAAGGGATACAATATCCCGGCTGCGATGGGGATCCCGAGACTATTGTAGAAAAAGGCCCAGAAGAGGTTCTGTTTGATTACCCCCATGGTCTGAGACGACAGCTTGATGGCCGTGGGCACCAGCCGCAGGTCGTCAGTAATGAGCGTGATGTCGCTGGCTTCTATAGCCACATCCGTCCCGGCGCCGATGGCGATTCCGATGTCTGCCGTAGTCAGGGCCGGGGCATCGTTGATGCCGTCTCCAACCATGGCTACTACCTGACCTTGCTCTTGCAGCCACCGTATCTGGCTGGCTTTGTCGGCCGGCAATACCTCGGCCATAACCTGATCGATGCCCACGGCCTGGCCTATGGCGCGGGCGGTCTTCTCATTATCTCCGGTAATCATGGCCACGTGCAGCCCCATGTGTCTAAGGGCCGAAACCGTATCACGGGCGGATTCCTTGGAGACATCGGAAAGGGCAATGAGACCAACAGCCTCGCCATCTTTGGCTGCAAAGACGCAGGTTTTGCCTCCATCGGCCAGCCTTCTGGCACTCCGGTCGAACCCCTGCATTTGCACCGCCTCTTTCTCCATGAGCCGTAAATTCCCCAGGAGCACCTTTTCCCCATTAAGGTTCGCCCTGGCCCCAAAGCCGGAGAGAGCCTCGAAGTCGTGGACAGGATGTGGGGACACCCCTTCCCGCCGACCTCTTTCCACGATGGCCCGGGCCAGCGGGTGTTCGGAAAGGGCCTCAATGGACACCGCAATCTTAAGGATGTCTTTTGGTTGCAGGCCATCTGCCGGTAGTATATCCGTGACCTCTGGCTCTCCCTTTGTCAAGGTCCCTGTTTTGTCAAAGACAACCGTTGTAAGTTTGTACGCCTTTTCCAGGCTTTCACCGCCCTTGAACAGGATGCCGTTTTCAGCCCCTAAGCCGGTTCCCACCATGACTGCGGTAGGCGTGGCCAAACCCATGGCACAGGGGCAGGCAATAATCAGGACGGATACAAAATTTAAGAGGGCACGGCTAAGGAGCGGTTCCGGGACAAGAAAGTACCAGATAATAAAGGTAATCACGGCTATAGTGAATACCACCGGGACAAAGATAGAGGCCACTTTGTCTGCAAATCGCTGGATGGGTGCTTTAGACCCTTGGGCCTCTTCGACCAATCGGATGATCTGGGCCAGGACAGTCTCCGCGCCTACTTTAGTGGCTTTGAAAGTGAAACTCCCGCTCTTATTCAACGTGCCGGCGAATACTTCGCTCCCGGCCTGCTTTGTCACAGGCAGGCTTTCTCCGGTAAGCATGGATTCATCCACCCCGGAGGTCCCGGAGATAACTATGCCGTCCGTGGCGATCTTTTCTCCTGGCCGCACCAGGACAATATCCTCTTTCACGAGGGCCTCAATAGGTATGTCCGTCTCCTTGCCATCCCGGATAACACGGGCCGTTTTTGGCTTAAGACCCATCAGCTTCTTTATGGCCGTTGAGGTCTTCCCTTTCGCCCTGGCCTCAAGGAAGCGCCCCAGGATAACGAGCGTAATAATCATGGCCGCACTGTCAAAATAGACGTGTGGCGGAATGCCGGCACGCGTAAAAAATTCAGGCCAGAAGGTAGCCACGGCAGAATAGAGATAGGCGGATAGGGTGCCGACGGCCACCAGGGTATTCATATCCGTTGTTTTTTGTCTGGCGGCCTTGAGGGCGCCCACATAAAAACGGCGGCCTACCCAGAACATAACAGGGGTGGTAAGGACCAGGAGAGAAAGCAATACGGTCTGCCGGGGGACAGACTTAAGGAAAGGGAACCGATGCGGCATGGAACCCGCATGGATGAGCAGGCTGAGGAGTGCGCCCGCGTATAATTTTATCTTGAGTTCTTTTGTCTCTTTCTTTCGCGCGGCCTCTGCCGGGTCTTCAGGAACCTCGCCCAGGATGCCTAAAAACTCGTATCCGGTATCAGAGATTACCCTCTTTAGTTCTTCTGCGCCGGCCCATTCCGGGCTGTGGGTTAAAGTGGCCCGGGCTGTAGCCAGATTTACAGCAGCATCTTTTACGCCTTCAATAGATTTCAGAGCCGATTCCATGCGGCGCACGCAGGCGGCGCAGGTCATGCCGCCGACGGAGATAGTGGTCTTTTCGCCACCGCTCTTGTCTTTGGTATGGACCATGACTTGGTCAGCCAACCTCGTACCCTGCGTTTCTTATCTGCTCTTTGACCATGTTTACGTCGACTGGTTTCTCTTCGTCAAAGGTGGCTTCGCCTTTCTCCAAGCGGACCTTAACGTTCTTAATGCCTTTGATATTGTTCAAGACTTTGGTTATAGTCGTCACACAGTGATTGCACGACATGCCTTTTATTTTGATCGTGGTCATAACCTCGTCTCCTCCTGCATCTTATTAGATAGTTTCCATCCGGAAACCCCCTCCCCTTCATCCCCTCCCGCCAGGGGAGGGGAAAATGCTACTTTTTACGAGACCATCAAAAGTAGGATATGAAAATTTAGTCTCGCTTCCGCGTAGAAATATCCTGGAGGTATGAGAAATGGTAAATAATCTAGTACCATGTAACAACTATAATTTCGGATAAAGACGCTTCAGTTTGATCCGAGCGTCCGCTGCGGTGAACTGCCAAGCAATCTTCTTTGCACTGTTGTTTCGGTCTCTTTGCCAGGCATC
>DSAQ01000055.1 GCA_011046395.1 Pseudomonadota bacterium
AATAGAAGAAGATCAAAACCGGCATTTTCACACCGCCGGACTTAATACATTTTCAGATTACCACTGACAATAGTTAAACGGTATTGGTTATTGCCTTCAGATAGTTTATTTACAGAAGAAAGAATACTCCCGTTATAATAAATACTGAGTTTATCAATATACCTATCCAACTTCGGCTTCAATTCAGTTGCCCGCAGGGTTGCCCCCTTCTGGTCATGCTGGAAGTGGATAATTGGAGTATGCTGTTTTAGCTTAATGATTAATTCCATGTTCAATCTCCAATGGTATGCCCGATTTTTTTATTTCCCATACGAGCGGGTTTTCGTCAATGAAATCATCAGGTCTGAACAGCACAAGTTCAATTCTGGAGTCAATTTGGGATGCTATTACCGACAGACGTACCGTCTCATCAAAATTATCTTCAGGAACGTCTTGCGAAACAATCGCAATATCAATATCACTCCATTTGTGCGGCTCACCTTTTGCATAGGACCCATAAAGATATATGGCATCTATACGGAATGCCTCTTTATTCAGCCTGTCAATAAATTTGCTAATGTTAGATATTAGGTCTGTATCAATGACTTGAGCCATGTAAAAATATCCTCTATTTGCTTTATTTCTTGTCTTGTAAAATTTTCTGTGCATTTTTTTCTGAAAATTCTTTCCTGATCAGGATATCTTGTCTTAATATTAAATTCAGTTATTTTCACGAGTTTTGCTCTTTGATCTTCCGTCAGTTCTATATATGCAAGTTCCGCTAAATTCTGGAGGTTATGCGAATAAGGAGCGTGTTCGCCTTTTCTAATAACATAGACCGCCTTTATAATCTTTTCAATGGCAAGATGCCCGAAAAACAGGGCATAAGAGTAATCTCCCGACTCAAACAGATGGTGCATAACCCGCAGGGCATCCTCTGCCTCTTCCAACCAATAGTTTTTGACCTTTTTAATATCCATTTGGTTATTCTCTCTTATGCGATTGTTTTTTTAACAATAAATAAACTACAGGAACATATAAAGGCAACAGTGTGATGATAAAAATAAGGGCTACTTGATAGAAAAGTCTTATATTTGAAAGGTTAATTCTTAAAAACTCGTTTATAAATTCAACAATCTTCGGAATATCAGATGAAGCAAAAAGATTCATACCCAGCAATCCGGCAGCCAATGTTAAAGGCATAAAAATAACAGCTAACCATGTCAATCGCGATAAAGTCTTATTAATCTCCCTATCCTCTTCTGCTCTTATCTTCTCATATTCCATCTCCACAAACTCATATAACTCCTTTATCTCAAATCGCAACTCATCTAACTGTTTAGTTAGCCCCATATTTCTGACAGCCATCTGATACATCTCAATACCCTGCTCTTGCGGCGTAACCTCTGTAAACCAAAGTCTGTTTACGAAACGGATAAATGAGGCATGTAATTTTCTGACCCGTTCTGCAATCTTTTCAAAATCATCGGTCTTCTTATCAATAAAACTCTCTATCTCAGCGCTGATGCTTGATACATCATCAGAAAACTTGAGGATTGACGCCCTTTGGGCAAGGAGTATTATGGCTATCTGGTAATACATAGTCTGCATGTGGTCTTTTGTTAACCCAGGGAATATATTATCAGGCTTCATTGCCTCTGTCAGACACATCAGGCTGTAACGGGTAACGCCATAAATGGTCCCGTAATCAGACCATCGGGCATAGGTATTGTCTTTAATCAGTGAAACTTTCATATCTTCGTTTGCACAGCCTATATCCTTAATCTTGCCATCTATAAAAATAAAGCTATACCACTCATCGCTGGATTTATAGCCGTTGTTTTTTAATTTGTTGCTCCAGCAGTCGTTTCCATACCAGCATACTGTAAACATCCTGTCGTCAATGATGGGCACTATATCCAGCCCTTGCAGGAGTTCAGTGATATGTCTTCCCAGCCGGATATTCTTCTGGTCTTTGTCATAAAAGCCTGATAGACAGCTAAAATCCTCTTCTATTGTCTTTATGCCGGTAAGTTTGAATATTATCTTATCCGCAAGAAACTTTCCTTTGACAATCCCTATATCTCCGTTTTTAGGCAAAAACTGGGGATAGACCCTTCTGCCAAACTCATTGATAAGCAAGATTTCATTCAGGTTTTCATATTTATGATTGAATAGAGAAAAAGATAAGATGCCTACATCGGTTTCAAAAATCCGCAGAGAGATATTGTCAACCTGTAAAATAAATGGCTTAGTTCGTCCTGAAATATGTAATTCCATTGTGCTGTTGTTAAGCGTAACCCCTTTTAGCTCGTAGTATCTGGAAATCCATTTTTCATTATCATCCCCAAGCTCATAAATGACCTTCCTGACATATTCGTGAAAATAGGAAAATTCGCTATAATTTAAGCCGTTCAATGAAGGGTCAAATGGCTTTTTCTCCCAGAGGTCAAGGGTGTATGGTGGTTGCGGATTTTCTATTCTAAAAGGAAACATAAAGATATGCTGTGATATTATCCTTTTTTCATAGTCATTAATCATATCTTGAATTTCCTTCTTCGCCAAAGGCGTTTTGGTCCCAAAAAAACCATAATCCGGGAGGTCGCCTCCGTACCAGAATTCTATAGAAAGGTCTTCCTTCTTTTTCCATTCATATTTTCTAACTAAATGGCAAACCATTTCTCCACTGCCGGAGTAATTCATCTCTCCATCAGGAGTAAAGACAAATATATGATTATATTTGTCGTATAGCCTGTCAAAAACAGGGGATGTCTTATTCGTTAAGCTGCTTACTATGACAGCATTGTCGGCTATCCTTTGAAGGTGTCTCTCAATGGATTCTTCCGCAAGTCTTTCATCTTCCTCCGCCACCCCCTGTGCCTTTCTGTCCATTGCCCTTATCTCTGTGATTTCTTTATCGGTTGGACATAACTCCTTCATCCCCCTGATATGCCCTCTGTCATTGGCGCTGATGAGCTTTTGATATCTGTTTAATTCTATTCCTAGCATTTCGGCTATTTGTTCTATAGATGTTTTTTTATCTTTCCCGGCTCCTTCACCATGATGATCAATAAATTCAGAATTTTCGGGATATGAGCAATCTGCTTTTAACTCAATAAACACAGGGATAATATCAGAAGGTACTTTTGCTATCTCTTCTTCATAAGAAGATAACGCTGCCCCCCATGAAAGACTTTTATCAAATAACCGCTCTCTTGCTGACTGGAGGATGTTTTTTATCTCCACCATCTCAGCATCATACCCGCCAAGAAAAAAAATATAACGACTCATCCCTGCACTCCCCTTATCCTCTCCTTCACCCCATGAGGATTTTTTATCCCCTTAAAAACAACCGCTGCCTCTCCGTTTGCTGCTGACATGGTAATAAGTGTTCCAATACCAAGAAGTCTTTCTATGGGATTTTGCCTTACATTCATGCTTCTTATATGCCTAAGCTTCATTTCATTTGTATTTCTGGCAACTAATCCCACTCTTGTAATAATCCTATCATCAGTAACAGCAAACTGATATCTGAACCTGAATATTGCTGCCAACCCTACGATGAGAAGTAAGACAAAAATCCCTCTTCCTAATTCTCCTGACTTGATAGAAAAGCCAAAAAGGACCATACCAACGACATAAAGACAATGATAGTACAACCACGAAGGGCGTGCCTGATAAATAATTGTCTCATCAAACTCACTCATTAAAGTTTAATAAGGCGCTCCCATAATTTTCTTTTGAAAGATTTGCCCCGCATTCCTTGAAATACCTGAGCCAGAAGTTCTGGACAGCGAAAAATTTTTTGCTTCCTCCTGCACCAGCGGCAACGACATAGACCTTAACATCTCTGAGGTCGGGTATTCTGTTCTTTGTCTTTTCTCTGGTTATTATTTCTTCTATCCGTCTATCGGTTAGATTTTCCTTCTCAAAATTATATTCGGAGGAGTCTTCGATCATATCTGATAGCATTACAAGAACAGACTTATCGCGGGGGTAGTTCTTGAAAACTTTTTCCGCCACGTGGAGTGAGCTCATGATATCGGTATGTAATATCCTTTTATGGTCATCTCCTTTGGCAGAAAGAAAGTGACTTGCGACTTTGATGATATCTTCTTTTTTCGCCTCAATCTTTTTAT
>DSAQ01000158.1 GCA_011046395.1 Pseudomonadota bacterium
CAATACTCCAGGGACAAGTGGGAGGAATATTGGAAAGAGAAATTGGGCATCAAAGGTTACTTCAATATCCATATCCAATCGGTCGAAATACATTGATGCCTCACCTTTTGAACGTTACCAATAATTTAGCTATATAGCCTTACTATGGAGTGCATAAAATGACCGATGCTGGCGATATAATGCCGGAAGGAGAAGATATCCGCAAGGCAGTGAAGTGGGTATCTGAATGCCGGTTGGAAAAGAAGGACATCCCGTTACACGTCTTACTGGAAGAAGCCTGTATCCGATTTGACCTGTCTCCCAAAAAGGCAGACTTTTTACGTCGTCTTATACGTGGGGAGGTCTCGGAGGAGGAATAGAGTTTTTATTGAAGCTCCCCGCAGCTTGCTGCGGGGAATCTCCGTATGCAAGGTAAAATGCATCATATTCGCTCGCTAACCCCGCTGCAAGCAGCGGTGAATGCGCTCGCTGCTATGCATGTTCAATTAGGCCTGACTAAATCGCCTTCATATCCCTTCCGATTCTCTTGTTTGCAGAGACATCTTCTAAGTAAGGGCGATGCCACGCAAGGGCATCGCCCCATTTAAACCCTTATTTCCTCGCTAATCCTAATGGTGACCGGCTTTATGATCCTCGGCCATCGGCTTCATGGCCCGATCCGGGGATACTTCTACCTTCTTGAGAATCTCCTGGGTCTTTGATTCAGGCAGCCAAGTGACCTTTCCGGTGCCAACATCATAGATGGCGCCTACGACCTTGACCTTACCTTCCTTGACAAGATTCCGGGAGGCCGGGCTCATCATAAAAAGGTCTTCAATGGCCTGCCAGACGTTTTCCTCAATTGCATAGGGAATAATAGCATCCCCGGCAACATCCTTGTGAGCAGCCATGGCACGCCGCACGGCGGGTTCAATATTATCCACCAGGGGTGGAATATTGCGCTCAAGCGCATGTCCCTTCCCGTGCACGGCTTGTGTGACGGCAGTTACCGCTCCGCACTGGGTATGCCCCAATACCACCAAGACCGGTGTATTCACATGAGCGAGCCCGTACTCGATGGAACCGGCCTCATCTACATCCATAACATTTCCGGCAACCCTGATAACAAAGATGTCCATGACCCCGGCATCAAAGATGAGCTCCACCGGAACACGGGAATCAGAGCACGTGAGCACGGTTGCATAAGCGTGGTCGGCCTGACTCTCCCGACCGGCCTGGGCGAGACGGGCAGCGCACGTATGCGGGTGTTTGGCCTTATTGCTTACGAATCTCATGTTGCCTTCCTTGAGGATGGCAATCGCTTCGCCTGGAGTGGGCTTCATGGCCTTGCTCGTACTCCCGGCGATAGCGGGCGACACCATCAGCGTAAACAGACATAATATGGTCCCAACCAACAAAAAAAATCGTTTCATTTTCTTTCCTCCTTTTTTCGTATTGTCAAAAGATTAACCACAGAGCACACCTGGCGGCGCACGTCTCAGTCAACCCGATACTACAACGCTGAATCAGAAGTCAATAAAAAAGTGATCTCCGAACAACCAGGTTTTTTTGCTTCTTCGGACATCTCTATAGGTTGAGGTGAAAAAGTATTGCCGTCCATCATGGAAAAACTTTTCCATAGAAAGGGGAAAACATTTTCCACCGCTTACGGGCATTGTGTTATCCAGTAACAATATCTACCTGTATTTGTTAGGAATATTTAGTCACATTTTGTCCGGAAATATGGCACAAATATTGTGTTAGTGCTTAATTGCATAAATCCGCGTACACAGGTTGTCATTCCCGTGTAAACGGGAATCCATCCGTCGTCCCCCGTATCAAGTACGGGGCGGGAATGACAAAATAGGTGTCGTTTACTTTTGCAACTTGACACTAGCAGGACATATTTGGCTCGGGAAATAAGCGGGAGAAAGGGGTCACAAAAATGATAAGAAGCGTTAAAATTTTATTGGTTACTCTAGTAATCTCCCTCTTTTTTGCAGGCCAGGTCGGGGCTTGTCCCAGCGGCGGACATAGGGGTAGAACAGGACATGGATGCATAACAATCATAGATGCTTACCCGAATGATAAAAATATCATAACGTCCTATAGTGAGATAACCAACTGCTGTGATTATCCGGTTTTCCGTGTTGTTGAAGACTACAACGAAAAATACTTAACGCCCTACCCATCTCATGACGGTTACGGGATCGTAAACAGCAATGGGGATTTTTTTGACAAAGTAGTCACCTTCACAAATATTCGCGGGGGCGGTAGCTGCACATGCTCTGGCAACTGCGGGAGTGGTACCTGCCCATGCTGTGGCTGCTCGGGGAACGAAAAAATTTGGGCGTTCGAGTTCCAGGTGCATAACACCTCACCCTATGCCTGGTCCGATTACCACTTTGAATTCTGGGATAAGGACTTTACCAAGCAATATGAGAACCTTGACCTTTTAACTGATTGGGATAGTAACATCTTTCAAAATTCATCATTTGACGGTTCCATACTCCAATTTTGGGCTCCCAACTGGCAGTATCCTTCTCAAACAAGCACATTCTTATTGTATATGGATCTTGGTGAATTTGCGCACGGCTGCTGCTGTACCTGTGGCTGTGACCACTGTAGGTGTTGTGCCTGCCGTTCCTTTGGTATCCGACAGGTGGCGACGACCGTCCCCGAACCGGCCACCATGGTGCTTGTGGGTAGCGGCCTCCTCGGCGTGGCTGCGTTTAGGAAATTGCGCAAGAAATAAAAGCATCAACCCAATTATCACCTCAGCGTCGCTATCGTCACCCCATTCCCTCCTTCGGACAGCTCCCCCCTCCTGAATTGCTCAACCAGGGGATGACCGGTGAGGTATTCGCGCACGGCTTTCCGCAGTATACCTGTCCCCAGTCCATGAATGATGGTGACCTCCCGACGTTCTGCCAGGGCAGCATGATTGAGGAAAGGTTCAAGCTCTGATAATGCCTCGTCAACCCTCAAACCAATCAAGTTCAACACATCTGGAACCGTCTCTGGTGTTCCTGCTTTTCTATCAGAAGCAGCCCTCACTTCCGGGGCCTTTCCCTTTTTAGGGCCAATATCCGATACAGGGACCTCCAGGTCTCTGATACCTGCCTTTACCCGCACCCGCTTATGTCTTCGGTCGATTCTCGCCACCGTGGCATCATAGCCAACAGACCTCACAAATACTACATCATCTTCCTTTATTTCATCGATGGATAATGAAGGCCCCTTGTGGAATTCCCGCAGCTTATCTTCAACCTCCTGCTGTATCTTTACGACCCTCTTCACGGCCTCGCGGCCCTTCTTTTCCTTTTTCGCCTCTTCCAGGACGGCATAGACCTGTCTTTTTGTCTCCGAGACGACGTCTTTGGCCTCTTGGTAGGCTTTTTCCATTACCTCCGCCTTAAGCCTTCCCGCCTCGGCCAGTCTTTCATTTAAAAGCTTCTCTTTTCCTTTAGCCTCTGCCCGTTGCCGCTGTAGCTCATTAAGTCCCTCTTCATGCGCGGCCCTTTTCTCCTTCAACTCTGTAAGAAGCTTGTGGAATTCCACGTTCACATTGCCCAGCACATTTTTCGCGAACTCCAGGACGTGCGCGGGGAGACCATATTTCCTGGCTATCTCGAGTGCATGGGACTGGCCTGGCTCTCCCACCTTCAACCTGTATATAGGACTCAGCGTGCCGTGATCAAACTCCATGGAGGCGTTTATCATGCCCTCTGTCCTATACACAAAACCCACTATGTCCATAAGATGCGTGGTGGCAAAAATGAGCGAACCTTTCCCTTTTAAGTCCTTTAGGACAGCACAGGAAATAGCCGCTCCTTCTGCCGGATCTGTACCGGTACCGAGCTCATCTAAAAGAACGATCGTCTTTGCATCGGCCTCCTTAAGTATCTCCGCAATGTGAGAAACATGCGCCGAAAAAGTGGATAAGTTGCTTTCTATAGATTGTTCATCTCCTATATCCAGAAGGAGTTTACTAGCAAGAGGAAATGCGGACGCAGAGTCAGCCGGCACCGGAATCCCTGAGAGGGCCATGAGAAGGAGCAGCCCCACCGTCTTGATAGCGACAGTCTTACCCCCGGCATTAGGCCCGGTTATAACCATTGCTGTATTGTCACCGCC
>DSAQ01000056.1 GCA_011046395.1 Pseudomonadota bacterium
AATTCTGACATGACATCCTCCTGTGACATTTGCTCATCAAGCCACAGGAGGATGTTATCCCTCAACGGTCAAACCTTTTCAAGTCTCACTGGTAGAACCAGTGGCTTACCTTTGTTGAGTTAATCGAAACCGCAAAGGAAGACGCCGCCAAGCTATCAGCACTGATCAGTGAACTCGTTGATATTTCAAGACTCGACGCGATGCTGAAACCAAAAACCAAGGAAGCGCTGAACATAGAAGAGGTTGTCAATGGATGCCTCAAACCGCTTTTATACCAAGCTAAGGGAAAAGGTATCAGCCTAGAGACGGAATTCGAACCCGGGCTCCCGCCCATGGCCATTGATTCTTTCAGGTTCCCTTGGACTATCACAAACCTGGTGGGCAATGCCATTCGATATACAGACCGGGGAGGTCGGGTCACATTGCGGGTGGAGAAGCATGGCAGAAGATGTTATTTTCAATGTGCCGACACAGGCGTCGGCATCGAGGAGAAATACCTGCCAAAGATCTTTGATCGCTTTACCCAGTTTTCAGAACGGGAGAAAATGGGCACCATCGGTTTGGGACTGGCCATTGTTAAGGAAATCATAGAACAGCACGGCGGGGACATCAGTGTAAAAAGCAAAGTCGGTGAGGGAACAACCTTTACTTTCTCGATACCAATCGAAACCGAGGACCTTAATGAAAAAAGTGCTGGTCGTTGATGACGACAAAAACATCCTGACCACCTTGCAGGTTCACCTAGAAGACATGGAAATGGAGCCGGTGACGGCCCGTACAGGCTGCGAGGGAGTCGAGATGTTTAAGCAAGTGAAACCGGCTATTGTACTTCTGGATCTCAAACTTCCGGACATGGATGGTTTGGACGTACTCAAAGAGATCGTGGCCACTCAAATCAAGACCTATGTGGTCATCATTACTGCTTACGCCACCATCGATACTGCGGTTAACGCCGTCAAGATGGGGGCCTTTGATTATCTGCCCAAACCCTTTACGCCGTCACAAATCACTCATCTGCTGGAAAAGATTGCAAAGGTCCACTCCCTACAGTCAGAAGTTGATACCCTAAAGGAGAAACTGAGAGGCATCGAGCGCGTGGGTGATTTTATCACCCGGAACGGGAAAGTACGCGCCATCCTCAAGACGGCCTGCCAAGTAGCCGATTCCAATGCCAGCGTGTTGATTACTGGAGAGAGCGGTACCGGTAAAGGGATATTGGCGAACCTGATCCATGGCTGGAGTTCGAGAAAAGATGGCCCTCTTGTCACAGTTGATTGTACCGTGCTGCAGGAGAACCTGCTGGAAAGTGACCTGTTTGGCCACGTGAAAGGGGCCTTTACCGGCGCAATACGCGATAAGGCGGGAAAGCTGGAAAGGGCTGATGGCGGAACGGTATTCCTGGACGAGGTTGCAGATATGTCTCCCCAAATTCAGGCCAAGTTTCTACATTTTTTACAGCACCGGGAATTTGAAAGGTTGGGCGACACTAAAATCTTACGGGTAGACGCCCGTGTCATTGCCGCCACTAATCGTGACCTGGAGCAGCTTGTTCAGGAAAATGTCTTTCGCCAGGATCTTTATTACAGGCTCAATGTAATAGAGATTTTCATGCCCCCCCTGCGCGACCGCCGTGAGGACATACAACTCCTGGCAGAGCACTATCTAAGGAAGTTCGCAACGGAAAATAATAGAGATATCAAGGGAATTACTGACGCATCTATGGAGATTTTACAGTCTTATCCGTGGCCGGGAAATGTTCGTGAACTGATCAATGTAATTGAAAGAGGAACGATTCTGGGCTGTCAGGATCACCTCACGCCCGAAGATCTTCCACCCCACATGGTCAACTACACACCCAGAAAAGATTCGGATCAAAAACTGCAGCCCCTCTCTGAAATAGAAAAGGCGCACATCAAGGAGGTGCTTTTGCACACCGCGTCAGTTGAAGAGGCGGCTCAGGTCCTAGGTATTGATCCGGCAACCTTGTGGCGCAAACGTAAAAAATACCAACTGGACTAATTTCGTGCATTTTGCAAGAAATTCACCGTGCAAAATGCACGATTTGTGTTATCAAATATCGTCATCGCTCCCTCCAGCATTATTAACCTACCGGTTTTAATCCAGATTTTTAATTGGCACCAAATCTGCAGATAACCTGTCATAGAAACATCTTATCGGCAAAGGCGGGTCAGCAATCCGTGCAATCAAATGACAGAAGCTATAAGATCTTACTTTATAAATCCACGTTAAGTTTCGCTGGTGGCCTCCCTGACGGTCTAAGCGTGGTTACCAGTCCGCTATCCTGCCTTTCCGAGGCAACAGAGGGGCATTACAATCTTATCGTGGTTTTCCTTGATTACCGGTCTTTGAGAGAACGTGATGCCCTAGTTGATCTCTGCTCTAAATTAAATAATAACCGTTATACCATGCATATCCCGCTTATAGCAGTACTTCCATCCAGGCACAGGAAATTGCTTGAAAGGCTTCAGGATGCCGGGGTGAAATATGTAAAGTTTTATGACCAAAGGAACCTTAATTCGAAAAGCGGTTTGGAAACTTTTGTCGTGAGTCCTACTGAAGAATGCAGGATAGATAGAGCCCTATCTAACATATGCCCTTACATAACTTACTTTCCCATTAACCGTCATCAAGAAATATTGTACTGTGGCGCCTATAGGAACCGACTGGTACTGGGACCATATCGCTTAAGTAATTATTGTGAGACTGCTAACTATAAAACTTGTCAATATGTTAATGATCCGAAATTTCTAAAAAACGTTTAACAGGTGGTTAGTCCATCTAGCCGGACTGGGCTATGTTTTCAATCAGTCACTATTATAAGCATGACCTATATCCCTTTAAAAAGGAACTAACTTGTCCGTATTCCAAAGGTACTTACAAAAGCTTCATCATGTCCACGTCCTCATCCTGGGCTTCCTGATTGTAGATATTATAGGCACAGCTATGCTCTATCTACCCATATCCCACACCAGCCAGTCCATTTCTCTCGTTGACGCCATCTTTACCTCCACCTCTGCCCTTTGTGTGACCGGTCTAACCGTCCTGGATACAGCAAAATCCTTCAGTACTTTCGGACAAATGGTTATCCTTACCTTAATTCAGGTAGGCGGGTTGGGAGTTATGACCTTTTCCGTCTTTCTATTCCTCTCTATGGGGCGGGGGATAAGTGTCCGGGGGCGCTGGATTATGCAAGAGACGTTTACTCCCGCACCTATTAGAGATATACATACCCTTATAAAATCCATTTTTCTTTTTACCTTTCTGGTGGAAGGGACTTCTTCTATTCTTCTGGCCTTGTGTTTCTGGAAGGACTATCCATTTCTGACCGCCCTATACCATGGCTTCTTTCATTCCATATCCGCCTTCTGTAACGCCGGTTTTTCCACCTTTAGCAACAGTCTCATGAACCACACCGGCCATGCGGGTGTCAACCTTACTATATGTGCGAATATAATCATGGGCGGTCTGGGGTTTCCGGTTATATACGAGCTTTACCAGCGAATAAGGGGCCGCTCAGAAAGAAGAGCGCTTTCCCTGCATACGCGTATGGTTATCATCACCAGCGGGATACTGATTTTAACCGGAACCCTGCTCTTCTGGACGTTTGAAGCCAATAATGTCCTGGCCCATCGTCCATTTTATGAAAAATGTCTCATTAGCGTCTTTCAATCCATAACCCCCCGGACGGCAGGGTTTAATACGGTCGACATCGGTTCCCTCACAGATAGTTGCCTCTATATACTTATCCTTCTGATGTTTATCGGCGCCTCACCCGGGTCAACCGGCGGCGGCATCAAGACCAGCACCCTGGCCGTACTGACCGCCCTGGTCTGGAACAAATTGCGCGGGAGGCCTCACGTGCATGTCTTCAACCGAACCATCCCCTCTGAGGTGGTCATGCGGAGTATCTCCCTGTATGTGCTCTCGGTATTTACTGTACTGACCATCCACATGCTTATGCTTTTTAGCGAAATCGCCTCTCCCTCCTTTCAGCAGGAAAGAGGTTATTTCTTTAAATATCTCTTTGAAACCGTCTCTGCCT
>DSAQ01000249.1 GCA_011046395.1 Pseudomonadota bacterium
AAACGGTATCAGTTACCTGCTACGCCCTTTAAATATCTTTGCTGCTTTTTGGTGTTATAGTCAAGTTCGTTGCATATAGGATACCTTTAACGGTATAAATCAGCTTTTTACGAGGTCATCAATGTTTGAGTCTCGAATTTCCATAAACAGTTCTCCTCCTTGAGTTTGAGAACATGCCGGAAAGTCCCTTTCCCGGCATTGTTTATATTATGTATAATTATCGGTTTTCCAGGAAAAAACTTTAACGTTCCTTTTCAAAAGAGCCGGTCAGCCAGTTTCTTTCAACTTCTTGATGTCACTAATCTTTTTGTTATAGAGTTCGATGACGTCCCTTCGGCTTAGCATGCCGATCAGCTCCTGGGGGTTGTCTTCCTTTACGATGGGCAACATGTCGATATTTTTCACCGTGAATTTCCTGAGTACAGTGTTTAGATCTTCTGAAAAGTGCGTAGTTATAATCTCTGACCAGGCGACGTCTTTCATAATAACCAGATCATCGAGATCATGTTCGAAGAGATGATGCCTGATATCATTAATGGAGAAGATGCCGGTTAACCTATTTTGGCTGTTTACTACCGGAAAGTAGTGTTGCTCCGCATGAGAGAAGGTATATAAGAAATCTTTGAATTTAACATTCTCCTGTACTGTGACTACCTCCCTTACCTTGTCTTTCAAACGCTGTACGGTTATTCCCTCTAAGACATCGGTTATAAAGTCTCCGGTATGGGCGGGTGAATCAATGCGTGAAGAAACCTGCTTATGATAAATGGTCCATTTCCTGGAAAAGATAAAAGCCAGGGTGCACACTAACAGAGCTGGAAGCAGGAGATGATAGGAACCGGTCATTTCACTTACCATGATGATGGTAGAAAACGGGGCCTTGGAGGCCGCGGAAAAGAAACCAGCCATACCCACAATGGCAAACGCTGCTGGTTGCTGCACTATATCCGGCATCAAATAATGGAAAACTTGTCCCACTGCTGCACCTAAAGAAGCGCCTATAACCATAGCCGGACCAAAGACCCCTCCACTTCCACCAGAACCTATAGAGAGAGAAGTGGTCAATATCTTGCCCAGTCCCACCGCAACTAAAACGGGGATAGCCACCAGATTGTTTAGAGTCATCTGTATAACACCATACCCGAAAGCAAGTGTCTGGGGTAAAAAGAATCCGATGCACCCGGTAAGAAAGCCGCCAATGGCCGGTTTGATATAATTAGGGAGTTTTATTCTTTTGAAAATATCATGAATGCCGTAGAAAATTTTGACATAAAGAAAAGCGGCCCCTGCAAGTATTAGGGCAAGAACCGAATATGGAAAGAGCTGTCGCGGATCATTAAAAACAAAATCGTGAGTGCTAAAAAGCGACCCCCAGCCAAAAACCAGGCAGAAGACACAATAGGCCACTACGGAAGAAATGCCAGCCGGGATAAGGACTTCAGATTCAAACTCAGCTTCTTTGTATAAAACCTCAGCAGCAAACAATGCGCCAGCCAGCGGCGCCCGGAATATGCTTCCTACTCCAGCCGCTATACCTGCGGCCAGCATGATCCTTCGTTCCCGATCCGATAGCTTCAAACGAGTAGCTAAAAATGAGCCAAAGCCGGCTCCAATCTGCGCAATGGGGCCTTCCCGCCCTCCTGAGCCTCCCGTACCTAAAGTCATAAAAGAGGCCAAGGTCTTAATAATAGGGACTCTGGCTCTTATGAACCCTCTCTTTTTGTGATACGCTTCAATGGCGGCATCGGTGCCGTGGCCCTCTGCCTCCGGGGCAAAAGTATAAACCAGCCAGCCACTGATAAGCCCACCTAAGGCCGGCACCAGTAACAGAGCCCACCGCCGCAAAGGAGTTGTGAATTCCTTGAATAAAGGGACTTCACCGGCGGGATGGGGTGGGCGGTAACCAGCTAAGAAATCTAGAAAATAATGTAGTCCGACCTGGCATAAGAAATAAAATATAATAGCACCGCAACCGGCGATAATACCAATCAGGACATAATTTAAAAACCATTTACCCAGGGCAACAAATTGCTCTTTATCGATTTTCAAGTCCATCAAGTCTATTCTGTTCTTATGCTAATTGATCTGTATGGACATCTGTTGACTTATGAGGTCCAATGTGAGTTTTAAGGGTAGCATGGTACTTATAAAAATTAGGATATCAAATGTCAATAGCTACTTTGAAATTAAGAAAAACCCCTTAATAGTTCACCGCAACGACGCAAAGGAAAAGCCAAAATGATAAAATAGGAAGAAAAATTTTGAAGCTCCCCGCAGCAAGCTGCGGGGAATCTCCGTATGCAAGGTAAAATGCATCGTATTCGCTCGCTATGCATGTTCAAAAGGAGACTATTGAGGCAGTAATTGAGGTACGTGACAATTCGGGGCTAGAATTGTTGGGATAAGGGGAATTGTCAATAGCCTTGGAAACTTTGCGTCCTTTGCGTCTTTGTGGTGAGGTGAAGGTTACGAATAAACAGATATTGTGCTATGGTATGTCTAAAGGCGGAAGCATCTATGCAGCACCTTAAAGAGCAACCGGGAAAGATACTGGGTTTTGAAAGGAACGTCTTTTTCACCGGATTGGTAAGCTTCTTTACGGACGTTGGTTCCGAGATGATCTACCCCCTGGTGCCTATTTTTCTGGCCTCGGTTCTCGGCGTAAACAAGGCCGTCATAGGTGTGATTGAGGGCATCGCTGAAAGCACGGCGAGTTTGGTCAAACTGTTTTCTGGTTGGTTTTCTGACCGAATTGGCCGGCGCAAGATTCTAATGGTTTTTGGCTACGGCATCTCCACCACCAGCCGTCCCTTTATAGCCTTGGCTACGCATTGGGGACACGTGCTCTCGGCGCGTTTTATAGATCGCGTTGGCAAGGGCGTTCGTACTGCTCCAAGAGACGTCATTATAACCGAATCCACACCGCCGACTCATCTGGGCCGCTCCTTTGGCTTTCATCGCGCCATGGATACGTTTGGAGCCGTGGTTGGCCCGGTTATAGCTTTTGCCATCTTGTCCATTTACCACGGTAATTACCGGCTTGTATTCTGGCTGTCTATAATTCCAGGCCTGGCTGCGGTTTTTGTCGCCGCTACCCTTGTTACTGAAAAAAAGAGGGTAAAACCCGCCACGAGCGAACGCTTTAAATTCAATTTAAAAAGGTTTGATGGTTCTTATAAACGTTTCCTGGCCGTTATAACTGTTTTTGCCCTGGGCAATTCGAGCGATGTCTTTCTCATCCTTAGAGCGGAAAACCTGGGAGTCAAGACAGCGCTTATCCCCTTGGCCTATCTGACCTTCAACTTGGTCTATGCCCTGTCTGCCTGGCCGGCCGGCGTACTGGCCGACCGTTTTGGCCAGAGACGGCTGGTTACATTGGGGCTTATCCTCTTTGCCGTCGTATATCTCGGGTTTGCTCTGGCTACTCACCCCGGCCAGGCCTGGCTGCTTTTTGCACTCTATGGCCTGTTTATGGGAATAAGCGAGGGCGTGCAGCGGGCCTATCTGGCCTCGATTGTCCCGCCTGACTTCAAGGCTACCGGCTTTGGGCTTTATCACATGGTCATAGGTCTGGCGGTCTTACCAGCCAGTATGATCGGCGGCTTTCTCTGGGATGCCATCGGTCCGGAGGCTACTTTTTATTATGGAGCGGGGACAGCCTTCCTCTCTGCTTTATTGTTTATCCTTGTACGGAAATGAAGAAAACTATGAGGGTCCATCCAAATATTGAGTTTGACCAGTACCCGGCCCATCGTGTAAAGTAGTAAAGATTAGCCGCATACGTCCGGTGATATTAAGGAGGGGAAGGGATGAAATTCTTAAAGGTTTTTTTATTGCTGGCCCTGATTTTAATGGTTTCTTCTGTTGCGAGCGTCTCTGCCGAAACAAGAATTCGCTGTGCCTCAACCACAAGCACACAAAATTCGGGATTATTTGATTATATACTGCCAAAATTCGAGAAAAA
>DSAQ01000173.1 GCA_011046395.1 Pseudomonadota bacterium
AACCGCATCCTCTGCCTTGTTTGGAACAAGGATAGCCTTTTTTGGCATAGTTTTTATCCCCATTATTTCGTACCATCTTAGTCTTTACATATTGGGAGCAAACAAAAATAAAATTCTTATCTTGGGATATGCTTTAGTGTTTTTATTTTTTGTTCCCATTAGTTGGACGCGATTGGTTCTCAATGGTGTTTATAGATATTCCTGGGGTTTTTTCTTTAAGGCCGGACCGCTGCACCCTATATTTATTGTATTCTTTATTAGCCTGATGATAATGGTATTTTATAATTTATCTTTGAGCTACAAGACTGAAAAAAATCTTCTGCAGAAAAACAGGAAAAAATATTTTTTTATTGCTTTATTTGTAGCATATATAGGAAGCGTTGATTATTTGCCTACCTATGGCATTGACTTGTATCCGTTCGGCTATATTATGGTCATGGGTTTCGTATTAATTTTTTCATATGCAATTCTTCGCTTTCACCTTATGGACATAAAGGTCGCGTTTACCAGAGCTGGGGTATTTACAGCGATTTATGCCTTAGTTTTAGGCCTGCCTTTGTATATAGGTTATCAAACTAAATCATGGCTTATCTCCACATCTTCAGCCGTTATGTTGGCCTCAATAGGGCCTTTTATTTACAAAATCATTGAGAAAAAAGCGGAGAACGCGCTTCTTGTCAAGCAAAGAGAATACCAGAACACTCTTATTCAAGCTTCAAAAGGAATGACCCTCATAAAGAAATTGGATAAACTTCTTTATTTGATAGTTCGCGTAATGATTAAGGCGATAGGTGTTACCCGTGCGAATATTTATCTTTTCGACTCAGAATCAGGTGCATACACTTTAAGGGCAAAAAGAAAGCTGCGCTCTCCCGGTAATGAAATTGAAAAAATAGATGATGATGATCCCCTTGTGCAATGGATTAAAGAACGCAAGAAGATTTTGCTGTCCGATGAAGTTGGTTTTTTACCTGGCACAGAAGAAATATTAAATACGATGCAGGAGTTAAAAGCAGATATTATAATCCCCGCCTTTATGCAAAACGACCTGATAGGTTTTTTAGTAATGGGCAAAAAACTTTCAGGCGATATTTATACTCAGGATGATTTGGCTGTTTTTCAGGTCTTGGCAAACCAGGCAGCCCTGGCTATTGAAAACGCCATATTCTATCAAGAGACAGGCAAGACCCTGGCCCAGCAGTTTCACGAGCACAGGCTTCGTTCTATAGGCAAGATGGGTTCATACATGGGCCACCAGATTAATAATCGTTTTCAATCTATACTGCTCCAATCCGAGTTAGCGCTCGATATTATGCGTAAAATTAAAGAAAAATCAAAATTAGCCGAAGGGGAGCAGGGCCTCATTCAAAGGGTGGAAAAATCGCTTGAGGCTGTGGCGGAAAACGCCAGCCTGGGCGGTTCTATAAGCCACCGCCTAACCGCTTTTTCAAGAAAAGAAGCAAAGTTTAAGCCTATAGAGATGGATGAGGCCATATCATCCACACTGGAACTCTTATCGTGTAAATTTGACACAAAAGAACTTAACTTAAAGGTAGATATCGATAATGTAGACGGGTATAAGTTATATGGCGATATGGCCCAGTTTCAGGATATATTATTTAATCTTTTAGATAATGCCCACGATGCCGAGCATGAGAAAAAACAAAAAGACGCTGATTATGTGCCGCAGACCCGGATAAAGGCATATGTAAAAGATCGTATGTGGCATATTGAAATAAGGGACAATGGCATAGGCATGACCCGCGAATATCTTTCTCAGTTATTTTTGCCGTTTTTCACAACCAAGGCGACAAGCGAAAAAGGCACCGGCGTTGGTATGGCTATCATAAAGATAATGGTTGAAAGTTTAAAGGGGGAAATTACCGCCGAATCAGAACACGGACAAGGAACCGCCTTTTATTTGAATGTGCCTGCAGTGACATCTTAGGAGGAAAGAGATGAGTGCGCCGAGTAAAGCGTATCGGTTCTCGTTGGTGAAAGTCCGACTTGGGCAAAGGTTAGCCACCAGCCCAATACTAAATTCCACATTTAGGGAGGTAACAAACTAAATGGAGCTGGAAGGCGGGAGACATCGGGATACAATGCAAGTGAAGGGATTGAGCCCCGAAATTGTCCATCGTGTCGGAGGTCGATGCCGTTCATGTGGCAGTAGACATAATTCTTATCACCGTAACTGGCAAGGGGATAAGAACCCGACGGGGTCTGAGACCGTGTCAAGATGTCAAGGAGCCGATATGAACTCGGGAGAGCCAAGATACCCTCAAGATGAGAGTATGCGGCAACAAGTTCCGAAAGACAAGGAGTCGCAAAAGGTATCTCGGCAGTCTGACTATCCCATAGTATCTGTGAAGCAGGGTAATGCCTGTGGAGAAAAGGGGATAGAGGGAACAGGGCAGGATATAAGGGACACATCCGCCACGCTCAGAGGTGGAGAGGGGATGGCAACGAAACTTAATATCCTAACTATGCGGGCAAAAGAAAATCCAAAGTTGAGGTTTACGTCTCTTGTGCATCTGCTCAATGAGGGTTCTCTTTTGGAATGTCTGGGGGAGCTAAAATCCAACAAAGCCCCGGGCATTGACGGAGTAAGGTTAAAGGAGTATGAAGTCAACAAGGAAGCCAACGTCAAGGAGCTTGTCGATAGGATGAAGTTGTGGAAATACAGACCACAACCTACGAGGCGAGCCTATATTCCCAAGACTGACGGGAATATACGGCCGCTTGGAATTCCAACCATTGAGGACAAGGTCGTCCAAATGGGTATAAAGAAAATCCTTGAGGCCATCTTTGAGCTAGACTTCAGCGATGTATCTTATGGGTTCAGGCCTAACAGAAATTGTCATCAGGCATTGGACATTCTGGACAAAGCGGTAATGACCAAGCCCGTAACTGTCGTCGTGGATATGGATATCGAGAAATTCTTCGATACCATAGACCATAAGTGGATGATGAAATGTCTGGAACAAAGAATTGCCGACACAAATCTGTTAAGACTTATCGGCAGGTTCTTAAATGCAGGTATTATGGAAGAAGGTAAGTTTAGTGAAACGGACAGAGGGACACCACAGGGCGGTATTTTAAGTCCCGTTCTCGCCAACATCTACCTTCACTACATATTAGACCTGTGGTTCGAAAGGCATGTCAAGCGACAGCTCAAAGGTTATGCTTGTCTTATCCGCTACGCCGATGACTTCGTTGTCTTATTCCAAAATGACGATGAGGCAAAGGCGTTTGGCGAAATGCTAAGACAGAGACTTGATAAATTCGGCCTTAAAACCGCCAAAGATAAATCAAGGATAATTGACTTTGGTCGCCGTGCTTGGTATAAAGCCGAGCAGACAGGCGGGAAAGTCCCGACCTTTGACTTTCTTGGATTTACGCATTACTGCGATAAGACCAGAAGAGGCAAATTCAAATTAGGCCGAAAGACGGCAAGCTCAAAGTTCAGGCAAAAGATGAAAGCGACAAATATCTGGCTAAAGAGCGTGAGAAATCTCGTAGAATTAAAGGAGTGGTGGCGGGTGTTAAGACAGAAGCTAATAGGCCACTACAATTATTATGGGATAAGCGGCAACATGCCCCAGATAACAAAATTCTACCGAAGAAACCTCTCGCTTGCCTATAAATGGATAAACAGGCGTAGCCAGAAGAAAAGCTATAACTGGGAACAATTTGGACGCTTTCTAAAATATAACCCCTTGCCGAGACCAAAGATATATCATTTAACCTATACGCTGTCCTCGTATTAGGATGTGTTCTCGGGGAGCCGAATGACCGAAATGGTCACGTTCGGTTCTGAGAGGGGCATTAAATAACTACGGAGGTTATAAAAGATGTCTACTCACAAA
>DSAQ01000128.1 GCA_011046395.1 Pseudomonadota bacterium
AAACGGTATCAGTTACCTGCTACGCCCTTTAAATATCTTTGCTGCTTTTTGGTGTTATAGTCAAGTTCGTTGCATATAGGATACCGTTAACGGTATAAATTAGCTTTTTACGAGGTCATCAAAACTATCTCAAAAAATATGAAAAGCGCAAAGTAGACAACCGTGAACCGTGAACTTGACAACCTGAGTAATTACGAATGCTTGCAAAAGGAGTGAAGACCATGGGCAAAAAGGCTAAATACAACGTAGCGGTGGCCGGGGCCACCGGGGCGGTTGGTCAGTGTATGATTAAGGTCTTGGAGGAGAGAAAATTCCCGGTGGACGAAATTCATCTCCTGGCTTCGGAACGGTCCGCGGGTAAAGAGTTGTCTTTTCGGGGGGATAAGGTACCGGTGGCCCGGTTAACCAGGGATTCCTTTAAAGGGATAGATATTGCCCTCTTTTCCGCAGGGGCGGCACGGAGTTTAGAATTTGCCCCGGCGGCTGCGGCATCCGGGGCGGTGGTGGTGGATAACTCAAGCGCATTTCGCATGGACCCGGATATTCCCCTGGTGGTACCGGAAGTCAATCCGGGCGATGTCGGTCTGTACACGAAAAAAGGCATTATTGCCAATCCTAACTGTTCGACTATCCAGATGGTAGTAGCCCTGAAGCCAATCCATGATGTGGCCGGGATTAAACGTATTGTAGTGTCAACCTACCAGGCGGTATCCGGGACCGGGCAGAAGGCTATCGCGGAGCTGGAGGAACAGGTGCGCGCCTATGTGGCCGGAAAGGAAATGCCCCGGTCGGTATATCCGCACCAGATTGCCTTTAACTGTCTTCCGCATATCGACTCTTTCCTGCCCAATGGCTATACCAAAGAAGAGATGAAGATGGTCAACGAGACCAGAAAGATCATAGGTGATGATTCCATCCGGGTGACGGCCACCACAGTCCGCGTGCCTGTCTTCTGGGGACATTCAGAGTCTGTAAATATCGAGACGGAAAAAAAGATCACGGCGGACAAGCTCAAAGAGCTTCTGAAAAAAGCTCCCGGTGTAGTAGTAGTTGACGATCCTGCCCAAAATCTGTATCCTTTGGCTATACATGCTGTCGGCCGCGACGAGACCTTTATAGGCCGGATTCGCGAGGACGAATCGATTGCAAACGGAATTAATATGTGGATTGTCGCTGATAACATCCGTAAGGGGGCGGCTACAAACGCAGTGCAGATAGCGGAGATATTGATTGAAAAATATTTGTAGGAGGAGGCATGGTTATGGCACTTCCAGTTACGGACAAAGTTTTGGCCCAAAGGCCATCTTATGTGGTCGAGAGGCTGGGCAAGGGAAGCAAGGTATGCCTGTTAAATTCTAAGGACATCTTAAGGGTACTTAAAGATAAGAAGACCATTGTCATGGCCTGTAACACGCGCATCAAACATGTCATCCCCGGGATCATGCGGGCGGCGGCAGAGTTGGACGCCGTGGTGGCTTTCGAGCTGGCCAAGAGCGAGGGCCATATAGACGGCGGTTATACCGGTCAGGACCCCGAGACCTATTTTACTACGGTTACCGGCTATGCGGAAGAGAGAAATTTTACCCGGCCTTTTTTCATCCATGGCGATCATATCACCGTCAAAAATACCTCTGACAAAGAGATCGAATCGGCCCGTCAGCTCATTGCCGCAGAACTGGCCGCCGGATACACTTCATTTGCTATTGACGCCTCTTTTAATGAATTGCCGGATAACATACGTATTACTACCGGGCTGGCCCAGCCCATTATTGAACGGGGCATTGGCCTTGAGGTGGAGGTGGGGGAGATAAAGTCTGCCGGCCAAGAGGCCATGTTGACCACGGTGGAGGAGGCCGTAGCCTTTATTTCCGGCCTTAAGGCCAATGGTGTTCGCCCGGATATGCTGGCTATTAACAATGGCTCCAAGCATGGTAATTATCTGGAAGGTGAAATAATATTTATCGATCTGGAACGGACCGGGCAGATCTACGAGGCCGTTAAAGGGGACGGGGTAGTGATTGCCCAGCATGGGATTACCGGCACTCCGCTGCATCTGGTGGGCCGTTTTGCTGATTATGGTATTCGCAAGGGCAACGTGGGCACCCAGTGGCAGAATGTTGCCCATAAAGGACTGCCGGCCGATCTAATGGAAGAAATGAGGGCCTGGGCCAGGGAGAACAACAAAGATATAAAGATGGCTGCCAAGCCATTTAAACAGAAGATAGATAATATACCGTCCGAAAATAAGAAGATGATCGAAGATAGGGCTTACGAAGAGGCCAGGGAACTGATAAAGGCATTCCGGGCGGTAGGCACGGCCTCCATAGTTATAGAAGGGCTTTCATAAGAGGCGGAGTTGCGCGTAATTGCCGGCCTGGCCAAAGGGCGAAAACTTGTACCTATAAGGGGAAAAGGGATCCGGCCTACCAGCGATAAGATTCGGCAGGCTATTTTTAATATCCTGAACCTGGACTGGGATGGAGCCCGGGTGCTGGACCTTTTTGCCGGTACGGGCGCCCTGGGTATTGAGGCCCTAAGCCGCAGGGCGTCAGAGGCAGTTTTTATTGACCACCATCCCTACGCTATTGAGACCATCAAAAAGAATCTCTCGCTCTGCGGTTTCTCTGAAAAAGGAAGGGTCTTCCAGAAAGATCCGCTACATGGACTGGGATTTCTGGAGAAGTCCGGACTTCCTTTTGATGTAATCTTTATGGATCCCCCTTACGGCCAGGGCATGGCCCGGAAGACGCTGGAGTTGCTGGCCCGGCGTAATTTAATGAAACCAGATGGAGTGGTAGTGGTGGAATGCGATAGGGCAGAGATATTATCTTCTCCCGCCGGTTTTCAGGTGCAGGGTGAAAAGAGAGTTTATGGCCGAACCACAGTCTATTTTTTTGAGAAAGAGGGACGGGAGGAAGCAGGTGGGTAAGCAGAGAATCGTGGGAGAGGTCGTTGCCGTCTATCCCGGGACGTTTGACCCTATAACTAACGGTCACATTGATGTAGTCAACCGGGCGCTCAATATGTTTGACCGGGTTATTATTGCTGTGGCCGTAAACCCGACTAAAAAGCCCCTCTTTACAATTGAAGAACGTGTGGAGATAATCCGGGAGACTATTAATGAAAATCCACGGATAGAGATCGATACCTTTACCGGTCTCCTCGTAGATTATGTAGCCAACTGTCAGGCCAATGTTATTGTGCGCGGGCTGCGGGCTGTCTCGGATTTTGATTATGAATTTCAGATGGCCCTGATGAATCGCCGGCTCAATCGTAATATTGAAACTGTCTTTCTCATGACCGGGTTCCGCTGGATATTTATCAGCTCTACCATGATCAGGGAAGTAGCAAGCCTGGGGGGATCAGTAGAAGGGTTGGTCCCGGATGTGGCTTGCCGCCAGTTGAAAGAAAAGTTTAAGATATCCTAAAGGGATAAATTCTAAATTCGAAGCACTAAATCCTAAACAATACCAAATAACCAAAACTCAAATTTCTAGAGGCTCTTGCAAAACTGTTTGTCATCCCCGAATGATTCTATCCCTGATACAGGCATTCGGGGACGGATATGGTTTTTACTTGAATAAAACCAGATTCCCGCTCAGAATCGCTGCGGGAATGACAGAATGGGGGCTTTTGCAAGAGGCTCTCTAAACAATTATTTTTGGTCATTTGAACATTTTGATTTCAGATTTGTTTCGGATTTCGATATTCGGATTTCGGATTTTTGAATGATAGAGTCTTTAACCCAAGTTTACCACAGTCATAGTTAAAAGTTTAGGAAAACCAATATGTTAAGCTAATAATGGGCATATTTATGGGCACTACAAATTTTACTGCTCTG
>DSAQ01000130.1 GCA_011046395.1 Pseudomonadota bacterium
ACCTATGACCTTATCCAGGAGGAGTATAAACCCCTGGTCAAGGGGTTCCTCATCAATAAATTTCGCGGTGACCGGGCCCTGCTGGAGCCGGGGATAGAGATGTTTGAAAAAAGCATCAACTTACCGGTTCTGGGCGTTTTCCCTTATTTTCGCGATATCTGGGTGGATGAAGAAGACGCCATACCGCCGCCGGTCAGAAAACTCGAGGTCGATACGGAAAAAGTAGTGATCGGTGTAGTTGTGCCCCCGCGCATCTCCAATTTCACGGATTTTACCCCCTTAACGCTGGAACCGGATGTCTCCCTGCGTTTCCTGCGCAGTCCGGCCGAGATTGACCTCTGTGACTGTCTGATCCTGCCCGGCAGCAAGACCACTCTGGCCGACGCCATACATCTTCGGAAGCAGGGCTGGGATGTGCGCATAAAGGAGGCCTGCGCCAGAGGCACGGCCATCGTCGGTATCTGCGGCGGCTATCAGATGTTGGGAGAAAAGCTGTTTGATCCCTATGGGACAGAAAGCGACGTCCAGGAGACAGAGGGACTGGGGCTTCTACCAGTAGAGACCACCATAGAGCGCGAGAAGGTCTTGCGGCAGGTCTGTCACCGGACGGTTTCTTCGCCTGTCTTTCCTGCCGGTATAAACGTCTTCGGCTATGAGATACACATGGGCCAGACAAAGGAAAAAGGCCGCATCCTGCCCCTGGTTGACACCCCGGAAACCGCGGTCGCAGTCATGTCAGAGCATAGCCCGGTCCTGGGTACTTATATACACGGCGTCTTTGATAGCGACCGGGCGCGGCGCAGTTTTATCAACTGGCTGCGCCGGCAAAAGAGACTCCCCCCTTCTACGTCTGGTTTTTCATACCATCTCTTCCGTCAGGAGCAACTGGACAAGCTGGCCAGGGTGGTGCAGGAAAATTGTGACCTGGAACGGATACTGAGTTTGCTATGACCCTGGTTAGAGAAGCGGATCTAACCGACCTTGCCTTTATACTTCCCTTATCCAGAGATGCATTTTCCCCGTATGGCCACTATGACTTATCCATTGCCAAGTGGTTCCTCACCCCAGGTACTTATACCTTTGTCTGCGAAAGGGAAGTCAACGGTAAGGTCTGCTGCGGGTTTATTATGTTTGCCCTCATGTCAGAGATGCGCCGGGGCGTGCAGGATGAGCAAGACGGAGAGACTGTGCTGGAGATCATGGCTATTGCCGTCTCAAAGGAGTGTCGGCGGCAGGGAATCGGAACGGAATTGATAAGGTTTGCAAGGCAGTTTAACCAAAACTTAGCCGCAGGCGGCAAGCCTATGAAGATTAGACTGTCCGTGGCTGAAACTAACCAGGCCGGCCGTTCTTTCTTTGAAAAACGCGGGTTCCGCGTTGTCGCGGAAGCCCCCTGGCGCTACCCGGCCGGACAGAAGGCCCTGCGCATGGAACTCTAATACGCCTCGGCGCATCTTCGAGAGGGAATAACCTTCCCATCTTTTAACAAAAGCAACCAATCTGCGAGCCTGTTTGCCTGTGCTATATCATGGGTGGTTATAACCACAATGGATTTGCCCCTTTCTTTCATCTTCAAAATTATATCCTCTATGATCTCTGTGTTTTTTTGATCAACGGATGCCGTTGGTTCATCCAGGAAAAATACCTCAGGCTCAATAACCATGGCCCTGGCAATACCAAGCCTTTGTATCTCTCCGCTGGAAAGAAGCCGTGCATTCTGGTTTCTTTTACGAACCAGGCCGACAAATTCCAGGGCCTCATCCACCCTCTCCTTTATCTCCGGTCCTTTTATCCCCCTTATCCGCAGTCCATAAGCCACGTTCTTAAACACCGTGGCGTTAAATACCCCGACCCTCGGCAACAAAAGGGTTATCCGGCGCCTTAGTTCAATGTCTTTCTTTAAAACATCCGCTCCTGAAAAATAAGTTATCTCGCCCTCATCCGGTTCTTCAAGAAGGACGCATATTCTTAAAAACGTTGACTTGCCGCTGCCATTAGGACCCATCAGCACATAAGTACCGCTCTTATCAAAGGAAAAGGAGCAGTCTCTAAGAACAGGCTCCCCGTTATAACTCTTGCAGATATTGAAGGCCGTTAATCTCAGGTCGAAGACCCGCCGGGGCGTACTCATTTACCTCGCCACCATTACCCTTTTTTGAATTAAATAGAGGGCCATATTTATAATTAATGAGATGGTTAGAAGTATCATCCCCAGGGCCACGGCAAGCTCAAAATTTCCCTTATCCGTCTCAAGCGCTATGGTCGTAGTCATAACCCTTGTATAGCCTGCGATATTTCCACCCACAATGAGTATTGCGCCTACCTCTGCCATTACCCTTCCGAATGCGGCAGTTATCCCGGACATTATCCCGTAGCGGGCCTCATTGATTACAGTGAGTGTTATCTGAAAAGGCTTAGCCCCGAGTGTCCGGGAGGCCTGTCTGATAATAGGATCTACACTTACAATAGCCGAGTGGCAAAGAGAGGCCACAATGGGAAAAGCGAGGATGCTCTGGGCTGTCACCATTGCTGACGGGGTATAAAGTAATCCCATGAATCCAAGCGGTCCGCTTCTTGACAGCAGAAGATACAGGAAAAGCCCGACCGCCACCGGGGGAAGTCCCATGCAGGTATTCAAAAGGCCGAGGATGAAATCCTTTCCCGGAAAGCGTTTAAATCCCACCAGTGCGCCGGTGAAAAGACCGGCAGCGGTTGCTATCAACAGGGCCGTGCCGGAGACCTTCAGCGATAGAAAAATAATATCCAGGAACTCTCGATCGAGATCCCATATAAGGGAAAATGCCTTTATGAACCCCTCTATAATCGAATCCATACCTTAAAAAGCCCGAAGCTGAAAGCTCAAATCAAACCAATGGAGCCTCTTGCAAAAGCCTCCATTCTGTCATTCCCGCAGCGATTCTGAGCGGGAATCTGGTTCTAACTGCTTGAAAAACCATATCCCCGATAGAAGCATTCGGGGATGACAGACAATTTTGCAAGCGGCTCAATGACCAGTGACAAAGTTCAAGCGGATGGGCATCTATTTAGCATTGGGGTGGAATAATTGATTGCCGAATTTATCCGTGTAAGAGGCTATGGCCTGCTGCCCTTCCTTTGAAATAAGCCAGTCTATAAACTCCATCGCCTCTTTGTATTTCGCATGCTTATGCCTTTGTGGGTTTACCGCCATGACTCCGTATTGATTAAAGAGTGCGGGATCACCTTCCAGGGCAATTATCATCTCCAGCTTATCTTTGTCTTTTGTCGCCAGCCAGGTACCCCGGTCCGTAAGCGTGTAGGCGCGCTTTTCGTTGGCTATCCTCTGCGTCTTTTCCATGCCCTGTCCTACTTCAAGATACCATTTCTGCCCCTTCGGGTCTGTACCGGTCTTTTCCCATATGGACCATTCCTTCGTATGCGTGCCTGATTTGTCACCCCGTGATACAAACGGACAGGCGCTTTCTACAATTTTATGAAATGCTTCTGCTGCGGATTTGACGCCCCTTACCCTGGCCGGATCATTTGAAGGGCCAATAATAACAAAATTATTGTACATAACATCATGGCGATTTACAAAGTATCCCTCCTCGACAGCCCTTAATTCCTGCTCCTTTGCATGGACAAAAACCACATCCGCATCTCCTCTCTTGCCGATCTCGATAGCTGCGCCGGTTCCCACCGCAACAACAT
Source organism: Pseudomonadota bacterium (assembly GCA_011046395.1). GTDB lineage: Bacteria > Desulfobacterota > QYQD01 > QYQD01 > QYQD01 > QYQD01. The sequence continues at coordinate 3,691 of DSAQ01000130.1, forward strand.
CAACCTTGATCCCTGTTTTTTTCTCGAATTTTGGCAGTATATAATCAAATAATCCCGAATTTTGTGTGCTTGTGGTTGAGGCACAGCGAATTCTTGTTTCGGCAGAGACGCTCGCAACAGAAGAAACCATTAAAATCAGG
>DSAQ01000179.1 GCA_011046395.1 Pseudomonadota bacterium
GTCACTACAAATGACTTTCCAAAACTCGCATCCAATAATATCAATAGGTTATCAAACCAATCGGGTCAAATCTAGGATAATTTTGAGGTAAAAATCAATTTTTGTGGTAAACTTGGGATAAGGACTTCGGGGTCAAGCAGTTTCACTTTCATGTACCACCCGCCACCTCTTTTTTGCGTCTCCACGCCCTCCATCAATATGGGGAAAAGATGGAGGCCTACAGACATACCATCAATAAGGCGAGGGAAACCGGCACCGGTGTCGGCGGCATAGAGTCGGGAGTTTTCGGCTTGGGCATACGGAGCGTGGTTCCCGTATTTCATGCGGGGAAACAGGTTGGGACCGTGGAGATCGGACTTTCTTTGGAAGAGTCGCTCCTGGAGGAATTCAAGAGAAATTACGGCACAGATCTGGTCCTCTATGTCGAGGAAGAACCGGGTGTGAACAGACCAAGGGTTTTTGCCTCGACCCTGGACAAAGGTATTCTTTCACCTGAACTGTTCAGTCGCTGTTTTGCTTCGGGAGAGGTGCTATTTCACACCGGAAAACTGGGCGGCCGGGATGTGGCCGTCATCACCGGGCCTGTTCGGGACTTTTCATCTAAGATCATAGCGGTGGTGGAGATCAGCTTTGATCGAAGCCCGACGTTGGCTCTTCTCAAACGGTACGGGGTCATCGCCGCGGTCATCGGCCTCATAGGCTTTTTCCTATCCATATCCTTTGTGTGGCTTATATCCGTGGTTTTTACAAGGCGCATCGGAGAGGTTGTGGAGGGTGCGGAGCAGATCGCCGCCGGCCATCGCGATACCAGGATCCTGGTGGAGAGCGGTGATGAACTGGGGGTCATGGCCCGTGCCATTAATCAGATGTTAACTTCATTAGAAGCGTCACGGAGAAAGCTCAAGGATTATGCGGAAAATTTAGAGTTAAGGGTGGAAGAGCGGACCCGGAGTCTTAAGGAATCTGAACAGACCTACCGAACCCTGGTTGAAAATGTACCTCTGATTGTTTATATGGTTATGCCCGATGGGACAACTGTCTTTTTGAACAGGTCTGCTGTACAGATGATTGGCGTGTCACCGCAGCAGTTGAATGGACCTCACGAGTTATGGGCCGAGCACATTCACCCGGACGACAGGGCCCGCGTCGTTGCCCAGCGTGATGAATGCTTGCGGGAGGGTAAGGACCTACATGCTGAATACCGGATGGTTCACGAAGATGGTCATATCGTCTATGGCATTGACCATGCGGTTCCCGTATTCGGTGATGACCATGAGCTTATAAGGATGGACGGTATTGTTATAGACGTTACGGCACACAAAGAACTCGAGGAGAAGACCCTTCAAGCCGAAGAACTTGAAACCCTGAGCTAGGTGTCAGCCCGTCTGGCCCATGAGGTCCGTAACCCTGTTACCTCCATAGGCGGATTAACCAGGCGTTTGCTCAAATCCTTTGAAACGTCGGATCCCAGAACGAAAAAGGGCAAGTTGATCGTAGGGCAAATGGAAAAACTCGAAAAAATACTGAAGATGATGTTGGCCTATATTGAGCCCCAGCTGGCCCGGTTGTATCATTGTGACCTCAACAAGGTGGTCACTAAGGCTATTGAGAGCATAGAGGCTGAATTCCAGAATAGAGACTTTTCTGTCAAACCATACCTGGATGAAGGCCTCCACGAGATAAAACTGGACTGTGATCTGTTTGAAAAAGCCCTGATCAGCCTTATGAAAAACGCCTTTTATCGAATGCGTCAAAAGGGCGAGATTAAAGTGGCCACAGGGAGAAACGGTGGATATGCGACGGTGACTTTGGCTTACAGGGTGCCCCTTATTTCTGATGATGACATCGAACACTTTTTCTATCCCTTCGCGGTAGCCTATCCCTTTGCGAGTGGTGGTCCAGATAGGGATATCATGGATGTGCCTATTTGCAAGATCGTCATTCACAAGCACGGCGGGATCATAAATGTAATTAAAGAAGACGATGATCTCGTTAAGATTAATATATCCCTTCCGCTTGAGTAGTCCTATTTACCTGGTTGTTTCCGTAAATGTTGTCTTTTCATCGCCTGGCTTGACGGCTAATGGCGGATAGCTGAAAGCTTGAACCAGAAAACGGTAGTTTCCGGGTGAAAACCAGTTAGCTGACCGATCCGGTTTTTTCGTACAAAAAACAGCCCACGAAAAAATTCCTTGCCCCTCTTCTAAAAAAGGTGTATGTGGCACAGGTTGCCGCCTTTGCAAAAAGTACCCTTTCAAAGCAGGCCCCCAATACAAGGTTGCACGCCGGGGGGAAAAGCACTTATAACCGTTTCGCTCTTCGCCCGTTGTTTGTGCCACTGCCTTAGGTTCGGGATTTCCAGAACAGGAGAATAACTATGGGTATTCTTTCCAATACTGTGAGCTTTTGTCAGTATCAGGTCTCAGGTGAGTTCCCTGACAAAGACCTTTACGAATGGGCCGCCGATCGCCTGGCCCAAAATGCTTTTCGTGCCATCGACCAGACAGCCGAAGAGCTTTCCTTCGGCTGGGTTCACTTCGATGACCCCTCAGACAGCAGTTTTGCCACCCCGCGTGCATTTTGGCGTGATCATTATCTGGCCTTTACGCTTCGCCGGGACCAACGCCGCGTGCCGGCCGTTTTGCTGAAGGCCTATCAGGAAAAGGCCGAAAACGATTATCTCTCCTCCAATCCTGGTCTGAAGTGGGTTCCGAAGGACAAGCGGCATGACCTGCGCAATGCGGTGCGTAGTATTTTGCTGAGCAAGACTCTGCCGCTACCCGCCATGTATGACGCGGTCTGGGATACCCGGACCGGAGTGGTGACGTTCAGCAGCCTGACTCCTAAAATCCAGGAACTGTTCGAGTACCTTTTTGAGAGGACCTTCCAGATGAGCCTGGTAGCAATTCACCCGTTTGCACGTGCGGAAAGGGTGTTGGATAAGAGCCTCCGACCAGCCCTGCAAAAGGCCAATTGTGCTCCCACAGACGCAGTAGCGGACCTCATCAAGGGCAACCGGTGGCTGGGCTGGGATTTTCTCCTGTGGCTGGCATACCAGACCATGAATGGTCCAGCGGAACACACGGTCGGTCAACCCGGAACGGCTCCGCACGGGGAGCCGTTTGTTGCCTACCTCAATGACCACCTGATCCTTCTTGGCGCAGGCGACAAAGGGGCACAGAAAATCACTGTGGCCGGTCCCCAGGATTCTTTCCGGGAGACATGCACCGCCTTGCAGAATGGCAAGCAAATCACAGAAGCAACGCTCTACCTGGAAAAGCAAGAGCATGTCTGGAGGATGACCTTCAAAGGAGAGACGTTCAGTTTTGGTTCATTCAAGTGTCCTGCGGTAAAACCGGAAAGGGATAGCCTTACCGATGAGTCAAACGAGTGGGAAGCGGTTTTCTATGAACGAATGCACGTTCTGGAGGAAGGGCTGCAACTTTTTGACAGTCTCTACAACGATTTTCTCAACGAACGGCTAAGTCAAGACTGGGAGCGGAAAACCAGGGCCATCCGGGAATGGCTAATATAATGGGGTCAGATCTTCATTATTGACAAAAACCTCTTACTTCAATGTAAAACGTAAAAGAGCCAGCTATCTTTTCCAGGGACGATAAGGATGCTATCCTTATTGATGCTGATGAATACGCCGAAGAACTCTCCGGTTATATTTGACGGCTTCGTAAAAAGTCCATTTACTGCGTTGTCCGCCTGCGGCGGAGAGCTTTTTACTGTGCCGTCCAAACTTGATGACCTCGTAAAAAGCTAATTTATACCGTTAACGGTATCCTATATGCAACGAACTTGA
>DSAQ01000176.1 GCA_011046395.1 Pseudomonadota bacterium
GCAATACTCCAGGGACAAGTGGGAGGAATATTGGAAAGAGAAATTGGGCATCAAAGGTTACTTCAATATCCATATCCAATCGGTCGAAATACATTGATGCCTCACCTTTTGAACGTTACCAAGCGGGTAGAAAGGTTTTGTAAAAAGGAGGTGCATGTCAATGTTGAATGCTACATATCCGGCCTTAGCTGCCTTTCGCGCACTGGGACAGAAGCTTGGGGTTACGGCTAATAATGTCGCCAATGTGAACACAAATGGGTTTAAGAAAAGTCGGGCAGTTCTCCAGGAAGCCGATCCGTCCGGCGTTACCGTATCGATAAACAAGATTAATACGCCTGGGGTTCCCTTACCGGCTGAAAACGGGACTGCAGAAACTCAGGAATCATCCAATGTAGCCCTGGAGGAAGAGATGACCGGTCTTATGACCGTGCAACGGGCCTACACCGCTAACCTCAAGGCTATAAAGGCTGAAGATGAGATCCTGGGAAAGCTATTCGATGTGTTCGCTTGACCGCTCCTGGCGATAAAGTAAGCTCCTCGCCATCATGCATGCCTGACCGGAAAGTCTATAATAAACGTAGCTCCTTTCCCCCCTTCACTTTCAATTTTTATTATTCCACCGTGTCCCTCAACGATATTTTTCACTATAGCCAGTCCCAGACCACTTCCCTTGTGCTTTGTGGTGAAGAACGGCTCGAATACCCTGGCTATATCCTCCGGCGAAATCCCTATCCCTGTATCTCTTACTGATATTTCAAGGTGCTCCGGCTTACCGGCGATATTTACACCAACTATCAAATCTCCGCCGTCCGGCATGGCCTGAATGGCATTGACAAATATGTTTAACAGCACCCGGTAAAGAAGGTCTGGATCGCCATCAATAATGACCTTGTCAGATGCAAAATTTTTCTCCACACGAATACCGCTTTTATTCAATTCCGGCTCGAGAAAATTAAAGTTTTTTTCTATAATCTCTATTACATTACATCTGACAAAATGCGGGATCTGGGGGCGGGCAAAATCCAGAAACTCGGTCACGATGCGGTTTAAACGATTGGACTCAGCCACCACTATTGATGCCAGGCGATTCTGGGGATCAAAGGCTTTAACCTTATTTTCCAGTATTTCTGCCGTGCTCTGGATAATACCGAGGGGGCTCTTTATCTCATGGGATACAGCCGCCACCATCTTTCCTAAACTGGCCAGTTTTTCGGCCTGATGGAGCTGCTCCTCCAGCTTGCGCTGCTCAAGGACCCGTTTGTAGATAATACGGTCGGCCCGGGCTACAATAAGCCTCAAGACCACGAAAAGGATCGTCATAATAGCCGTAGAGGTTATAATAACCATAATCAGAAATCCTTGAATAGTTTCATAATCCACAGAAAGGTCCTGGGTTATCTCAAAAACACCCATTATCGGCCCCGTCTTCCAGGTAAGGACTTTTTCATGCCGAAATGGTATATATGTCTTCAATTTTTTCTCTCCGCCACCTCCTCCAGCCCAGAAGACCCAGCTACCCCCCCGGGAAACGAGCTGCGAAGAATGCTGCCCGCGCAAGGCAAGCTTGTACTCCATCCCTCCCAGGTTCCTTTTGCCTACCATAGATGGATCGGTGCTGTACACGATAATGTTTTCACCGGCATCATAGATATTAACGCTGTCAATGCGAAAACTGTGGATAGTATTGCGTACCACCCTATCTATAAGGGAAAACTGCTCTGGCTCACGCAGACTTATCGAACCATAGGCAATAGCAGTGGGGACCACGAATTGCAGATATACCTGGTGATTTAGATTTTCAGCGAGCAGCAGGGCATACTCCTCGCTCTTCTTGAGCAAGACCGTCCGTGCCCGATCGGATATTATGTAGGTAAGGACAAAAGTAAAAATAAAGATGACCGCCAGGCTGCTGAATGAAAAAAACTCGACTAATTTAAAGGGCCTGACGGATTCTAACTTTTCCGGTGGTGGAAGCAAGTTTTCTCCTATATTATATATTTTCCGCTCTTCTTTGGTCTTTCGGCGAATTCTTTGGCCTTGTGCTCAAATCCCTTTCGGCCCATAAGGCCATAGGCAAATTGTTTTCCCTCTTCCACTCCAGGCTGATCCAGGGGATTGATATGGTATAAGCCGCCGGCAAAAACCGTCTGTACCTCTAACATGAATAAAAGCTGGCCTAAAGTAAAGGAGTTCACCTCTGGGACAATTATACTTAGATTAGGACGCTTATTGCGCGTCAAAGCCAGTTCCGTGGTCTTCTGTTCCACGGTAATCAATTCATTCAAGGAGTGCCCTCCCAGATAACCTACCCCTTCCACATCAGCAAAAGATTCGGGGAGAGGTATTCTTTTGCGTAACCTTTCTACTACTAAAAAAGTAATAAGCTTGTTGTTGGGGCCCTCCATGTAAAGCTGTAATTGCGAATGCTGGTCGGTAGCTCCAAGGGCCCTGACCGGAGTCTGACCGGTAGAAACAATATTGCCATCCAGGTCTGTCCTCTTCCCCAGACTTTCTGCCCATAGTTGCCTGAACCAGTCCGCTACTCCATAAAGGGCATCGGAATACGGCATCATGACCGCAATGGGCTTACCCTTTTTAGTATCAGTTAGATAATACAGCACAGCATTCAGATAGGCTGGATTTTTCCACAGGTTCGAAATGCGGCACCGCCTGTCCATATCCCGGGCACCGGCCAAAAGCATAGAAATATCAATCCCGGCAACCGCAGCGGGCAAAAGTCCCACCGGAGTGAGGACCGAAAAGCGGCCGCCAACCCCGGCTGGAACGGGGAAGGTCAGGTAATCTTCCCTTTCGGCGATCTCCCTCAGCCTGCCCTTCTCAGGATCTGTAGTTACCACGATGTGTGAGCGATGTCCTCCCTTACCCAATTTTTTGATCAACCTGTCCCGCACATAAATAAACTGGCTCATGGTCTCGGCCGTACCGCCAGACTTGCTTATGACATTAAAGACCGTTTCCCTCAGGTCCAGGATATCTAAAAGTCCCTGGAATCCATCCGGGTCAATATTATCGGCAAAGAAAAGGCGCGGCCGGTGCTTGCGTTCGGCATCAGATAACAGGTTATAATGAGGATGGTTCAGGGCTCGCTGCAGGCCTATTCCACCCAGGGCTGATCCGCCTATACCGAGCACTACAAAGTTGCGGCAGGCCCGGCCAATCTTACGCCCGGCTGTAACAAGACGAGCGGCCTCTTTTTCTTCATAAGGAAGATCGTAAAAGGCCAGCGCCCCCTGACTCCTTTTCTTTAAAAGCTGGTTATGGACAGTCTTGGCCCTGGGTTCAAGCCCCCTTATCTCCTTATTGCTTACGCCATTATCCTCACCCACAAACTCTGCCATGGCATAGTTAAAATCTACCTGAAGCCGCTGAGCTGACACCCATTTTTTATCTTCCCATTTCTTCATCAAGACCTCCTTTTCCGGTATTACGTATTGTCCAAAGATTAACCACAGAGGACACAGCGCGGCATAGCCGCAACCAAATCCGAATATCGAAATCCGAAATCCAAATGTCGAATGTTCGAAACGTCCATCAGCAACTTCTTCGATTTTTCGTTTTGGTCATTGCTCTCGTTTGGTCATTTGATTTTGTTTCGAGTTTCGTGCTTCGGATTTCGAATTTTCCATCTCTGTGGTTGTTTTTCATAACCCAAGTTTACCACAGTCATAGTTAAAAGTTTAGGAAAACCAATATGTTAAGCTAATAATGGGCATATTTATGGGCACTACAAATTTTACTGCTCTGTCATTTGAGTTGGCACAGGAA
>DSAQ01000006.1 GCA_011046395.1 Pseudomonadota bacterium
TACTCCCGGAAAAAATGGGAGCAATACTGGAAAGAAAAACTCGGAATCAACGGCTACTTCAACATCCGGATCGCATCGGTTGAATTGTCACCATGTAAACACTTTTGAACGTTACCAATTTATTACGTAGTTGAAAGGGCTGTGAATCTAAGAGCAAAGCCAACGACGAAAAATTCTGATGTGCTAAAGGTTCTTTATCCAAATCAAAAGGTACGCTTAGTGGAAAGAAAAAAGAAGTGGATAGGGGTTGAATATTACAATCACATTTTGGACATTCATGAAAATGGGTGGTGTTTCAAAAAATATCTAAAAAAATGCAGTAAAGCCCCAATCATCCAGTTCACCAGGCGGCTGGGGCGAGCGGTTGGCGAAAACACAGCTAACATGCACCTTCTTCTTTGTTTACTTCTTTGGTTTTTATCCGCCGCCTGGTGACCGGCGCGTTATAGGAAAAATATAATTATGGGTAAACAAACGCCTGGGTTAACAAGAAATCAGATCAGACGCTCTCTTCGAGAACTTGTCGATCCCAGCCCAACCGATAAGGAAAAAAATGAAATCAGAAAGTTTTTCAATTATGAGTGTGCGTACTGCGGAAAGAAAATTAAACAAAATAAAGAAGGACACATTGACCATCTGGTTTCTTCAGCCTTAGGCGGTGTTAATAATATTGCAAATCGCGTATTATCTTGTGCAGACTGTAATGAAAAACAGAAATTAGATATGCCATGGGAGGAATTTTTATCACAAAAAAATCTAAATAAAGACTTGCTGCAAAAACGGAAAGAAAAAATTTCACAATGGTGAATATTGAAAGATTGGCTGAACCAAAGATACAGTATAGGTGCTGGTAGGAAAGTCCGTTGAACCGGTCGCAAAGACAGCGTTGTCACTGCTGACAATATCCTGGCGAGTCTCGATGTATTCGCCTTCAATGCTCAAGGTGGGCAGCAGGCCCGAATAGGCCTGCCTCAGTCTCTCAGGCGAGGCCAGGTATACATACCGAGAACTCTGAAAGGTCGGGTCCCGCTCCTGGGCAAGCTTGTAAACCTGTATCAGATCCTCAGCCCGGGCCGACGGCCCTGATAACATAAAGGACCCAAGCAGTACCAACCATGCCCAATATCTCATAAAAGAAACTATGCCCCCGCTTAACTCTAGAGAAGGGACAACAGGAACAACGATGTTCTGCTTCATTGGCAAATCCTCTCTTCGAACCAGTACTATGGCAAAAGCGTCCTCTTCCCCATTGTTAGGCTAAAATGAATCTCCATTCAATGTCAAGGTAATTTAAGGAATAATTAATCGTTTGTCAGAAATACCTTGACAGCGCCTGCAACCGGGGCATAGATTTAGGAAAAAGTCTTAATTATGGATATCGATAAATTAAAAGATCTGCTCTTGTCGGTGCGGGAAGGCCGAACAGAGGTTGAATAGGCCCTCCAGGCCTTGAAAAACCTGCCTTTTGAGGATATGACCTATGCCAAAATCGACCATCACCGGCCCCTGCGTCAAGGTTTTCCGGGGGTAGTCTTCGGTGAAGGGAAGACCGCCGGTCTTATCAACCAGTTATAAATACCATAAACCATGGAACAGGATAGATTCCGCCAGATCAGCAAGGTCTTATGGATCGTATTGATCCTGAACTTTGCCGTGGCTGCCTCCAAGCTTTTTTACGGCTGGGTTATAAACAGCGCCAGCGTCATGGCGGACGGCTACCATTCCTTCTCTGACGGCTCGTCCAATATTATCGGCCTCTTCGGTATATGGATGGCCTCCAGGCCCAAGGACGAGTACCACCCTTACGGTCATGGTAAGTACGAAACCCTGACTTCAGTGGGTATTGCCATGCTCCTCTTCCTTGTCTGTTTCAACGTCCTGGCTGAGTCCATAAAACGCTTTTTCCATCCGGTCCACCCTGAAGTGGATGCGGTAAGCTTTGCTGTCATGGGAGTCACCCTGGTTGTCAATATCTTCGTCATGCTTTACGAACGCAAGCAGGGCAGGATATTCCAGAGTGAGATATTGCTCTCTGACTCCCTCCACACCGGAGCCGATATATTTACGACCGGCTCGGTAATTATCGGGCTTTTGGCCATCCGGGCCGGCTACCCTATCTTTGACCCTATCATAGCCCTCTTTATCAGTGTCTTCATCGGTTATGCCGGGATTGAGATCCTCAGAAGCAGCTCCCAAGTTTTACTTGATGCAGTAGCCCTAGATAAAGAACAGATACGAGACATCACCATGAGCGTGGACGGCATTGAATATTGTCATAAGATCAGGAGCCGGGGGAGGAGGGGGGATATCCACGTGGATATGCATTGTCACATGAAGCGGGATATCTCTTTAGAAAAGGCACATGAGATAGCTCATGTAGTAGAAGACACGATCAAGGCAAATATCCCCGGCGTCAAGGACGTTACCATCCATATCGAGCCCTCGCCGGAGGATACCCCATCTTAGCAGCTTAGGCCCCGGGCCGCGCGCACCTGCATCTTTATCCGTTGCACGGTCTCCCAGGAAAAGTCCCCGGCGCAGGGGAAAAGGGAGTTGTTTTGATAAATAGGATCTGCCGCAATGGGAAAACGGGCGGTCTCTACGGCCTTTGGCCAGAGAGGGGAACCTGGTATGGGGGAGTACTCAGCCAGATAAGGCATCCCGCCGGCCGCCTTGACATAATCAATGGAATAGGCTACCTCCCGCCATTCCTGGCCGGGTAGGCCGGACAGGATATAGACTCCAATCTCCTTCGCCTCAAATCCGGCCTGCCGGAGGTATTTAATAGCCTGCATCAAATCTCCTTCGCAGATCTTTCCGTCCATATCCCTGTGCCGCGCCATATTGGCCGTCTCAAAACCAAATCGGATAGTCTTGAAACCGGCCCGGAAAAGGAGATAAGCGGTATAATCATCGATCTCCCGGATATGAAGGGCGTTTGGGGTATGAAATCTTACCGGCAATTTTTCTCTGATTACCTCTTCAAGTATCGGCCAAATATGGACCTTTTTCTTAATAAGAAGGGCGTCATCATAAAAAGTAAAGTCCTGTATATGGTATTTATGATACCAGTAATAAATCTCTCTAAGCACGGCCTCCGGGGCACGCTGCGTAAAAAGGGGAGCCAGCTTATGCGAGGCGCAATAGGCGCACCGGAAGGGGCAACCCCGCGAGGTAATGAGGCAGACGTAGTCACTGCCACCGGGCAGGTTAAAGGCCGGGTAGGGATGGTCGTCCAGTGTCTGCGCCTTGGGGATAAAAGCCGGCGCACAGCCGGTAATGTCCTTCAGGAGAGGCCATACTGTTTCTTCACCCGGTCCGGACAGGACAAAATCGGCGCCGGAATGCTCCTGTGCATGATCCGTACAAAGGGTGGCATAGATCCCGCCCAGGATAACCGGAACACCGGGAAAAATCTCTTTTGCCAGGCGAATAGCCTCAAATACCCCCGGATACCAGTAAGTCATGAGGGAGGTAACCAAAACAGCAGCAGGCCTTTCTATCGCCTTAAGTCCGGCCTTGAACTCTTCCGGGGTTATACCGTAACGACTGTATGTCTTGGGAACGTCTTTTAATCCGGCTGGTTTTGGGATGGGTGTTCGCAAAAAGTTGCCGGTCCCGAATTTTCGTCTTTTACTGCGCTCACCGTTCAGTCCCCCTGAAGTCTCTGGATGACGGGTAGCAAGACAATCAACAAAATCCACCGCAAATCCGTTGCGGCGCAGTATGGCCGCCAGATAGAGCAGACCTA
>DSAQ01000189.1 GCA_011046395.1 Pseudomonadota bacterium
ACAAACGGTATCAGTTACCTGCTACGCCCTTTAAATATCTTTGCTGCTTTTTGGTGTTATAGTCAAGTTCGTTGCATATAGGATACCGTTAACGGTATAAATTAGCTTTTTACGAGATCATCTTAAGTGGTTTTTAAGATTTTAGCCAGTAAGATCACGTTGCTTTTTAGCCTGTTTAAGCACTTAAGACAAGATTTTTGTGCACTCAAATTAAAATGAACCTGTAAAGAATCAAAATTGGGACGGCACAGTAAAAAGCTCCAGTTGCAAGGCGCGCAAATTCTGAGGAATGAGGCGTACTTATAGCTACGCCGCAGTGACGAAGGGTGCCGCGCAACGCAGCAAATGGACTTTTTAGGAAGCCGTCAATTAAAACTTAACAGAATTAAAGAATATGGGTAAAATGTTCGATTGAAAATATATGATGAACTCGTAAAAAGTGCCCGGGGGAACTAATTAAAGTATGGAACTCCGTTTTCATGAGCCGAACCTCGAAATTGATGACCAGATAGAGTCCTTAATGGACTTAGCAGGCATTGATGCCAATCGCGATATTATACGCGAATTAATTATTGCCAGCCTGAAGGGTGGTCAAGACACCAAGGATCGCGGTGACCTAAAGATGATGAATAACACCCTCAAGGAGATGCGTTATACTGCAAAGGTTTTTGGGCCTTATCGGAACCGGCTCAAAGTAACGGTATTTGGTTCAGCCAGAACTCTTCCCGGTACACCGCTTTATGATATGGCCCTGCGCTTTGCCCGCGGGTTGATCGAGAATGGCTTTATGGTGATTACCGGCGGCGGTCCTGGTATCATGGAGGCAGCCAACAAGGGGGCCGGCCATGAGAATTCCTTTGGTGTTACTATCAAACTCCCTTTTGAACAGGTGACTAATGAGATAATGGCCTCTAACCCACGCATGATCCAGTACAAATACTTTTTTAACCGCAAGGTGGCCTTTATTAAGGAGACCCATGCTGTGGCGTTGTTCCCCGGCGGGTTTGGAACCATGGACGAGGTTATGGAGGCCGTGACCCTCGTTCAGACCGGAAAACAGAACCCCATCCCTATCGTGTTTCTCGAAACCAAGGAAAATGGATATTGGGAAAAATGGATGGAATTTTTGCAAGACTGTCTGGTTAAGGGCGGATATATCTCGCCGGAAGACGTAAGTCTACTCACCATCCTCAACGATGAAAAAGAGGCACTAAAAGCGATTACGTCCTTTTATCGTCGTTATCACTCCATGCGCTATGTAGGAGATATAGTAGTCTTACGCCTTAAGACCCGCCTGGAAAAATATGCTATACAGGTATTAAACGAGGAATTCTCGGAGGATCTCCTGCCCGGTGGAAAATTTGAGGCCCAGGAGGCTTTACCAGAGGAACAAGACGAACCTGAATTGTTAGAACTACCGCGTTTAACGTTCCCCTTCAATAAGAAATCTTTCGCCAGCCTTAAGGCTATAATCGAGCGGGTAAATAGTTTCTGACATGCACCAAGTTATTCTGTTTCTTTAAATTTTACTACCTTAATTATATCCCTGTAAAATTCCCTTTCTTCCTTAGACACCTCGGTCTTAAACAGCTTTCGCCTGACCAGTATAGAAATTTGCTGATTCAAGGCCAGGGCCAAGGCATCACTGGGCCTGGAATCAACCCCGACCTCGTTCCCGTCTTTTTCATAGAAGACATTGGCAATATAAGCATTATGTTGCTGCTCATATATCTCCACACGCAAGAATCTAATGCCCACATTTTTCAATATCCCTAAATAAAGATCGTGCGTTAGAGGCCGGGGGGGCCTGTAAGTGCCTTTTTCCTTGGCAATGGCAGCAAATTCAGCCGGACCGATAAGCATCGTAAAATAATATTTACTGTCTGCCTTCTCTTTTAAGATAATCTGATATCCGTCTTGCTGCTCTACCAGTTGGACATCATGTATGGCTATCATATTTTCCTGCCCCTCCAAATCGATTCCTCCTGTAATGCGCCAATTCTTCTATTAAGGTCAATATCATTTACCCAAAGACTTTACAAAGGTCAAGGCCCCCCTCTCACCCGCTCCTAAGCCACTGATATTGCACCAGTACCTACAGGGTGCGGGTTACCTCATGGGGTATTCTTCTACAATTTGCCCCAGGAGAGTAACAGTGGCCTCCAGGTCCTTAAGCGAAATAACTTCTACGGTGGCATGCGTATAGCGACACGGGATGCAGATAGGAAGGATGGGCACGCCTTTTCTTACCAGTTGGACGGCCGCCGCATCGGTCGATCCTCCCACTACACCTAACTGGAAGGGAATATTCTTTTTTACGGCCAATTCTTCTACAAAATTTCGCAACCTCCGGCTGGCAACCATGCGTGTATCCACCAACCGGAGTAGCGGCCCCCTGTCTATCTGAAATTGATTCTTGTAAATCGCCGGCACCCCCGGGAAGTCAGGGGCGCTGGCCGTGTCGATGATAAAAGCGCTGTCCGGTTTTGTCCTGTACCCGGCCACTGACGCCCCGCGCAGGCCGTACTCCTCCTGTGTAGTGAAGACAAAACTGATTCGGGGCCGGGGCGATAGCTCTTTCATACCCTGGATTAAAGCCACCAGGGCTGTACAGCCGGCTCGATTGTCCAGGCCCCGGGCAGCAATCAGGCCATTGGCCAGGCGGGAGACCTGCTTGGCAAACACTATCGGATCGCCGACCCGTATCCCCATGGCCCGCACTTCTTCGGCACTGCGTGCTCCTACGTCTATGACCATCTCCTGCCACGAGATGACCTTATCCTGGTTCTTCTGACCCTCAACTGCCATGTGAGGCGGCACCCAGGCGATTACCCCCGGGACCTCTTCGTCTGCCTGTGCAAATAACCTTACGTGTCTCGACGGCAATATGCGGTCATCAATACCGCCCATCTTTTTGAAATGGATGAAACCATCGGCAGTGATATTAGCGACTACAAGACCCAGCTCATCCATGTGGGCAAAGAAACTTAGGTGGCCATTCCCATGCCCCTCCCGTATGCCGATGAGATTACCGATGGCGTCTATTTCTATCTCATCAACATAGTCTTCGATCAGTGTTTTAATCTTCGTTCTAATCGGGTCTTCATAACCGCTTACGCCCGGCACCAGAATGAGTTCTTCAAGCAGTTTTTCTATTTCCACAACATATTTCCTCGCTGCAAACCCGTCTCAGGCTTTTAAAAAGACATTAATTTAAGGTCTCCGGAAAGTCAACCCCCATAGATTTCTTTAAATTTCCTTGTGCCTGGAACAATCACGCCATACAATACAAAATAAGCTGAAGTTCGGACAAGGGAGATAAGTATGGATAAAGAAACGGCAAGTCGGGTTTATCAGGAGAGGTTAGAAGACTTAAAAAACATGCCCAAGGATTTAGTACAAAAATTAACAGCCGGAGTTAAGGAGCCCTGGACCAAGATATTTCTCACAGAGCCGGACCCAAAAAAATGGCCTCCCGGGATGTACGAAATTCTGAGACCATATCTTGAAAAAGATTAGCGTGCGAAGCCTATCCCCCACCCCCCAAGATGGGGGGGTGGGGTGATGAAAGTCAATCTATGGTTTATTTCCTTCTTTCACCGCAAAGGGTGCAAAGAAGACATAATTTTGGCTCTTTCTCAAACTGAGTGGGTAGATTAGAATAGGGGCAAAAAGGACGAGAGGCTTTTGATGGACGTTTTGGAATCAATATTCACGCGAGCACTCAAGCTGGAGTCGCCATGG
>DSAQ01000065.1 GCA_011046395.1 Pseudomonadota bacterium
AAGAGTAGAGGAGTAAAAATAGACTTGCAAGGACTTAGCGAGGGCTGCTTGGCCGCGGCACGTTATCTTGGATTTGAAAGGGTTCTAGAGACATAAGAGTTGATAAGGACCGGAAAGGAGTGCGCTGTATGAAGTGCGTATCTGTTGATATTGGCTCTACTCGACCGGTAGATGGCCCGGATTCTGTTCATATGGATAGAGGCAACCTTGAATGGATAGATCGCCAGATAAGAATGCGACGTCGTCACCATTACCGGGAGGTCAAAAGGGATCATGGTCTGGAGGAGAATGCCTTAAAAGAGACTATAGAGTGTAAAATCTTTAAGGCCCGGCTACGTCCCCAGATCTGTATGTTGCGCAAGAAGATGGCCCCTTATAAACCGTGCCTGGAGTGCAAAGTATCTGCCCAGGTATAAACGGGTGTAAGGCTGTACAAGTGAACCAGCTATCAGCCCTTTATTCTGAGCAGGCGCATGCTTATATCGCAGGCCGGGGCCGAGTGGGTAAGGGCCCCGATGGATATTAAATCCACACCGGTTTCGGCTACTTCCCGTACGTTCTTTAGATTTACTCCACCCGAGGCCTCCAGAACGGCTTTTCCCTTGGCCAGGATCACGGCCTCCCTCATGGTCAGAACGTCCATGTTGTCCAGAAGGATGGCCTCGGCTCCAGCAGCCAGGGCCTCCTTAAGTTGAGGTATGCTGCTGACTTCTACCTCAATTTTTATGCCAGGCGGGGCATAGATCCTGGCCCGCCTGATGGCCTCAGGTAATGAGGGAACAGCGGCCAGATGGTTGTCCTTGATTAAAATGGCATCATAGAGGCCAAAACGGTGGTTGTAGCCGCCTCCCAGCCGGACGGCATACTTTTCCATAAGGCGCAGCCCTGGCGTGGTCTTCCGGGTATCGATGATCTTAACCGGCAACCCGGCCACGGCCTGGACAAATTTGTTCGTCAGAGTGGCGATCCCGGAAAGATGCTGCAAAAAATTAAGGGCTACCCTCTCGCCTCTAAGTAAATCAGCGACCGGTCCGTAAACTTTGGCCAGTACCTCTCCAGGCACAGCGCGCCCCCCGTCTTTGAGGAGAGCTTTAAATTCAATAGTGGGGTTCAGTGCCTGAAAGACCTGCCCGGCGACTTCAAGCCCGGCGACCAGGAAGTCCTGTTTGGCTACGATGGTTGCCTGGCCCTGGAGTTCAGGATCGATCATGGCCTCCGTGGTCAGATCCCCGAGCCCGATATCTTCAGCCAATGCTTGTTCAATCAGGGTCTTTATCGATGGAGTTATATCCATAGGCATCATCCTTGTAATATGTGGTTACGGGGGCAGCAAACTGTGCGATTCATAGACATCGTTTCAATCTCTGTAGCTCTTGATCGAGGCGATAGGCCGCCTAATGCTTTTCACCGGCTTTATGGGTCGCCCGCATGGTCTGGGCAAGTTCTTTGATCTCTCCAAGGTCTTCTACCATCATGGCCCAGCCATACCAGTAGGCATAGTCTGGATTCATATGGAAGAACGCCTGGTATGTCCTCATGCGGTCTTTCATGTACATCTGGAATAGTATTTGGTCTATGTATGACAGTTTTTTCAGATCTCCGCCACCAGTCTGCATAAAATACAATAAGTCTGGATAAGCAAAGGAATAATTTGCGGGCTTCTTGATAATGCCATCTTTATAAAGAGCAGACACAGTCTCGATGGCATCAGCCATAAGCCGATCAGCCTTTTTCATCATGGTATCGCCCATCTCCAGTTGGGTGCGGACATACCGCTCGGAGTGGCACTTGCTGCACGTGGTAATCATTTTCTCACGTTCAGTCTTCCATGCCTCCTCAGTCAACCGGGCCAGATCTACTGCTTTCACAACTTCAAGACGTGCAGTGGGCTGACCTGTTTCCGGGTTCAACACTCCGAGGGCCTTCAAGATAGTTATCCGGTCAGCTTTCCACTGAGGATCTTCAGGAAGCGGCAATCTTACGCCCAGGAAGCCCCAGGCGGTTCTATTTTCATGGGTTCCGTTAGGTAGATGGCATTCCTGGCATTTGGGAGCAGGGGCACCTTCGGGCAGGTTGCGAGAATCCCTGGCGAACCAACGCGAACCATGCTTCGCACTGCTCCACATCTCCCATTGCGGGTGATCATAACCCATATGGCATTGTTGGCAGGCCCTTGGGTCAGTAGCCTCCTTTTTGGAAAAGCTGTGCCTGGTATGACATTCATCACATGAATTGTTCTGATATCGATAGCCCTTATCTCTTTGGTCTTTCTTCTGGGCTTCGCTCTTGATACCCATGTTGTGGCAGCCACCGCAGCCTCTACCTCCCTCCATCAACTCATCGGGTTCTACGTGGGTGATTGGCAAGGCATTCAGAGACGTCCAGCCAAAATTATGTTTGCCTTTCGAAAATTGAGAAAACTGCTGCTCATGGCACTGAGCACATACTTTTTCGTCCGGCAGTTGCGCAAGATCGGCATTTTTGCCACTGGTGTGTTTATCGCCATGACATGTCGAACAAGATACGTCATTCCGGCTGTGCTTACTGGTCTGCCAATCCTTCACCAGCCCCGGACTGACTCCCTCGTGGCATGTGACACAGACTTCATCCTTGGCCATGGCCTGGCTGAAAGGAACTAGCAGGACAAGAACAGATAAGAAAGATGTCGCACCGATTATTGTTGCTCTCATCATTTACCTCCCTTTAAACAACCAAAATGGATTGCTCTGTTGTTAATCTACTTCGTCACATCCTCCCGCGTAAGGTATATTGGATGCCAGGGTTTTCAGCGCCCGATACGGCATCTGTTATCTCCTAACTTTATTAAATTATATAACAAATCAAGCTGCGAGTCTCCTAAAATTCTTGGGGGACACAATTGAGAATCATCACTTATTTTGTAGACTCGAATTTTTGAATGGCCCTGACCACGGATTACAAATATTGTGAAGAGATCCAGGGGCATCCAGTCATGCCTGCCGGAGCATATACGGCCCTCCATTTCAGTGTTTGAACTTCCATTATCATACTTATTGAAGCTCCCCGTCCGCCGCAGGCGGGCGGCGGACGGGAAATCTCCGTATGTAAGGTAAAATCGCATCCTGTTCACTCGCTATGCATGTTCAAAATAGATTCATGAAATATACGGGCTAACTAACCCTCTTTTTAGAAAAACCGAGCCGGGGTTCGAAGTAGACGAAAACGATAACTCTGGTGGGGAATAAAGATAGTATGGCATTTGGAATCATTTTCAGGTAAGATTGGGAACCTTTCGATTAGATTCACCGTTCGCTTGAGAAGGAATATGAATCTGACGCTCGTTTTGACAATTTCTGTTCTACTTCAAGCCACAGCGGCAATTCTGGCTCTGAGGCTCATACGGATTACCAGAACCCGCCTTGCGTGGATCCTGATCGCGTCCGCCATTTCCCTTATGACCCTGCGGCGTCTCACCACGTTAGCTCATACAATCTCTGCAGCACCCGCCTATCGTGCCGACCTCAATAGTGAATTGATTGCGCTTGCTACATCTTTACTCATGGTAATAGGAATCGCTTTAATCGCGCCCATTTTCCTTCCAACGAACTCAGGTTGACGTAGCTGGTATAATTTGTTCATGTTCTTTGATAGTTATAAGTTTATAGCCAAGGTTTTTTGCTTTACGTTTTAAGGTTGCGATCACCCGATCTTTGTAGC
>DSAQ01000106.1 GCA_011046395.1 Pseudomonadota bacterium
GTCACTACAAATGACTTTCCAAAACTCGCATCCAATAATATCAATAGGTTATCAAACCAATCGGGTCAAATCTAGGATAATTTTGAGGTAAAAATCAATTTTTGTGGTAAACTTGGGTTAAAGTCCTTCTGGGCCAGATCAAAGAACCTGCATGGGGACATGCGACTCTTGTCATGGGCAAAAAAGACAATGCCATCCGGAGCCAAGGCCTTTTGTAGAAGTTCATAGAGTGGCAGTAAAAGCTTTTCATTGAAAAGTACCTCAGAGCCTATAATATAGTGGTACTTTTTATACAGGACGGGTGCACACCAGTCTAAGGTCTGAAAGCGTACCTTATCGAGACCATTGATCTCGGCGCTGAGCATGGCAAAACAAAGGGCATCCTGGTCGTAATCGGTAATCGCTACATTATGGCCGAAGGCCGCCGCAAACAGGCCGGAAAGCCCTATGCCCGCGCCGATCTCCAGCATTTCCTTGCCGTCAACCGGTTCAAGCTGTGCCAGTTGATCGGCTAAAATAATGGAGGCCTCCCAGATCCTGGCCCAGAAAGGAAAATCGGCTAAGGGATCCTCCCGGGAAAACTGTTTTTCGACCAGTCGCTCAATATCCCTTACCTGGGCTATCTGCAGGGTCTTGCCACGTACGGTGACCGGTGTGGTCTCGATCCCGAACCGCTTTTCAATCTCTCTTAATTTGTCCTTCGTAGCTAAGCCGTTCATGTGAAGTTTCCTTTCTGCCAGGCGCGTAATGTCAAAAAATTAACCACGTTTGCGCAAGTAGGACATAAGCTCGGTATAGGTCATGGTATTCAAAAGATCTTCCCTTGTCAGCCAGCCGCGGCGGGCCACCGATACACCGAGAGACATAAAATCCATCTGCTCCATGATATGCGCATCCGTACCGATGGCCAGCTTGCCGCCCTTTTCTTTAGCCGCCCTGGCCTGGATATCATTTAAATCCAGTCGCTTGAAGTAGGCGTTGATTTCCAGCGCCGTGCCGGTTTCTGCGGCTACCTGAATAACCTCTTCAATATCCACGGCGTAGGGTTCCCTCTCCCCTATGAGGCGGCCGGTAGGGTGGGCGATAATATCCACATGCGGATTGCGCATGGCCGAGGTTATCCGGTGGGTCAGGGTCTTCGCATCCTGTTTAAAGCCGGTGTGAATGGCCGCTACAACTATGTCTAACCGGCGCAAGATTTCATCTGGATAGTCCAGATTGCCGCTGCTGTCAATATCTACTTCCGTACCGCAAAGGAGTTTTACCGGACCCCCCTTTTGGTTGAAGGCGCGAATCTCTTCCATTTTTCTCTGTAAGTCGGAAACAGACACCCCGCCGGCCACCTTAAGCGAGGCAGAATGATCGCAGATGGCCACCCAGGAAAGACCCAGGGAAGCGGCCTTTCGGGCTATCTCGGCCAGAGAGGCCGTCCCGTCGCTATACTTAGAGTGGACGTGCAGATCCCCTTGAATATCCTTCGACTCCACCAGGAGCGGCAGCTCCCCGGCCTGGGCCGCTTCTATCTCGCCCCGGTCTTCTCTCAATTCGGGAGGAATGTAGGGCAGCCCCACGGCCCGGAAGACCTCCTCCTCCGTCCTGCCTCCCAGCCATTTTTCGCCTTTGAATATGCCATATTCGTTGATCTTTAACCCTTGACGCACGGCCAGATCCCGAATACGGATATTGTGCGCCTTGGAACCCGTAAAGTAACAAAGGGCAGCGCCCAGACTCTTCGGCTCCACCACCCGGAGATCGACCGAGATGCCCTCCCTGGTGCGGATGCTGGATTTTGTCTCACCGCTGGCCATGATCTCGCTCACTAAGGGCAGCCCTATAAAGACCTCCCTGACCCTTGCCGGCTCATCCGAGGCCACCAACAGGTCGATATCCTTGGCCGTTTCCCTTCGGCGCCGGATACTTCCGGCCAGGTGCACCGGGCAACCGGGACATTTTTTGCGCAACAGGGCCACAATCTCTTCAGCCACTGGAAGCACTATGCCGACAGGAAGACGTTCCCAGCCTTTTTTGAGGATGGCGATGCCCTTAAGGATGTTCTCTTCGGTCCTGGCCTTGATGCCGGGCAGGCCCTGTATCTTATGCTCTACCGCCAGGTTCTCCACCTCCTCTATCGAGGAGACGCCAAAATGGTCAAAGAGGAGCTTAGCCGTCCGCGGCCCCACGCCGGGGATGGCCAGGAGAGTGACGATGCCGGACGGAACTTCCTTTTTTAAATCCTCGTAGTCTTTAAAAGTACCGGTAGTTATAATCTCCTGTATTTTTCCGGCTAGGTCCCTGCCGATACCGGCAATGGCCTCCAGGCCGCTCCGGGCCGCAATTACCGAGATGTCCTCGGTGAGATTCTCTATATTCTGCGCGGCCTTGCGGTAGGCGCGAATGCGGAAGGGATTCGCACCCTGTATCTCCAGGATATCGGCTATGCCATCAAATACCGCGGCGACTTCCTGATTCTTCATGGTTATTGTTTATGCAAAGAATTAACGGCTTATGCTCCTGAATAGTCTCCATAATATGGTCCCGGTTCATAAGAGGGAGATAACCCCAGCGAAGGAATTATGTCCAGTAGTTTTGGCATATCTTCTATGATGACCTCGTAAAAAGCCTTTTCTGTGTGGTCTTGAGGAATTTTTGCTTTGGCTGATTGCTTCTCATTTTAAACAAATGCAACCAATTGATTTCATAGCCATATTCTATTTAGATCGTTTAAAAATCGTTTAATTTCACATAAGGATTCTATTTCCCCAATTTCGCATTAATTAATTCCCAAAAAGACGCCGGTCCTTTACGAGCGCATCGAATCGACCGGTCCTTAGAACGCATTTCTGTAATATTACCCTCTTTTAGAGGTATTACCTCTTTTTCCCAAACGCGCCCCTGGCCTGTCTGTTATTCTGCATTTGGTGCTTGTTTTTACAACTAATATTTGATTCCTGTTCCATGCCTGGGAATTTCAGACAAATTTATCAAGTATTTTATCTTGACTCATCTCTTCCCCTCCACTATCTCAATCTCCTCCGCGGTAAGTTCGTAGAGGTCATAGACCAGTTTGTCGATTTCCCTTTCCTGTTTAAGGGCAGATGGGTCGGCATTGTTTTCTTGGCAGAGAGGATTTTGAGGTCAGCAGTTATGCAAACTGGAGTTTCTTTTCCATTGGTTTAAGAACATTTTTAAACATATAAGAGGCTTTGAACAGTTCAACGCCTATAAGGTTGCCGTTGCTGTCAAGTTCCATATTCACGCCAGGGGATATTTCTACAACTTCGGCTTCCTCACCCTCTTTTGCAAGGTAAAGAATATCCTCTTCTTCATCATAAAAAACCTTAAAATCTTCCATTATATTTTCCTCCATCTTCCCGATTGAACCCGATTTTCTTTTTGCCCTTCCTTCAAGGGATGTATGGTTAGCAACTTAACATCCGCATCCTCATACCTATATGCTACCATTATATCCCTATATCCCTTTCTTTGTCATATAACACTGCCTTCATAACTGCAATTGTATGTCCTGTTTCAGTATCTGCAAATCTTTCTTCTGCATTTTCATAAATTCTTTTTGATGACCTCGTAAAAAGCTAATTTATACCGTTAACGGTATCCTATATGCAACGAACTTGACTATAACACCAAAAAGCAGCAAAGATATTTAAAGGGCGTAGCAGGTAACTGA
>DSAQ01000091.1 GCA_011046395.1 Pseudomonadota bacterium
CTGGGTGTTAACTGGACCTGGAACCCCATGGTGCGCTGGCAGTTGAATTACACCCATATCAAGGCCGCGGATGGTACCGGGCCAACCGGTGAGACCTATGGTCTCTGGACCGGCAGCAGTGACAGTTACGATCCCGAAAAGCAGACCGCCAACGAGGACATGCTTGGACTGCGTATGATCTTTAAGTTCTAATCAAGGCTGAATCACGGCCTATGAAAAAGCCGTCCGCCTCAGGCGGACGGCTTTTTTTATTGAATTATGGCCAGAAAAATGTAAGATTTAGACTATTCACCGCAAAGACGCAAAGGAAGACCTAAAGTGAAAGAGGAAGATAAAATTTCAATAGAACCTCTTGCAAAATTGTCTGTCATCCCCGAATGATTCTATCGGGGATATGGTTTTTACTTGAATAAAACCAGATTCCCGCTCAAAAGCGTTGCGGGAATGACAAAAAATAGACTTTTGCAAGGGCCTCAATAGAATAAAATAGATAAAATTGTCAATATTTTTTGAAACTTTGCGCTCTTCGCGCCTTTGCGGTGAACTATTACACGTAATCTATGCTTAAGTATTTTGAAAAACTGATACGTCGAAAAGAAAAACCGCCTTCGCCCCTACGGGCTGATCTGAAGGCCAGGTTCAAACTAAAATACGCCCATTTCAAAGAGCTTATCTCTTCCAATGACGAAATCCTGGTAATTATCACGAACTTGGAAGAGAAACTGACCGGCCGGGATGTCTTTGGCATGGCCTACCTCCGTTCCGCCGCCACCCGGGCCGCCTTCCATGCCTTCCGCATGGCCAAAAACCTGAACCTTATCTCCGGAGATAGATATCCGTCGCTTTATGACTCCCTGGAAAAGATAAATAATAATATCCGGGCAGAGCTTTATCAAAAAAAGGAGATCCCAATAACTGAACTGGTCATTCCCTACACGGCGGTCCATAAGGACATGATCGACAGCGTGGGCGGCAAGAATGCCCCTCTGGGCGAGATTAAGAACCGGGTTAATCTGACCATACCGGATGGCTTCGTCATCACCACCTATGCCTACCGGTATTTTCTGGAACAGAATGACCTCCAGGACGAGATTAACAAAAGAAAAATGCAGTTAAATCTGAAGGATCCTCAGAGTGTGGAACAGATAAGCGAAGAGATTCAAGGGCTGATCATTACCGCCCCAATCCCCACAAAGCTGGAAGAGGCCATACTGAATGCCTATCAGGAGCTTGCGGACCGATTAGGTCATGAGCCGCAGGTTTCTTTGCGAAGCAGCGCCATTGGCGAAGACAGCGAACTCTCCTTTGCCGGACAATATCTCTCCGCTTTAAATGTGCCGCGAGAAAAAATCGTCCAGACCTATAAGTACGTTATTGCCAGCCTCTATACCCCGCGGGCCATCTTCTACCGCCTGAACAAGGGCATCCGGGAAGAAGATACGGCCATGAGTGTCGGCTGCCTGGAAATGGTCGATTCCCTGGTCAGTGGCGTGGCCTATTCCCGCCACCCCTATAGCCCGATAGAGGACAGCATCATCATCAACGCCGTCTGGGGCCTGGGCCCCTATGCTGTGGACGGGACGGTTCAGCCGGATGTCTATGTCATCAGCAAGGATGAAAACCTGTCCATTCTCGAAACCAGGACCCCGGTAAAAGATATCCAGTTATACAGCGATCCCGGTGGAGGCATTAAGGAGATCCCGGTTCCGGAGGAAAGGAAGACACAGCCCTGTCTCAGCCCTGCCGAGATCCGCACCCTGGCCCGGGCCGTTCTGGCTTTGGAGAGGCATTTTCGCTCGGCCCAGGATATCGAATGGGCCCTGGATGCCCGGCGGCGGCTGATCATCCTGCAATCCCGGCCATTAAGGATTTCTGCCTATGAGAAAAGCGGGCTTAAGGATGCCTATGCGAAGATATCCGGTTATCCGGTCTTAGTCGAAAAGGGATCCATCGCCTATCCGGGGGTAGGCTACGGCAAGGCTTACCATGTTTACCGGGATGAAGATATGCTTAACTTTCCGGAGGGAGCCGTCCTGGTGACCAGGCACTCTTCACCCAAATTCGTCCGCTTAATGAACAAGGCCAAGGCCATTGTGACCGATGCCGGAGGGACTACCGGGCACATGGCCTCTCTGGCCAGGGAATTCAAGGTTCCGACTATCCTGGGGGCCCAGATGGCCACAGAAAAAATCCCGGCGGGGATGGAAATAACGGTTGATGCCTACACCGGGCGGGTCTATCAGGGTAAGGTTGGAGAACTTACCCGGTTAGATCATGTCCACGAGACCTACATGAAGAATACCGATATATATAAGACATTGGAAAGGCTTTGTCGCCACATCACCCCCCTCCATTTAACCGATACCGAAAGCTCTACCTTTGCCCCGCAATTTTGCACGTCCCTCCACGATATTGCCCGCTACGTACACGAAAAATCCTTCACGGAGATGTTTGAGATCGCGGATGTCTTGAGTGATGAGGAACGTGTGGCTGTACATTTAAACATATTACTGCCTATAAATCTTTATATGATCGATTTAGGAAAGGGATTAAATCCGGAAAAGACCTACGAAGCGAGGCGGGCAAATATGGAGGATATCACCTCTGTTCCACTAAAGGCCTTACTCAAGGGCATGACCCATAAAGATATCCGCTGGTATGAACCGCGGCCGGTAGATTTAAGGGGGTTTCTTTCGGTCATGGGCAGGCAGATGGTCGAGGCTCCCGAATCGGGACGCAGGTTGGGCGATAAAAGTTACGCCATTATCTCGGATAAGTATTTAAATTTCAGTTCGCGCATCGGCTATCATTTCTGTACCATTGATAGTTACTGTGGCCTGACCCCTAGCAAAAATTATATCAGCTTCCGTTTCAAAGGAGGGGCGGCTGACGATATCCGCCGGGCGAGAAGGGCCCGGGCTATCGGAAACATACTGGAAGGCCTGGGTTTTACGGTAGATGTAAAAGGGGATTTGATTAACGCCCGCATCAAAAAATATGAACAGGAATTTATCAAGGAAAAACTGGACATGCTGGGGAGGCTTAACCTGTTCACCCGTCAGATGGATATGTTAATGGCTAGTGAATCGCGTGTGGATTGGGTAGTTCAGGCCTTCCTGGAGGGTAATTATAACCTGGATGAAGACTTCCAGAAAAAGCCCGGCGATTGAAACTGGTTAACTCACCGCAAAGACGCAAAGAACGCAAAGGAAGACTTAAGGTGATAAAAGTAGAAGACAAATTTTCAAAAGAAATCATTGGAGCAGCAATCGAGGTACACCGCCATCTAGGTCCAGGATTATTGGAATCAGCCTATGAAGAGTATCTTTGTCGAGAACTGGCTATTCAGGGCCTTACTTTTGAACGGCAAAAACCTCTTGCGGTGTCTTATAAAGGAGTAAACTTGGATTGTGGATATCGACTGGATGTAGTTGTTGAAGGATTGCTAATCTTGGAATTAAAGGCGGTGGAGCGAATCGAGCCAATTCACGAAGCACAGCTCTTGACGTATCTAAAACTGTCAGATTTAAGATTGATGGTTTCGTAAAAAGTCGTTTTTAGCTTAAGTATTTGAAATAATATTATTTTATTGCATTTTTGTCTTGACTTTCATGTTGTCCCGTGATAGAAAACATATGCAACATCAACATGTTA
>DSAQ01000259.1 GCA_011046395.1 Pseudomonadota bacterium
CCTGTGCCAACTCAAATGACAGAGCAGTAAAATTTGTAGTGCCCATAAATATGCCCATTATTAGCTTAACATATTGGTTTTCCTAAACTTTTAACTATGACTGTGGTAAACTTGGGTTAAGATTGAATGCAAGGCCAGGGTCATGCGGGCGGATGATGAAGAGTTCCATATAGTACTCCATCGGCTGACGCGGAAGTAACCCTGCCGGAACGCCCTTCTACCTGTGCGCTTTACCGCAGCAACTGCCTGGCCCGGCGCAGCCGGCCACCATGCCGGGTGAAGAGCCGCAACAGGCCGTATCTGCCTTCCCCGGCAGGTTTTTGCCTGGGTGCCCGGTAAGGGAGGCTGTGGCAGAAACAAGTCTGGCGAGGCTTTTCGAACCACAGTGGGGACAGGTTGCCGCATCAGTAGATTTAAAAACTATGATTTCGGATTGTTGCTTGCATTCATTACAGATGTACTCAAAAATAGGCATAGAATCCTCCGTCTCAAGGCCGTCAGGTGACCGGCCGCCTATTCTGTTATGGCCTTGCGCAGGGCCTGGATTGTTTTGGCATAATCATCACTGCCGAATATAGCAGACCCGGCTACAAAGATGTTTGCACCGGCCCTGGCCACCATTCTGGCCGTATCAAAGTTTATCCCTCCGTCCACTTCAATTTCCACCGGGAGGTTGCGTACGTCAATGATCTCCCGTAGCCGGGATATCTTGTGGGCCACATTGGGGATAAAAAATTGCCCCCCAAATCCAGGGTTAACACTCATTAATAAGACCATATCCACCTCTTCCAGCACATAGTCCAGGGCAGAAAGGGGCGTAGCGGGGTTCAGGACCACACCGGCCTTGAGCCCCTGCTTTTTGATAAGATTTATCGTCCGGTTTAAATGCGCGTCGGTCTCCACATGTACCGTAATGATATCGCTTCCCGCGCGGGCAAAATCCTCTATATATTGATTTGGATTGGAAATCATCAGGTGCACGTCCAATGGCAGGGCGGTCACTTTACGGACCGCCTGGACCACCAGAGGCCCTATGGTAATATTGGGGACGAAATGGCCGTCCATGACATCAATGTGTATAAGATCAGCTCCGGCCCTCTCTACCGCCTGAACCTCTTCTCCCAGGCGGCTAAAATCAGCGGAAAGTATAGATGGCGCTATTTTTTTCATAAAATGTACCTCGTTTTCATGTTAGCTGTCAGCTATCAGCTTTCAGCTCCCTTTTTCATCCGCACCGCCGTGAATCCATCGGTTCCATGACGGTGGGGATAGGTGCGCAAAAAATTATCTTCTACCAGTTCGCCAGCCTTTGGCGGCAGTACTGATACCGGATCTTCTATCTCAAATTCCGGATGACGAACCAGGAAGTTTTTTATAACCTTCTCGTTCTCTTCCGGCTCCAGGCTGCAGGTGGCATAGACCAGGAAGCCCCCGGGTTTAAGGAGCGGAGCCACCTCGTCCAGAAGGCGTCCCTGCCGTTCGGCCATAATTGGAAGGTCTTCCGGCGTGCGGCGCCATTTGATGTCGGGGTTGCGGCGGATGACACCCAGCCCTGTACATGGGGCATCGACCAGGATACGGTCAAATTTTTTCCCGCCCAGGTCTGTCAGCGACTGCGTAACATCTTTTTTGATTACTTCGATATTCTGGATACCAAGGCGGGTTGAGTTTTCTTTCAGCCGTTCCAGGCGTCCACCGTGGATATCCAGAGCCAGGATGCGCCCGAGATTGCGCATCATCTGGGCCAGGTGCGTGGTCTTTCCACCCAGACCGGCGCAGGCATCGAGTATTAACTCACCGGGTTGGGGCGAGACGAGATGGGAAACAAGCTGGGAGGATTCATCCTGCACCAGGAACCAGCCGGTTTTATAACCGGTAAGGCCCGAGACATTTCCGTAAAAACCTTTCAGTATCAGCCCTTCTGGAGAATAGAAGGAGGGCACAATAGCCGGGACCTCTTTGCGCAAAAATTGCAGGAGCTGATCGCGCTTTAACCGCAGGGTATTGGCGCGGATGGTCAAAACCGGCATCTTGTTGTTGCTTTCGCATAAGTCACGGGCCTCATCCGCTCCATAGCGTCCTGTCCAGCGTTCCACCAGCCAGAGCGGATGAGACGTCTCTACCGCCAGCCAGGCCGGCAGATCCTCCTTTGGATCAGGCCACTTGATCTCCTCTCTTCTCCGTTCGACAGCCCGCAGCACACCGTTTACAAAACGGGGAATCCATTCCGGGTGGCTGACCTTGACCAGATTCACAGATTCATTCACGGCGGCCGAAGACGGGATCCGATCCATGTAGAGCATCTGATATATCCCCAGCCGCAAAACATTCTGAACCAGCGGCTCAATTTTCTCCCGCGGGGTTCTGGAAAATTGGTCTATGACCCAATCAAGCCGTGCCCGCTGCCTGAGGACACCATAAACGAGTTCCATGGTCAAGGCCCGATCCCGCCTTTCCAGGGTGAAGTGCTTGCGGAACGCCCTCTCCATGAGCGCATCCAGGGTCTCTTGCCCTTTATCCAGTTCATCCAGAACTGAGAGGGCAACCTGCCGGGGGTTGGCAAACATTAGGCCCCTCCCTGCAGAAAATGGAGCATGGCCTTTTCCACCCTTTTCAGGTCCACCTGGGTGTTAAAGCACGGGCCATAAGGACGAATATTAAATATTCCGTAAACCGGCACCGGATAGCTGTCCTGAATGCCGCTGGTCAGATCCCTTTCACAGGCCACGGCGATTATAATCTGGGGTTTCTTTTCTACTACAATGCGACGGGCAATGGTACCGCCGGTAGCTACAGAAAGACCAACATGGTAAATCTCGGCCATTTCCACCAGATCTTTGATCTTGCACTGCCCGCACCTCTTGCAGTTATCCACATTGCCGGTGATCTTTACCGTACAGTCATAGTTCTGGAGGCAGTGGGGCATAAGGAGGAGCAGGCGCTCAGGCCTGATACGGCCGGCCTGGGCCATTACCAGGTCGTTATTGACCTCTACAAAGGCATGTTGGATTTTTTCCTTCGAGATGCCGAAGAGCTTGCCTACCAATATCAAAACAGGAAAAATAATTTTTATTACCGCACCACGCAGGCGTTTAGAGAGCAAAAGATCTTTCTTGAAGACCAAAGTTAGTACGATGGAAAGAATACCCACTACTGCCAATGAAAGCAGGGTGCCGAAGAAAACGGCCAGCAGAGCGGGAAGCGCACGATGGATGTTGGCTAATCCCACGTATGGTATCCACCAGAGGAGGGCAGCGACCAGAAAAAGTAAGGTGCAGGTTACGAGGAGCAGGCCAACAAACAAAACTTTATGTGACTTTTCTTCAGACATTAACCCAGACGGCTTCGTAAAAAGTCCATTTGCTGCGTTGCGCGGCATCCTTCGTCACTGCGGCGTAGCTATGAAAAGTTCACCGTTCACTGTTTACCGTTCACCGTAAATGCATGGTTTGTTGACGGACAACGGTCAACGGATAATAGGATTTGCGCGCCTTGCAACTGGAGCTTTTTACTGTGCCGTCCCCCAAATTAACTTCCAACGAACTCAGGTTGACGTAGCTGGTATAATTTGTTCATGTTCTTTGATAGTTATAAGTTTATAGCCAAGGTTTTTTGCTTTACGTTTTAAGGTTGCGATCACCCGATCTTTGTA
>DSAQ01000161.1 GCA_011046395.1 Pseudomonadota bacterium
GCAAAAATCGTCACACCGGTGAAAACCGGTGTCCAGAGGTATCTCAATCTGCTTGAAATTACTGGATTCCGGCTTTCGCCGGAATGACAAGAACGCCATTTACAAGACTTTTGCAAGAGGCTCACTTATAATGCTTTTAAAAGGGGTTTTTCTATGCCTGATGGGAGTATCGTCCAGATAATCCGTGAAGCCGGCCTGATGGTAAAGTTTATTTTGTTGCTGCTGTGCGTTATGTCCGTTGTTACCTGGGCAATTGTCTATAAAAAATTTCTCCTTCTACGCCGCACCAGGCAAGAATCAAGTATTTTTCTGGAAACGTTCTGGAAAAGTCGTACGCTGGCAGATGCCTATATTAATACTAAGAATCTTAAAAATTCGTCTATCGCCGAGGTTTTTCGTATTGGATATGGGGAGTTACTGAAGTTTGGAAAGCCGGGTAGTGACCCTGAGGTAAAAAACCTGGAAATAAAGAAAATCAGCTCCGGGGGAAACATAGCCTGCATGGAAAATGTAGAGCGTGCCCTTCGCAAGGCCATTAGTAATGAAGTAAACAGGCTTAGCAAGGTTCTGTCTTTTCTGGCGACTACCGGCAACACGGCCCCTTTTATTGGTCTGTTCGGTACTGTATGGGGGATTATGTCTGCTTTCCGCGGCATAGGATTGCGCGGCTCTGCCAATCTGGCCACCGTTGCCCCTGGAATTTCTGAAGCCCTGATTGCCACGGCAGCCGGGCTGGCGGCAGCCATACCAGCTGTCATAGCCTTTAACTATTATGTTAATGCCATCCGTAAGATAGAATCGGATATGCAAGGTTTTGCCAATGACTTTTCAAATCTTGTAGAAAGGGAATACATACACCGCCCGGCGGGCAGGAGCGGAGCTGCCAGGGGTTCTAAAAAGGAGGACTAATATGGAGCTAGGGGGTGACAATAAAAGACTCCTTTCCGAAATTAACGTAACCCCTCTGGTAGATGTAATGCTTGTACTCCTAATAATTTTTATGGTAGCGGCACCTATGATGATTCAGGGCATGGACGTGGAATTACCAAAGACCACCGCCCGGGCTATAGACAATAAAGAGGAAAACATAGTTATAACTATTGATCGACATCAAAATATCTTTGTTAATAGTGCCCGGATACCGCAGCCTCAAATTAAGAAGTACCTGCAGCATCTTAAGGAGACGGCAGCGGGCCGCGAGGTCCTGCTCAGAGCCGACCGGTCTGTCCCCTATGGCCTCGTGGTGGAGATTATGGCCCAAATAAGAGCGGGGGGCATTGAAAAACTGGGTATGGTGACAGAGCCCTTAGAAGAAAAAAGATGAACCCCTGGTCAGTATGTGATGAAAAAAACCCGCCGCGGGAATGGACTTACCCGCTGATCTTCTCTCTGGTTTTGCATCTCCTTATTTTTCTGCTAGCCGTGCTTCCTATAACTCTTTTCCCGCGACGTTACCATCTGACGCCTGTTTACAGCGTACGCTTGGTTGGCGCTCCCTTACCGGCCAGGTATCCCATTCAGTCTAAATCTGTGAGTGCTAAGGATACGGGCATTGAGGCTGCGGGAAAGAAGGTTGTCAATAAGAAGATATTGACCAACGAGAAGTTATCGCAACAATATGAAGAAAAGATAAAGTCCCTGGCCTTAAAACGCGAAAGCGAGCAGAGAAAAGAGATACAACGTGAAGAATATCTTAAAACCACCCTGGACAAATTAAGAAAACAGGCCGGACAGCAGGGCTCTTCAGATATGAAAAAAGCGCTGGCCGGTATTCGGGAAAAGATCAGCCGGGAGGGCGGAGCAATAGAGGCGCGCACTCTAGTCGCCGGTGGTAGTGAACAGGCCGAGGCATCCATTTTGAATATATACTTAGGGCTGGTTTGGGACAAAATACACGGCAACTGGGTCGTTCCGCCCAATCTGTTAAGATATAAAGATCTGGAGACGATCGTCGTGATGCGTATTTATAAGAACGGGGACATCCAAAGCGCCTGGGTGGAGAAGAGGTCCGGGAATATCTACCTGGATCACTCCGCCATGCGTGCGGTGCGCCTCTCCAGCCCATTTTTACCTTTACCGCCGGAGATTAGAGAATCGGTTTTGGAGATAGGTGTCCGGTTTCGTCCCAAAGACAGAGGATAATCTATATGGTACATAGACTTAAACGTTTTATAGCCCTTATGCTCGCCGGATGGTTATTGGCTGCGGGCCATGCCGACGCGAGGGTTTACATAGATATCACTTCGCCTCAAACCCGGAAAATCTCTATTGCAGCTCCTTATTTTCGTCCGCTGGCCGGAGCGACGGGCAGCCCGGAGGCAGGTAAAAAATTCTCTGATACTCTTACCAATGCCCTTGTCTTTCATGGCATTTTTGCCGCCATTGATCCGGCCATTTATGGCGGCAGTGATACCTCCGATTGGAATGCCCTGGGAGCCGAGTTTGTTATTAAGGGCAATTTTAAAAGCGCCGGTGACCGGTTGATACTTGAAATGGTGCTGATTGATGTGGCAGAAGGCAAGATAGCCCTTGGTCGTCGCTACGAAGGGGAAATGATAAATTATCGGGCCATGCTTCATCGTTTCTGTGATGTGGTTATTCAGGTCTTGACCGGCGAACCCGGCATAAGCCAGTCTAAAATAGCCTTTGTCGGGGCTAAGGATAGCCATAAAGAAATATATGTGGCTGACTTTGATGGAGAGAATGCTCGCCGTATCACCTCGGAACGTTCTATCGTCCTTTCTCCAAGGTTTTCTCCTGATGCTGAGGAGATGGTTTACACCTCTTACCGGGAGGGAAGACCGATCCTTTACATTAAAAATCTCTATACCGGGAAAAGCTGGCGACTGGCAGACTTTAAAGGTATCAATGTCTCGCCGGCCTGGTCTCCGGATGGTAAATTTCTGGCAGTTGCGCTGACCAAAGACGGGAGCAATTCGCAGCTTTATCTTATCGATCGCCAGGGCAGTATTATCCGGCGCCTGACCAATAACTGGGGAATAAACGTTTCGCCCACCTGGGCACCGGATGGTAAACAATTGGCCTATGTCTCTGATTCCTCCGGCTCACCGCAGATATACATCCTTGACCTGCAAAGTATGCATACGCGTCGCCTGACCTTTGATGGATCTTATAATACGGCTCCGGACTGGTCACCCCGCGGTGATTATATCGCCTACAACGGCATGAAAGGCCGGCATTTTGACATCTATACTATTGATGTCCAAAGCGGTAGGGTAGTACAATTGACTGGTAACGCCGGAAATAACGAATGCCCCTCCTGGTCGCCGGACGGCCGGCAGATAGTCTTCAGTTCCACCCGGAGTGGACAGCCGCAGCTTTTTGTCATGTTTGCCGATGGTAGCGGCCAGCGCAGGATTATAAACAATGCCGGTGCTCAGACACAACCCTGCTGGTCACGCCGGCTTAACTGAAAGGGGTACAACATTGATGGTTTCGTAAAAAGTCGTTTTTAGCTTAAGTATTTGAAATAATATTATTTTATTGCATTTTTGTCATGACTTTCATGTTGTCCCGTGATAGAAAACATATGCAACATCAACATGTTATGGTGAAGAACATGATTTATACCAAAGACCACAAAACGGGTTACATATTCGACCCATGGCACTATTTGGGCC
>DSAQ01000210.1 GCA_011046395.1 Pseudomonadota bacterium
ACTCCAGCTTGAGTGCTCGCGTGAATATTGATTCCAAAACGTCCATCAAAAGCCTCTCGTCCTTTTTGCCCCTATTCTAATCTACCCACTCAGTTTGAGAAAGAGCCAAAATATTTCTATAAGTGGTGGGTTAAGGCGTGTCAGAACTTGGGCATTGAAGGCGTGGACCTGTATGGTGGAACCAGGCACAGCACGGTCTCAGACCTGGCTATCAGAAAATCCCCCGAGACGGCCAAGATCGCAACTGGACATACAACCAATAGGGCATTTGAAAGGTACATGAGAATTGAGCTGGATGCGGTCAGAAACATCTATGAAGATGTCAGACCACAGTGTCAGGAAAGTGTCAGGGATTTCCAGACATCCACCAAGCCCTAACCTATTGATTTTATGTACTGATAATGGTGGAGGCGGCGGGAGTCGAACCCGCGTCCGAAGATACTCCATTTAAGCATCTACATACATAGCCTGGGGTTCAAATTTCACCCCCTGGTTCCACCCCGGGCAAGGCAACTAGGAGATTAGCCCGCATAAAGTTTCGCTTCCCCTCTCAGCAGGCGATTGAGGGGATGCTATCCCGCTATCCGTCGTCCTTTCTGGTTCCGCAGGATCGAATCAGAAGGACGCTGGCCTATTAAGCGGCCAGTGCGTATTCGCAGTTGTCTGCTTTTGTTTTTTCCTGTTTGTTTAACGAGCCAACAGGACCTCGGTATGCAGCTTAAACTTCCATATCCCCGTCGAAGCCGTTTCGCCCCCCATGGATATATCAGTTTCGACCTCGATAGCGCTTGGCTATCTCCCTTTCTTCTTCCCTCCTCTTTATACTCTCTCTTTTATCGTATAACTTTTTACCTTTGGCCAAGGCCAGCTCTACCTTCACCCAGCCATTTTTAAAATATATCTTGGTCGGTATGAGCGTTAATCCCTTCTCCTGTATCTTACCGATCAGCCTTCTTATCTCCTGCCGGTGGAACAAAACCTTGCGGGTGCGGGTTGGGGCCTGCTCCTCATGGTGCGTATGAGAATACGGACTTATATGCACATTATATAGCAAGACCTCGTTACCGACTACCTGCGCATAACCATCGGCCAGGGTTGCCTTTCCCTGCCGCAGGGACTTGACCTCACTTCCCGTAAGTACCAGACCTGCTTCATACCTTTCAGTGATAAAATAATCATGTGCCGCCTTCTTATTCTGGCAGACTACCTTCACACTCAAGAATACACATCCTTTTAATTAAATAATAATACATTTCATGTAAAAAGCAATCGGCTTGAACTACTCCTGGGAAATATACATCAGGAAGCCGCATCAAGGCGGGCCTTAGCCGCTTTGAGGGCATCAAGAAGGAACATTTTGTTTCCCTGCAATCTCCCCATCTCGATATCCGGCTTCATCTTTTGGCCGTGGAAATCAGAGCCGGCGGTTATAAGGAGATTATTTTCCCGGACTATGGTCTCAAAATGTTCGATCCGCTCCGCGCTGTGGTAACTATTATAGACCTCCAGACCCATCAAGCCAGCCTTTATAATATCCATAATGACTGCATCCGGCGTGTCCATGGGATGAGCCAGGACAGGAACAGCCTTCCACTTCAGTACCTGCCTTATGACGCCGGGTGTAGCCAGGGCTTCAATGGGCACGTAGGCCGGTCTCCCACCCTTCAGCCAATCATGATAGAATCGATAGTAAGGCGACTTGGCGCTATTTCCTTCAGTATATGTCTTGAGCCTTGAGTCTTCCTTATTTTCTTTTCGGTCTAAGATGGCCTTAAGATAAGAATATCCGGTTGGAATCTTACCGCCTGAATGCCAGCGTACGTCTTTTTCCGTAAGGACAAAACCCAATTCCTGCAGCTTGGCAATCCTCCCCAGCGCCTGCTTTTCCTTTTCTACCCGTATGGTAGCCAACCAGTCCTGAACAGATGTACCTTCATAATCGATAAAATAGGCCAGAAGATGCAGGTCAAGTTCCGCATAGAAGGTGTTGATCTCTATGGCCGGCACAAACTCAATGCCAGTCTCTTTGCCCAGGCGAACCCCTTCCGGCACACTGCCCACGCTGTTATGGTCGGCAAAGGCAATAGCTTTAAGACCATGCCTCCCGGCCAGGGCAAATATCTCTTCCGGGGTGTGCTGTCCGTCGGAACTGGCTATGGTATGTATATGTAGATCAATCATGCGGCAATTATTATTGACATACCCCTGAAAGTCAATTAGATTTTGGTTCAATAGAGCCCAAGGGGAGTCCATCCGTCTCTAAGGTATAAAGGCTAAAAACTCTGCTATGCTCCTGGAAGAAATTACTATGCCTGAATTTGCCGAAGGGCTGAAAAAGACACGCACGGTCGTCATCCCTTATGGCTCGGTAGAAGAGCATGGCTCCCACCTGCCGCTCTCTACAGACACCGTACATATCTACGAAACAGCCAGGGCCGCATGTTTGAAAAGGCCCCTCTTTGTGGCTCCGCCCATCCATTACGGCCTGTGCCGTAGTACAGGCGGACATCCCGGCACAATCACCATAAAGGCCGAAACCCTGCGCAGACTGACTATAGACATCGTTACGTCCCTCTATTCCCAGGGGTTGAGGAATTTTATCCTCATCTCCGGACATGCAGGCGGAACGCACCTGGCCGCTATTACTGATGCTGGAGAGGAATTGCTCTCCGCCTTGCCTGAGGCCAAAATAGCGGTTTTAAGCATACTCGACCTTGTTGGAAAGGCCGCCCGGGGGCTTGTAGAAACACCAGGTGATTCGCACGCCGGAGAGGTAGAAACGTCAGTTATGCTCTACCTGCGCCCGGAATGGGTCAAGGGCACAAGTCCGGAAGAATATCCGGCATTCCCCAATCCCATCCTGGTAAGAAATAAGAGAAAATTCTGGCCGAATGGTGTCTGGGGCAACCCGTCCAGGGCCAATACGGAAAAAGGCAAAAAATTGTTCTATGCGGTAGCGGACGAACTCATCAACCTGGCAGAAAGAATCGAACAGTTCAGGGAGTAAGGCATGGCAGACAACTTAAGTCGTTACTTTGGACATTCAGTAAGGTGGTTTGTTGCCTTAGTATTCATTTTGTTAGTTTCCGGACAGCTTTATACATCTTCTGATTCAGAGGCAAAATCCACCAGGGCCGCCGATTTTTCCCTGAAAGACCTGGATGGCCGCATGGTAAGACTCAGCCATTTTAAAGGCAAGGTTGTCCTGGTTAACTTTTGGGCCACGTGGTGTACCGCCTGTCGGGCCGAGATATCCGATTTCATTGCTATGCACAAAAAATATAAAAGTAAGGGATTTGAAATTATCAGTATCTCGCTTGACGATACCACCACATCTGCCGGTAAAAAAATCCTGACCGATTTTGCCAAAAAAGCCGGCATTACCTACCCAGTTCTGATAGGTAATAATGCGGTATGTAAGGACTATGGGGGTATCTACTACATCCCCGCAAGTTTTCTTGTTGATTCAAAAGGGATGGTTTCGTAAAAAGTCGTTTTTAGCTTAAGTATTTGAAATAATATTATTTTATTGCATTTTTGTCTTGACTTTCATGTTGTCCCGTGATAGAAAACATATGCAACATCAACATGTTATG
>DSAQ01000183.1 GCA_011046395.1 Pseudomonadota bacterium
GGTCACTACAAATGACTTTCCAAAACTCGCATCCAATAATATCAATAGGTTATCAAACCAATCGGGTCAAATCTAGGATAATTTTGAGGTAAAAATCAATTTTTGTGGTAAACTTGGGTTATGGGCACCGGTATGCACGGCGGGGTTATATACGTCCGGGGGGAGGTGGATCCTCATCAATTGGGATTTGGGCTAATTCCCAAAGAGTTAGACAGCGAGGACCAAAAAAATCTTAAAATGTATCTTAAAGAATACTGCGACGACCTTGATGTCGATCTCCGAAAGGTGTTATCTGTGCCATTCAAGAAAGTAGTCCCCTTCTCACAGCGACCTTATGGAAACATGTATGCGTATTGACAGAAAAACATCTCGCGAGATAGAAGAAATTACCTGTCTATACGAGATTGCCAAGGCCTTAGGCGCCTCTCTGGACCTGAGGGCCTCTCTGCATAGCACCCTCGACATACTGGCAACAAAATTGGGTATGACCAGGGGTACCATTACCATTCTCAATCCCGTGGTCTCCGAACTCCAGATTGAAGTAGCACATGGATTGACTGCCGAGGCCCGCAAGCGTGGCAGATACAAACTAGGTGAAGGGATCACCGGCAAGGTAGTAGAATCCGGCCAACCCATGGTTGTCCCCAAGATCAGCGAAGAACCTTTATTTCTCAACCGGACCCGCTCCCGGGGGGGTCTGGCCAAGCAGGATATCTCCTTTATTTGTGTACCAATAAAAGCCGCCCAGAAAACAGTAGGGGCCTTAAGTGTGGACAGTCTCTTCCAAACAGACGTCTCACTAGATGAAGACCTGAGACTTCTGACCATCATTTCCTCCCTGATTGCCCAGACAGTAACCAAAATACAGACGATGGAGAAAGAAAAGGAACTCCTGATCAACGAAAATCTGGAGTTGAGGCATCGGCTGACTGACAAGTACAGTATTTCCCATATCGTTGGAAACAGCAGCCGGATGAAGGAGGTATATGAAATGATCTCCCGGGTGGCCGGAAGCAATGCTACCGTACTCATCCGGGGAGAGAGCGGCACCGGCAAAGAACTGGTGGCCCATGCCCTCCACTATAACAGTCGCCGGGCCCATAAACCATTTATTAAGGTCAATTGCTCGGCCTTGCCGGAAACCCTCATTGAAAGTGAACTGTTTGGCCATGAGAAAGGCGCTTTTACCGGGGCCATCCATCAAAAAAGGGGACGTTTCGAGCTGGCCGAAGGAGGCTCTATATTCCTGGATGAAGTGGGCGAACTCAGTCAGAACATCCAGGTCAAGTTGCTGCGCGTCATCCAGGAGCATGAATTCGAGCGACTGGGCGGCACGCAAACGATTCACTGTGACGTTCGGATAATTGCGGCGACCAGTAAGGATCTTGAAGATGCACTCCGCAGAGGAACGTTTAGGGAAGATATCTACTACCGCCTCAATGTCTTTCCCATCCATATACCGCCGTTAAGGGAACGGAGAACTGATATTCTGCTCCTGGCCGAACACTTTTTAGAAAGGTTCTGCCGCGAAAATAATAAAAAAATCCGCCGCATTTCTACCCCGGCCATTGACATGCTCATGCAATACCACTGGCCGGGCAACGTGCGAGAGCTTCAGAACTGCATGGAAAGGGCTGTCCTGGTCTGTGATGAAGAGGTTATAAAGAGCTACCATCTTCCTCCGACGTTGCAGACGCCGGGCAGCTCCAGGACCCATAGTCACCTCTCCTTAGCTGAAGCAGTAGATAACACTGAGAGAGAGATGATTATAGAAGCATTGAAAGAGACCAGGGGCAATCAGTCCCGGGCTGCTCAATACCTGGATACGAGCCTGCGTATTCTGAATTACAAGATTCACAAGTATGGGCTGGACCCCAAACAGTTCAAAGTGAGCTAAATCTCAAAACATATCTCTGCGCCCAACCGCCCCCCTCTGTCACCCACAAGGCGAGCCCGCCGGAAAAAGGCAAGGACAATCTCTCCTGAATGCACTGATACTAAGTTGTAATCAAAAATATACCCATAAAATCTCCCCTCACCCCTCTTTACAAAGAGGGGGATATAATTTCCCCCTTTGAAAAAAGGGGGGTTAAGGGGGATTTGAACGCAACTTGGTATGACAGGGCAGGCATTCATTACAATTTTGTAAAAAATGCGCCGTCGCTATCACAAAATTGTAAGAAATCTTTTATGAATAGCCACCTACCAAAAAAGTAATTATCTGTTTCTGCTACTTTTTTTATGATGGCATGGATGGTGCTTTTATCCTCAATCAAAAACATGAAAGGGGAAGGGAAAGATCATGGTCAACACAGCAGACACCATGTTCATCATGCTTTCTGCAGCTCTCGTAATGCTTATGACCCCGGGGCTGGCGCTCTTTTACGGGGGCATGGTCCGGAGCAAAAATGTCCTGGGAACTATTATGCAAAGTTTCGTGATACTTGCAGTGATCAGCGTAGAATGGATACTCTGGGGGTATAGCATGGCCTTCGGCCCGGATATAGGAGGGGTGACCGGAACCCTGGATTGGTTCGGGTTGAGTGGCGTGGGCTTGTCCCCTTTTGCCGGATATTCTGAGAGCATCCCGCATCTT
The DNA here is from genome assembly GCA_011046395.1 of Pseudomonadota bacterium. GTDB lineage: Bacteria > Desulfobacterota > QYQD01 > QYQD01 > QYQD01 > QYQD01. The sequence continues at coordinate 2,597 of DSAQ01000183.1, forward strand.
GCCTTTATGATCTTCCAGGGAATGTTTGCAGTCATAACTCCAGCTCTAATTACCGGCGCATTTGCGGAACGCATGAAGTTCAGCACATTTTTGCTTTTCACCATATTATGGGTGACCCTGGTCTATAACCCCATCTGCCATTGGGTATGGGGAGTAGGCGGATGGATACGCAACCTCGGGGCCCTGGACTTTGCCGGCGGAACGGTTGTTCACATCAGTTCCGGCTCTTCTGCCCTGGCTGCAGCCCTGCTCGTTGGGAAAAGAAAAGGCTATGGCACGGAACCCATGCATCCCCATAACCTGCCCATCACCATCCTGGGGGCTGCCCTATTGTGGTTCGGATGGTTCGGTTTCAACGCCGGGAGCGCCCTTAGCTGCGGCCCACTGGCCGTCAATGCCTTTGTTACCACACACGCGGCAGCAGCCGCAGCGGCTTTGACCTGGACGATCGTAGAATGGATATACCGCGGTAAGCCCACTACCCTGGGCACGGTCAGTGGAGCCGTGGCCGGCCTGGTGGGCATCACCCCGGCCTGCGGTTTTGTCGGCCTGACGGCGGCCCTTATTATCGGAATTGTAGCCGGAGTTCTCTGCTACTTTGCCATCGTCATAAAAACTAAATTAGGCTATGATGATAGCCTGGATGTGGTAGGCATCCACGGTGTGGGCGGCACCTGGGGGCTCTGGCTACCGGCCTTTTTGCGGACAAGGCCATCAATGCGGCCGGCGCAAACGGCCTTTTCTTCGGCAATCCAGGCCAACTGGGCATCCAGGCCCTCTCGGTTATTGTAACGATTGGCTATGCCTTTATCATGTCCCTTATCCTATTGAAGGCGCTAGGAGTCTGTCGGACTTGAGCGGTTATTTTTCGTGATGGAGTAACCTTGCCATAGTCGACAGATAGATTTTTTTAACGGCTACGCCTATTCACCTATGTGAATTGAGCGAAATTCCTCCA
>DSAQ01000084.1 GCA_011046395.1 Pseudomonadota bacterium
ACCCCGCTGCCTTGGCTGGAGAGAAACCCGACTTACAAGGAACAGCAGGAGCAGCTTATCAATAAGGATCTAAACACCTATGGATTTTTAGGTTATCCGGTGTTGCAGGCGGCTGATATTATCATGTATAAGGCAAACAGTGTGCCGGTGGGCGTCGATCAACTGCCCCACGTGGAGCTGACCCGCGAGATAGCAAGGCGTTTTAATTTTATTTACAAAGATGTTTTTCCTATACCGGAACCAATGCTTGCCGAGGTTCCGAAGCTGCCGGGCATTGATGGCCGCAAGATGAGCAAAAGCTATGGCAACGCCATATTTCTCTCGGATACGCCGGAAGAAATGTCACACAAGATAAGTCAGATGGTGACAGATACCAACCGTATGCGACGTAAAGACCCGGGTGATCCGGAAAGATGCTTTGCTTTTGCCCTGCATCGCCTTTACTTTCCATCTATGGTGCTGGATGAGATCACGGATGCCTGTAAAAAAGCGACTATAGGTTGTGTGGAGTGCAAAAAGAGACTGGCATCTGCTGTCGTTTCCGCTATGGAGCCAATCCGGGAGAAGAGGCGGTCTCTGCTCAAAAAAACGGAGTGGGTTATAGAGATTCTGGAGAAAGGATCACACAAGGCCCGGCAGCAGGCCACGACCACTATGGAAGAGGTGCGTGGCGCCGTCTGGGGTACTCAGAGATGGAATATCAAGTCAAATTAGATGCCTTTGAGGGCCCGTTAGATTTACTCCTCCATCTCATTAAAAAGAACAAAATCAATATCTACGATATCCCCATTGCTGTAATAACCCGGCGATACCTGGAATATCTCGACCTCATGCGTGTTCTCAACATTGAGGTGGCCGGAGAGTTTCTGGTCATGGCGGCTACCCTTGCCCATATCAAATCGCGCATGCTCCTCCCCCAACCTCAGACAGAAGATGAAGAAGACCCCCGTCTGGAAATTGTACGTCCCTTGCTGGAACTTTTGGAGATCCAGGACGTCGCCGGGGAACTGGTAAAACGCCCCCTGCTGGACAGGGATGTCTTCTGTCGCGATTTTGTGCCGGACGAAGTAAAGGAAGGGGATAAGGAAAAGGAACCGGCAGCATTTGCCGTGGGGATCTTTGACTTGATAGACGCCTTTCGCCGCCTGATGGAAAAAGAGGCCGTTGAACATTTCATGGATATTACCCTGACCCGGATTAGTCTAAGTGAAAAGATCGATGAGATATTAAACCGTCTTTCGCCGGGGGAGCCCGTTTCTTTTCATGCCCTTTTTACCGATGCGTTGACCCGCCGCGGGATGATCCTTACCTTTATCGCCTTACTTGAAATAGCCCGTTTGGGCCTCATCCATATCTGGCAACGCCCCGCCGGCGGCGAAATAGAACTTCAACTTAAATAGTATTTTCGTTAACTGCTGTGGGATAAAATAATCTGTTGACAACGGGTGGGGTTTGGTGCGAAATATCTGGAGACGTGCATTTCGTTCTGAATTTGACATGGATTAAATCACGCAGGGAGGGTCGGATCATGTTTCAGAAAAAGACGGCGGTTGCTTTAATTCTGGTAACGGTTATCAGCTTGGTTTTTGCGGGTATTGCCTCTGCCCAACTGGATAAATTAACCGAAATAGCTGGCGGGTCGCTACGGATGGGAGAAACTCTCGCTGTTTCTCCGTATCCGGGCCATGAGGGACATGGAGACCACAAGACATACTACTGGGTGGACTTTGTTGCCCAGCCCGAAGGTGCAAAGGGGAACGCCGAAGTCTATGCCGGGGGCAAAAAGATTGACGACTTTCCCGTCCATAACAAAGAGATACGGGTGTATTATTTAAATAGCGGCTTCAGCGTGCAATATGTCGGCGGCGCGGCTGAGTCCATGAAGGTCTCCGTCCGCATAGCCCCGTACACAGTAGGGCCTGGAGGACACTAAAGGGCGAATATCACCCCAAAAATCTTCTTAAATAGGCGGCCTCTTCAATCATGGATTGAAGATTAGGGTCGTCGTTTTTAAGGGCCTTGATGACCCGGCTGGTAATCTTTTTGTGTTCGTGATTAACTTTAAAGTCAAAGACATCGGGACGGATGGAGTTTTTGACCATATCAGGAAGAATGGCCAGAACCTCTTCGTTAAAATAAGAAAGTCCATCGCTTATATCCTCGACAAAATGAATATAAGCCTCTTTCAAATAATCCAGATCATTCCGATCCAGGGCATTCAGTCCCAGGATCTCCGGCGGAAGACCTATGGAATAACAGGCCGCACAGAAGCCTATAGCCCTGGGAAGGGAGACCTCGCCCACGCTTCTGGAATAGCCAAAGAGCCCGATGTGGAGCTTGCGCATTCTTCTTTTTGGTATGTATCTGGCTACTTGATTAATCAACGGGGCCAGGGGTTCCACCTGTTTTCGGTATTCCGCGGAGACCTTATCTATGACCTTTAAACACCACTCTTCATTAACCTCCCAACCCCTTCGCCTTGGAGATGTTTTAAGCCGTTCGACAGCTTTAATAGTCATATCTACGGGATAATCATATTTAAAGGCCGATTGCACGGTGTAGGTCTGGACATCGGGGTATTCAAAGAGAACCCGGTCTTCATTTCCGGGTTTGAGGTTTCCCCGAAAGGGGGCCGAACCCACTCCCAGAATGGGGTAAATCTGCACGCCCAGTTCCCGGGAAAGGCGGCGGAGCCTTTGCAGGGCTATTTTGTTGCATAGAACGGCGCTTACCAGGCCATAATTCATGGCCGGGTCAGATCTGGCCAAAAACACCCTCTGATAGGGGACTTCCTTATTTTTCAGATATTCCCTCAATATCTGATGACACTCCAGGAGATGCTCCCGATCCTCAAACAAGGGGATGACCTGTATAGACTCCGGCCGGAACTCCCCGATCCACTCCGCTATAGTAATATCTCCGGGATAGAAGGGAAGGTTCTGTTTTCCGGCGATGAAGTCCTTATAGTAATAATAGATCCTGTTCAGACAGTTCGAGGTAGTGGTCATAGGCAGGATCACTTCAAAGATGGGCAGTATATCTTCTTTATAAAAAAGCTTGGCTACATCAAAAGATCGGGGTATCTCCTCCAGTGTCTCAATTAGGACCTTGGCTTCCGCCTTTTCCACAGTAGGATTGGGGACTCTCAAGGTAATAAATACATCCTGGCCCAGTCTTTTTTCTCTAAAGAAATGCTCGTATTTGGTTAAGAGCTTTCTGACTACAAAGGCGTCCACCTCTTTCCCTTCACAATCCCACATCTGTTCATCACATCCCAGGTGAGAAAAGGCGTAGTAGGCCTCTTTTATCTCGTCTTCCCCGGACATGTCCGAACTCTCCGCAAAAAATGGCAGACGGATATTATCAGGGTGCTGGGTACTCATTACACGTGGAATCCTAGTCACCATGGCCTCCTTCGTTCCCCATTTTTTCAATTTTACCAGTCATGTGCTTCTTGCGGGACACTGCTTCTGTTCATCAAACTGATGGCGTTATTCTTACAGACAGCCCGGCATATACCGCATCCGTAACAGTTCAT
>DSAQ01000007.1 GCA_011046395.1 Pseudomonadota bacterium
AAAAGAAGGGAAGAAAACGGAAGAAAAAATTTTATGGATGGGTTGGAAGAAAATAGAAGAAGATCAAAACCGGCATTTTCACACCGCCGGACTTAATACATTTTCAGATTACCACTGACACCGTATAACCAGATACAAGGATATGTTAAATCATGGAAGCCCTTGTCGGTAAAAATGCCCTGCGTTTTTTGCGCGAGATCATGTTGAAGAAAACTCAACTCAGTCTGTTTGTTCCTGGCGCTGATTACATTCGTCTAACTATCATCCTTAAGCTCCCTGTAATCGGTGACCAACAATATGTGGTGATGGACTGGATAGAAGATTTTGCAGATCTTATTCTTTCTAATCCAGATCCCAAGCTTATCTTTGAATGCGTAGATAGCCAGAAAATTCCGTATCGTTTTCCAACTAAGCTATACAAGGCGGAGGACAGAGAGATATGGGCCTATTTCCCCAAAGAAATTGTTCGTATCCAAAGACGGCGCCACTTCCGTATTGATGTGCCCTCAGGCGGTCAAGTGAGTATGTCTCTGGAGGGAGAAACCTCAACCTTTGCCATAAAAGACATCAGTGTAAGCGGATTAGCCATCCTCATACCCCGAAACAAGGGTAAGGGGAAATTTCTAAAGCTCGGTGATGAGCTAAAAGAGATCAGAATCCGTCTACTCTTGGAAGGACAAGTTTACGGGATTGGCATGAATTCAGCCATAGTAAGAAGGTTGCAAGATAATATGGAAACCAATGTGATTCTGTGCGGATTAGAATTTACAGATATAGATAATAAGACAGAGAATATAGTGAACGACTATATCCGCAGACTGGAGCGTTATATGCTCCGCAAGTTACGCGGAATAGAAGACTAAGTTGCTATTGTTTTTTTGATTTTTTTGTTTATTTTTCATATAATTAAGTTTTCCCCAGAATGACTGCAAAGCCTTTCCTATGGGCCCGCAATTTTCCAGGAGGTAATATAAGAAATAATGAAATCAAAGCCGTTTCTTGGTTATGCCCCTCTGTCTCCAGAGGCTAAACTTCGTAAACATAAAATTTTAGCTGAAGCGATACGTCCCGTGGAGATATCACCAGGTATGACCGTGGGTGACCTGCTGGGACAAATGAGCGGGATGTCCATACAGGCACGAAATCTAGGTAACTGCGCGAGAGTTCTGTCCAGGATGTTTGAGGATCCTGACCGGCCTACGATTTTGCTGGGGCTGGCAGGTCCCTTGATCGCGGCTGGATTAAGGAATGTCATACGTGACTTAATCGTAGGAGGTTATATAGACGTAGTGGTGTCAACAGGGGCCATCCTCTATCAGGACATATACCAGGCCAGCGGATATAAGCATTATAAAGGAACTCCGGCTGCAGATGACCGGATACTCAGAGATCTTTATATAGACCGCATCTATGATACTTATGTAGATGAGGAGGCCTTCTGGAAAACGGATATGTGGTGTGGCCAGATCGCTGATGAATTGTCACCCGGCAATTATTCCAGCCGACAATACTTAGATTTTCTGGGCGCTCATCTGGATGACGAACGCTCTATCGTTTACCAATGTCATCGCTTAGGCATCCCCATTTTTTCCCCGGCTATAAATGATTCTTCTATAGGTATTGGTCTTACTGAACACCGGCACAGATGTAATCTGGAGTCAAGACCAGGCATTGCCATTGATTCTATTCAGGACAATTATGAGCTTACGCAAATTGTGGCCAAATCAAAGAAGACAGCGGCCATCTACGTGGCCGGTGGCGTACCGAAAAACTACATTAATGACTCTATAGTTATGAGTTACATATTCGGCCTGGAACGTGGACACGCCTATGCTATACAGGTTACCACTGCGCTTTCACAGGACGGGGGTCTTTCTGGTTCAACCCTAGGTGAAGCCCAGTCATGGGGGAAGATAAAGAAAGATGCAGCCTTTGCCATGGCCTGGGTAGAACCCAGTGTCTCCTTATCACTCCTGGCCGCTTATGCACTGGAAAAACATCCTGCGCCGGCCAGACCAAGGCTGGTCTTTAATTGGGAAGGGGACATCCTCAAAGAATTAAAGCCGGAAAAGGTTGCCCGGAAGGCAAGACGGATCAAATCAAGTTCAAAGCTCAAAGGTCGAAACTGAAGGCTGAAAGCTCAACTTTGACATTTAGGCGTTTGGATTTCATTTGGGCTTTGTATTTAGGTATTTGAAATTATACGATTACGTTCTGATTGTCCACCCAGATGGATCCTTTCCCCAAATAGCATAAACTGGGTCCACCTGATGCCGAACTTCATCAGTTCCAGTTCATCGGAACGAAGCCGGGTAACATACTCGACCGAAAGGTCAAATTCTTCCAGGAACCCCGGCATAAAGGCCATGTCTTTGAATTTATCCAGGTTGTAGCAGGCCAAGGCAAAATTTCGCATCTGCTCATCGGTTAGATTTTTAATCCCGGCACGATCCCTGCTCACAATAAGTTCCATAAAGAGATCGTTCATCTCGTTATAAATTTTTATCTCCTGATCATCCAGCCACTCTTCTATAGACCATTCATTCGGCTCTTCAAACCCAAGGCAATGGTCTTCCCGGAAGACAAAATAGGTCTCTTTTTTCCTGTTGGTATCTCTGTTTTTTTCTACCAGGCGTCCGAGCGGATAGGTACGGCAGGAGGCTGGCCGGTCTGCATAGACCGTGCACCCGTCCAGCGTAACAAAAGGGCAGGTCCGCTCCTGGTCCTTGTTCATACGAAGAGTCATTACCGGAAATCCTGAGACAATACCGATATTGGTAGAGCCATATTTCCGCAAAAAATCGCCGGATGAAATGCCCAGTCTATTTTTCAGGCGCAGTATATCATAAGGCGAGAGAAACAGATTAAGATCCCGGCAACAATGGGTAAAACATCGTAATCCCTTGTGGCAGGCAAAACGAAACTTCTCGCCCGGCATGAGCGGCCGGGGCTCTTCTAACTCGCCTGCTTCTCCACTTACATCTTTGTTCGGTTCTGTCATGTTTCTTATTTCCTTTTGCGTTAAATTTTGCCGGACTGCACAAGCTGGGCAAAATATTCGAAAGACCGGTTATACGCAACTTCTGCTTAGCCTTTTTATCTCGTTACGTTTCGTAAGTATTTCAAAGGCTATCTCAAAATTCTTCTTGCGCAGGCGATGAATTTCTTCGGTATGAAATTCATGGTGTTTAAGCTCCCCTTCCGTGAGTTCCAGTATCTTTCGATCATTGGCCTTTTTTTCTGCTTCTAATTCTCGAATCTTTTTTTCCAAATGGGCCTTTTGCATTTCGACTTCTTTGGTTACTGTCTCTTCCATTTTTTCCATCTCTTAAATGACGGCTTCGTAAAAAGCTCCATTTGTCCGCCGTGGCGGATCCGCCTGGGCGGAGAGCTTTTTACTGTGCCGTCCAAACCCTGACTTCCAACGAACTCAGGTTGACGTAGCTGGTATAATTTGTTCATGTTCTTTGATAGTTATAAGTTTATAGCCAAGGTTTTTTGCTTTACGTTTTAAGGTTGCGATCACCCGATCTTTGT
>DSAQ01000032.1 GCA_011046395.1 Pseudomonadota bacterium
CTATAAACTTATAACTATCAAAGAACATGAACAAATTATACCAGCTACGTCAACCTGAGTTCGTTGGAAGTCAAAGTTTGGACGGCACAGTAAAAAGCTCCAGTTGCAAGGCGCGCAAATCCTATTATCCGTTGACCGTTAACCGTTGTCCGTTCACCGATAATGCGTGGACATATTCCGGTCTGCTCTTTGCTGTCGGTGCACTGTGAACTGTGAACGGTGAACTATTTCCATAGCTACGCCACAGGGCGCCCTTATCGATACCCGGCTCTGTAACCATCTTTTGCACACCCCGGCGCATCTGCGACCGGTGGCCGCTATGTTTTTAAATTTATAGCATTTTCTTATAGCTAAGGCAAATGCTTTACAAAGTCCTTATTCTTCCATAACGGCCTATTCGTGCGGATTTGGCTTCATCGCTTACCCGTTGCGTCTGGGGTTGAGGTTTCAAGCCGAAAAGACATCACCCGCCTCAGGCGGGCATCTACGAAAGGTCTTGTTGTTAGGAAAGAAAGAGGCGGGACAGAAGTTATAGCCTACTCTATCCCGCCGCCGTAAGGAGAGCCATATTTTTGATTTCTTAAAGGGCCATTTCGCTATTATCAAGGACTTGATCGATGTCCAACAGTATCTTAACCTGTCCTTTGACCTTGGCCATGCCCAGGATATAGTTTGTGTCCATCTCAGTCCCAAAGTTAGGTGTGTTTTCTATCTCTTCCCGATTGATGTTTAAAACCTCGGAGACTGCATCTACCACTATGCCGACCAGTGCGAGGCAGCCTTTGACCTGAACATCCACCACAATAATGCAGGTCCGTTCTGTATAAGGGATAGATTCCATACCAAATTTTAAACGCAGTTCCACTACAGGTATCACCTTGCCCCGCAGATTAATTACACCTTTAACATAAGACGGTACATTTGGTACGGAAGTTATATCCATCATGCCAATAATTTCTTTCACTTTTAAAATTTCCAGGCCATATTCTTCCTTACCTAACACAAAAGTTAAATATTTCCCTTCCCTTGCCGCTAATTCCTGAAAGCTGGCCTCGACTTGTGTTACTGCTTCTCCCATGGCGATTACTCCTTTTTGCTTAGGTTTTCTCCTGAAAATTAACGTGGTAAAAATTACTTACATATTATTAACGGCATGTTTTATAAAAACATTAACGATTATTTACTGATAATTAGAAGGCGTAGAACATTTTTCTGGATTCCTTTTTTAGGCTTTTATGCTATAAGGTGACAAAAGAAAGACCACGTAAGCGTGGGGGTAATCTATGGATAGAGAACTTATTATAGCAAAACACATAAAAGAATTTCAGTCTGGCCAGCCGGTTGATCCCATAAAATTACTTGGGCCACTGGATAAGGCAGGGGATGAGATAAAAGATTCCTTAATTACTGCAGTAAAAAAGATTACGACCATTAAACATGATCTTGGGATTACTGCGGCGAAGACGTTATCTGCAGCTTATGTAGGGTTGACCCCGGAAAAAATAGACCTCTATGCGCAGGTTATTACTCGTTTTGCAGGCAAAAGTTATCGCTTAGCAGCCACAGTCGCGCAGTATCTTCCTGCTTATCTGAATAAATTAACCCCGGAAATGATCTCTGAATATGAAAATATTATTGAACAAACCTGTGCACAAAATTGCCAGGTAGCCGTTACCTTTGCCAGGAATTTGCTTGAATGGATAGACAAGGTAAATAAACCGGCCAGGGCCAATTACTTAAAAATAATTAGTAATATCAGTATGTTAAGCTATAGGGTAGGTCTTACTGCGGCCGAGAGTTTGCCATCATTTGTGTCTGGTATCAGTAATGATACGATGGAGACCTATGTAGCCGTAGTGAGCCGGGGCGCAGAAAATGATTATAAGGTCGGCATGATAATGGCAGAGAAGTTGCTCCCGCTGCTTAAGGATATGGATGAGGCTATTATCAAAAAATACGGGGAAGTCGCCGGCAACATAGCGGCCAGAGACAGGGAATCCGGCGTTATTATAGCCGATAAACTCTTGCATTATCTGACGGATATCCCTGCCTCCCTGAGGCGTCGTTACCTGGATACAGTGGGGATGATCGCGGTGCGAAATGGCCGGGTAGGGGTATTTTGCGCAGATAAGATCTTACAATTATTAGAAAAAGTTGATGAGAAGGCGCTTTTCCTCTACGCTAACATTGTAATACTGTGTGCAGAACAGGATGAGAAGGTCGGCATGGCGGCCGGGGAGAGAATTCCATATTTACTCAGGGACGTAGAATCCAGGTTCCATGTAAATTATCTGGAGGTAGTGCACCGCTTGGCCGAACTCCATGGGCGTGTCGCCCTTAGTGCGGCCAAGATATTCTCCGAGCTTATAGACAAAGAAAATGGGGCCTTAATCGGCCAGTATGAAAGGATATTAGCACATCTGGCCGGCGGCGATCATAAAATCGCCATGATGGCCGCTGAAAAGATAGCTGCCTTAATGGAAAAATTGGATGGCAGGCAAAGGGACACATATCTAAAAAGCCTCTGGGGCATAGTGGAAAAAGACTTCCGCCTGGGTACTATCGCTGCGGAAAGGGTCTTTGAACTCATAAAAGAAGACCGTACAGAGGACCTGACCAGGTATGAAGGTATATTGCAGCGTATGGCGCGAAAGGATCACGATGTCGTCCTGGTGGTGGCAGAGGTTCTTCCTGATCTTTTGCGGAAGTCACCGGATCCGGTCCTAACCCATTATGAGACGATTATAACCTATATAGCTGAACGAGATCATGCGGCTGCGAAAGAGAGCGCACGATTCATAGCGGAGAGTATAACCGAAATGAATGACCGGGAGGCGCTGACCTATACCGAAAGTCTGCGCCGCATAGTGGAAGGAGATTATGAGGCGGGCATCATTTCCGCACGGGAACTGCCGCTTATTATTAAAGGCGACAGACCTGATTCTCTGGCCGCTTATAATGACATCGTCTATCAGGCCACAGTGAAAGATTATGAATCTGGTAAGATATTGGCGGCAAAGCTGTCCGGTCTTTTTCAGAAGCCTGGATTTTCTGAAGCCTTCCTGGAGGCAGTAAATAAAGCTTCCCGGCGGAGCCCGCGCCTGGCGGTGCTATTGGTAGAAAATCTGCCCGAACTTATGGCTAAGATAGATGCCAAAACATTCGGGCAGATTGTGGAAACAATAAGCCGGATGATGGCCGTAAACGATGAAGTGGCCATGTTAGCCGGACAAAAGGTATTCGAACTCCTCCATACGTTTGAAGCATCATCAGTAATTTCTTTTGCCAGTATGGCCCTGGAAATCCTCAACCGCTATGGGCCGGAGGCGGCTATTTCTTTTCTCCGCATGCAGACGGGGACGAGCCGGTCATTCTTTTCTCTCGTATCTCCGGTTTAAAAGCTTGGCTCTTTCTCAAACTGAGTGGGTAGATTAGAATAGGGGCAAAAAGGACGAGAGGCTTTTGATGGACGTTTTGGAATCAATATTCACGCGAGCACTCAAGCTGGAGTCGCCATGGAAGATA
>DSAQ01000163.1 GCA_011046395.1 Pseudomonadota bacterium
TATTATAATATTATGTTTTTATTATTAAAGAATAAGTTACTGAAAAAAATTCTTATATCATATAGATAGAGAAGGGGGTAATGTGCCTTCAGCAGATCTGTACCCGGACAAAGTGGATTTTTTAAAATATCTCGATCAGAGTAATTGTTCTCAGTGCGGGGTTTTTTCATGTGAAAAGTTTATAGAAATGATGAAAAATGGAACAAAAACCCCGCAGGAATGCCGTTTTTTAGATAAAAAGATGGCTTATGCCTTTGAGCTAGTTTTAGAAATAGGAAAAGAGTGGCCAGAGGTTCCCCTTCTTACCCATCCCAGACCAGGTTCGGTCGGTCTTGTGGAATTGAATAGGCCCGGACCTAATTCATTGGTGCTTATCTCAGGCAATAATGATTACACGGAGCAGGTTCTTATGACTGTTTTAGGAAAGACACGGTCCCCTTTCTTTGTTATTTTTGTCAATACAGACGGCAATACAGTGGATATGTCTCTCATTTATCATACTTTTACAGCAGAAAGAATATATAATGCCCTGAAGGAGACGGGTATAGAAGAAAAAGTAAGCAGAAGAGAACTCTTAATTCCAGGATTCGCTTATTCTTTAAAGGAAGACGTTGAAAAATTAACCGGGTGGACGGTAAGAGTGGGACCGGTCTGTGTAGCCGAGCTACCGCTTTTTCTTTTCGAAGATTGGATTTAAGAAGAAGAAGGTATGATTATACTTTACTTTATCAGGAAAAATGGTACATTTTTCTATTTATATATTTAGGTAGTGGCGGAGGATTGGGAATGAAAAAGGAAAAAGTAGAATATTTCAGGAGATTACTAAATCAAAAAATAGAGGAAATTCTAAGTGGGGCCGAAAAAACGCTTTCTGATATGACGGATTTAACTGATAAATTTCCAGACCCAGCCGATCGCGCTACACTTGAATCAGATCGTAACTTTGAGTTACGCATTCGGGACAGGGAGAGGAAACTCCTACAAAAGATACAAAGTGCATTAGAGCGAATAGATGACGGGACTTTCGGTGTCTGCGAGAACTGTGGGGAAGATATTTCGGAAAAAAGATTAGAGGCTCGCCCAGTCACTACCTTATGTTTAGATTGCAAAAAGAAACAAGAAGCCACAGAAAAGATACACGGTACATAATAGGCAATGAATCAGCCTCCGCTATATATTTCCTTTCTATGGCACATGCACCAACCAAACTATAAAGACCCGGTCCGGGGCAGGTACTCCATGCCCTGGGTTCGTTTACATGGTATAAAATCTTACCATGACATGCCTTCGCTACTTTCTAATTTTTCATCAATAAAACAAACCTTTAATCTCGTACCATCCCTTTTGGTACAGTTACAGGATTACGCCTCAGGCCAGGCCAAGGATGATTTTCTGGATATAAGTACCAAACCGGCCGGGGAACTTACCATAGAGGAGAAGGAGTTCATCCTTGGTAATTTTTTTAATTGTAACTGGGAGACAATGATTAAACCATACCCGCGGTACTGGCAGCTACTACTCAAACGCGGAATGGTAGTTGGTGGGTCTCGAGCCAGAGAGAGTGTGGCACGTTTCAATACCCAGGATTTTATTGATGTTCAAATATGGTTTAATCTTACCTGGTTTGGCTATACCAGCCGAAAAAATCCAGATATTTATGGATTGTTCCGAAAAGGCCAGTTTTTCACAGAGACAGATAAGGGTATAGTCCTGGATGCGCAACAAGAAGTAATTAAAGAAGTTATTCCTCTATATGCAAGGTTGGCTGAAGAGAAACAGATAGAAATTACCACCAGCCCCTTCTATCATCCAATCTTGCCACTTCTGATCGATTCTGATTTCGCCAGGCGGGCTATTCCTGAGGTAAGGCTACCCCAACGTTTTCAATATCCTGAAGACGCCCTCTGGCACCTCACGGAAGCCATGAGCCTCCATGAAAAAATTTTTGGACGGAGACCCCGGGGACTGTGGCCCTCGGAAGGATCGGTTTGCCCGGAACTCATTCCAATTATGAGTGAAGTGGGCATCAAATGGGCAGCGACAGACGAAGGCATTCTTTTTCATTCCCTGGCCGGTAAATATAACAGTGACACCCTTTTTTATCCATACGCCGTTGAGTATGGGGGGGCAAAGGTAAATATGGTTTTTAGGGATCATGGCCTGTCAGACCTCCTTGGATTTGTCTATTATCGCAACCAACCCCACCAGGCCGCGGAAGATTTCTTCTCACACCTTCACAATATAAGAAATAATTGGCAGTCAGGTAAAAAACCTCTTCTGTTGAACATTATTTTAGATGGCGAAAACCCCTGGGAGCATTACAGCGATGGAGGGGAGGCCTTCCTTACAGAGGTCTATAATAGATTTTCAAAGAGCGCTAATTTTAAAACCACCACTGTTTCTGACTACCTGGAAGAATTTCCACCAACAGAATCTATAGCCAATCTTTATACCGGCTCCTGGATAAACCACAATTTTGATATTTGGATTGGAGGCGTGGAGGAGAACGCGGGCTGGGATCTCCTGGGACAGACGAGAGCCGTTTTAACCAGAAGCCTTAAAGAGAGAAGGGATTTGTCTGATGAGGCCCTTCGTACGGCCAGGGAAGCCCTGCATGCCGCGGAGGGCAGTGATTGGTTTTGGTGGTACGGAGAACATTTCTCCAGCGCTTATTCTTTTGAGTTTGATCGCCTTTTTCGAGAATATCTATCCCAGGTATATCGGGCCTTAGGAGAAGAAGTACCCGAAAGCCTGAAGTCTCCTATAAAAAGGCTCAAAAAGGTGGTTCCACCTATAGAGCCAAGGGGATTTATACACCCGGTCCTTGATGGCCGCCTGACGCAGTTCTATGAGTGGAGTGGAGCAGGTTATTTTGAAATCAAAACAGCGGGCGGGGCCATGTATCAGGGAAGGGAAAAAATAACAGCCATATATTATGGCTTTGATGTGGACAACCTCTATTTTCGGCTTGAGGCAGACCAAGCGGATTTTTCCGGATGGTCTCAAGACCAGGAGATTTACCTCTACCTTTTGAACAGCCGCCCTTACTTCCTTATTTTATCCCCGGCAGCTAAAGCAGATGGTTTTTATTACCGATTATATAAAGGTAAGCCGGATAATCATGTCTTGGTAGGTGAGTTTAAATCTGTTCATATTTATAAATTTGTTGAACTGGCGGTGTCTTTTAAATATCTTGGTTTCAATGTAGGCGATGAGATCCGCCTTGTGGTGGAGGTAAGAGACAAGGGGTTGGTCCAGGAACGGTATCCATCTGTCGGCTATCTTGCCATTATTGTGCCTGATGAAAATTTTGAGCAGATTCATTGGCAGGTATAATCTTCTTTTTTGGTACCTTAAATGGCAAAACTCAAAAGGGCCACCGGCCAAACTTTGACTTCCAACGAACTCAGGTTGACGTAGCTGGTATAATTTGTTCATGTTCTTTGATAGTTATAAGTTTATAGCCAAGGTTTTTTGCTTTACGTTTTAAGGTTGCGATCACCCGA
>DSAQ01000168.1 GCA_011046395.1 Pseudomonadota bacterium
GGAGGAATTTCGCTCAATTCACATAGGTGAATAGGCGTAGCCGTTAAAAAAATCTATCTGTCGACTATGGCAAGGTTACTCCATCACGAAAAATAACCGCTCAAGTCCGACAGACTCCTAGGACCAGATTTCTCCTTAAGGCAAGAGAATCTTTTAGGAATCAGGGTATCGGGGTTGACTATATAAATATTGAAATCTTGGAAAGCTGGTCGATAAATATGGGCCTTTTCGATGGCGCACCCTCAATTTCACTTCACGTGGACTGTACGGGATAGAGGGCTACCCTTGACATGAGACATAACCTTCCCGGTTCCTTATTCAGGATCTTGTTTTCGTTTAACTTTTCCGGCCTTCTCTGATATATTTTAGCTATATTCATTTTGTCCAATGTCAAAGGCGGGATACAAATCAGGCCCTGGCCAGAGGCTATGGCTGAATATTTGGATGAGCAGGATTAATGAAAATAAGTCAACGAAATTAACAACGAGTCGGATGTTGAAGACGATCTTTTACAAAAAGGTGAGGTTTTAAGAAACTGCATGGGGATAACCGAAGAGAAAAGGCCTGCAAGAATTGAAGCTCCCCGCAGCAAGCTACGGGGAATCTCCGTATGCAAGGTAAAATGCATCGTATTCGCTCGCTATGCATGTTCGTCATTCATTTTCAGCTTTTAATACGGCCACAAAGGCGCTCTGGGGGATGGTGACCGAGCCGACCATCTTCATCCGTTTCTTGCCCTCTTTCTGCTTTTCCAGGAGTTTTCTCTTCCGGGTAATATCCCCTCCATAGCATTTGGCAGTAACATCCTTTCGGAAGGCGGAGATGGTGGAACGGGAGATGATCGTGCCGCCGACAGCGCCCTGGATGGCTATCTTGAACTGATGCCGGGGGATCTCTTCCTTGAGCCGTTCACAGGCCCGCACACCCATCTCCCTGGCCCGGTCGCGATGGACGATCATGGAAAGGGCGTCTACTTTCTCGTGGTTTACCAGGATATCGAGCTTTACCAGATCGCTCTCCCGATAATCTATAATTTCATAATCAAATGAACCGTATCCCTGCGTTACGGTCTTGAGCTTATCGTAGAAGTCAAAAACGATCTCACCGAGAGGTATGTCGAAGGTGATTTCCACGCGCCCGGCCGTAGGGTAGCTAAAACGCGAGTTGACGCCCCGGCGCTCCCTGCATAATTGCATCACCGCACCGACATAGCGTTCCGGGATGATGATGCTCGCCTTGATGAAAGGTTCTTCCCCCTTTTTGATCTGGGTAGGTTCAGGGTAATACTGGGGATTATCGACCGTGATTATGGAATCGTCCGCCAAGGTAAAGCGATACCGGACGCTCGGCACGGTCATCATAATGGACTGACCGAATTCCCTTTCGAGGCGTTCCTGCACGATTTCCAGGTGCAGCAGGCCCAGAAATCCGCACCGAAACCCCTGACCCAGGGCCGCAGAAGAATCCTTTTCGTAAATCAGGGCGGCGTCGTTCAGTTTATATTTCTCCAGCGCGTCCACCATGGAGGGGTAATCGTCAGAGGAGATCGGGTATATGGAGGAAAAGACCACCGGCTTTGCCTCCTTGAATCCGGGGAGCGGACGCGGTGCCGGATTAGCATCCAGGGTGATGGTGTCCCCGACCCGAGTGTCGCCCACGGTCTTTATCCCGGAGATGATATACCCGACGGAGCCGGCGGAAAGCCCTTTTCGCCGCTCCCGGTGGAGCCGAAAGACGCCTACCTCTTCGACCTTATACGTAGCGCCGTTGGACATGAACCGAACAATGTCACCCGGCCGGACAGCTCCATCAAACACCCGGCAACTGATAACAGATCCCCGAAAGGGATCGTAACGGGCGTCGAATATGAGCGCGGATAAAGGCTTTTCTATGCTTCCGGAAGGAGGCGGGATTTGTTCCACAATGGCCTCGAGAACATCTTCAATCCCTATTCCCTCTTTGGCGGAGCAGAGAATGGCCGTATCCGCATCAAGCCCCAGCTCGTTTTCTATCTGCTCCCTGGTGCGTTCTACGTCAGCAGAAGGGAGATCGATCTTGTTGATCACCGGGATGATAACCAGGTCGTGCTCCATGGCCGCGTAGAGATTGGCCAGGGTCTGGGCCTCCACGCCCTGCGAGGCATCTACCAGGAGAAGCACGCCTTCACAGGAGGCCAGGGCCCGCGATACCTCATAGGAAAAATCCACATGCCCGGGGGTGTCGATAAGATTAAGCTCAAAATCTTCTCCCTTCCGGCTGGTGTAGGGGAGCGTAACGGTCTGGCTCTTGATGGTAATCCCCCGTTCCCGTTCGATGTCCATGGTGTCCAGTATCTGGTCGCGGAAATCCCGCAGCGTGACCAGGCCCGCATACTGGATCAGGCGGTCGGCCAGGGTAGATTTCCCGTGATCGATATGGGCGATGATGCTGAAATTCCGAATTTGGGGCATAGTGTTGCCAAGCCTTCAACTATTGACTTTACAACGACAAGATAAACATTTCGGTTCAAACTTGCAACAGGTAAGGTGGAGCTTGATGGCAGATGATATAAGGTTCGATTTGGTCTTGACTTGCGGAAAGAATTTCTTATTGAAGATGACCAAGCCGGCTAGGAGCGGGGAGTATCTCTTAAGGTCAGCACAATGGCAACCAGGAACCCGGCTACGCTGCCAATACCAAAAGCGTGCTTATGGTATTGTTCGATATTTTCAAAGACGGCCCAGTTAAGGTCAGGATATAGATGGGTTATAGCGGATGAGCCTATCGGAATTACAAAAGCCGCAATGACAAAAGCGATGACTTCTGCTATGAGAAGGTACTTTCCAAAGGAGCGCAGCACGTTAATCACATTTTCTAAGAATGTCATCCTGCCCGCTATAGTAACCATCTCTTTAAGCCCTGACGCCGTTTCTTCTGCCATCCGGCGGGCTTGCTTAAAGGCGTTTGCCTGGTCAGATTTGGCCAGGGTTGCGGCATAGTTCAGTTTTTGCCGGGTCTCATGCAAAAGTGGCCCCACTGTCCTGAAAAAACCTTTCAGAGGGTATTCTCTCCAATAAATCTCATATCTCCTCAGGTGATTATCCTGCGAGGCAATCTGCCTTAGAAGGTTTATCCTGACGGTCTTCTGTATTAGATGGTAGCGGCTGATGAGCGAGGTGGCGATATCTTTGGCCTCTATGTAACCGAGGTAACTGTCCTGTGCGGCAAGTTGCCTGATCTTATCGACAAGGGTCTTGTTCTCCTGGTAAATTTCATTTTCTTCGTCCAACCACTCAATCATGGCCTTTACTTTGGCCTCTGCGGCCTGGCCTACGTCTTCGGTTTCTCTTCGGATCCTTTCCAGCATTTCGGGTTCCTCCGCAGAATTTGTGGGTCCGTTTTAGGTATTGATAGTGTAACCACTGTAGTATGAAGTCATAAAAAAAGCGTCCTGTTCTCTTTTCTGGTATGGAGATTTGTGACAAGCAAATCCA
>DSAQ01000215.1 GCA_011046395.1 Pseudomonadota bacterium
CATCAAAGTACAAACGGTATCAGTTACCTGCTACGCCCTTTAAATATCTTTGCTGCTTTTTGGTGTTATAGTCAAGTTCGTTGCATATAGGATACCGTTAACGGTATAAATTAGCTTTAAACGAGAAGGCTATAAAAAATGGAGTTTTTCCGTAAAAGACACCCTGGAGACCTTATCCTACCCGGGATTCTGGCATCTGGCCCGCCGGTACGGGAAGACTGGTATCGGAGAATTCTACCGATCTGTGAACCGGGGGGCCTTTACGAGGGCCTTACAAAGAATGATCCCTGAACTGAGCGTTACAGACCTCAGCCCAGGCGGAGCCGGGGTGCGGGCCCAGGCACTCGATGCAAACGGATTCCTGGTGGACGACTTCCGCATCGTTGAGGCGGAAAGGATGATCCATGTCTTGAACGCACCTTCGCCTGCCGCTACGGCCTCAATCAGCATCGGCCTTTCGATTGCTCGCCGGGCGGGGAAGAATTTCGGGCTGGCTCCGCTTTCCGGTGACCAGGAACCCTAAGTCTATCAGAGCAAGCCAGCAATCCATTTGATCCACCAGATCCGCTAAATTCTCCTCTGCATCCTGTCGATAAGGGTATTAACGCATTAATGCCGCTTTGATTGGGTAACCCTATTATTTGAACTCTGTCCACGTGAAAAAATCCATTGAATATATTCTGAAAAAGTACGATAAGAATATATAACCCTTAACCAGGGGCGCCATGAAATGGGTACCAAGACCCTTCCACAATAGCAAAAGGAGTGTCGCTCATGTATTCGGGAAAAGAAAAAAGACAACACGAACGCATCCCAACCTTTCTTCCTATTACCTACTCTGATGGCAACAAATTTTTCAAAGAATACGCCCATGACGTCAGTCTGGGCGGTCTGCTGATTAAAAGCATTGACCCCTGTGATATAGGCATGTCCCTGGATATGGCCATCGATGCGCACGTACCAATAAAGGCAAGGGGTAAAGTGGCCTGGGTCAAGAAAGATGATTACCTGTACAGGATAGGCGTTCAGTTGAAAGAGATGGATGCATACACGGCCACCGATTGGACTAATTTCCTGAACCGCGTATCAAGATCGACGGCTCATTAAAGCCGGGTTTGTGAAAACAGAATTTCAAAGGGCATACCCTGCAGGGATCCTTCCCCAAATAGCCCCCATAGCCTTTATACGCAGGTTATTACTGCGTCACATTGGTCACCCCTAACAGATCGTTTGCCGCTTCGCTCCGAGAAAATCAGACGGAGATTGATCTTTTGAACAATCTCCATTAGGCTATATAAAAGGCCCCGGGAATGGTTACCGGCCGCGATCTGGTGATATTAGGTTGAGGTATTAAAATGGGCACCTGTCGGTATTGCGGGCAGCAGTCCCTGACCATTTCAAATATCATTGGCTATTGCGTTAATTGCATTCGCCATCACTTTGACGAGGTCTGGCCGGAGGTGGAAAAAGTCCATCAGGAGAGCCGCCGTTCCTTTAATCTGCCGCTGTTCCCGCCCGTAGATGCAAACGGCATCCTGTGCAACCTTTGTGCAAACAAGTGCCGGATTCCAGAAGGCGGCCGTGGTTATTGCGGCGTGCGATATGTAGAACAAGGGCATCTCAAGGGTGGCCGTCCCCATGAAGGTAATCTTTCTTTTTATTATGATCCTCTTCCGACTAATTGTGTCGGCAACTGGGTATGCCCGGCCGGGACTGGTTGCGGCTACCCGGGGTATGCCATGCGGGATGGCCCTGAATACGGCTATAAAAATCTGGCCGTTTTCTATCAGGCCTGTTCTTTCAACTGTCTCTATTGTCAAAATTATAGTTTTAAGAGATTCACGTATTCTCGAAAGCGCATTACGGCCAGAGCCTTAGCCGAAGCCGTGACTCCGGAGACCACATGTATATGTTATTTCGGCGGTGATCCTACCCCGCAGGTGCTTCACGCTATCAGAGCCGCCCAGATAGCCCTGGAGAAAAATAAGGGACGGATACTCAGAATCTGTTGGGAAACGAATGGGTCCGTAAATGCCCCGTACCTGGATATGATGGCGGACCTCTCATTACGGTCCGGAGGGTGTATAAAATTCGATCTCAAGGCCGCAAGCGACACGGTGCATAAGGCCCTTTGCGCCGCAAGCAATAAAACAACTCTGGAAAACTTTGCCAAACTGAGCTTACTCATTAAGGAAAGGCCCGTTCCCCCTTTTCTGATAGCCAGTACACTCCTGGTCCCCGGCTATATTGATGAGGAGGAAGTGGCGGCCATTTCTCATTTTATTGCTGATCTGAATACTGATATCCCTTACAGTCTGCTGGCCTTTTATCTGCACTTTTATCTGCAAGGGTTACCTACTACTCCACGCCTCCAGGCCTTGAGGTGTCAGGAGGCGGCCTGGAAAGCCGGACTCAAAAACGTCCGGATTGGTAATGTTCACCTGTTGAGCTAGGTTTTACTTATCCGGCTGACAATACCTTCCAGAAATACCTTGTCCATGGCAGATGGCTTTCGGTGGATGGAAAAGAGATAATGCCCTTCGACTATATCCGGCTTTAGAAACGGCAGGCAGTGCCATTTGAATTCGGAAATAGGTATGGTGTTCAGGACCTCAAGATATTTGCTGCTTTTACTCCGTTTAACCGGCGATTGGGTTTGGATGTATAAGACCCCCTTGAGTGGCTTCTTTTCCAAGAGGGCGTCGATGTCTATCTTGTCCTTAGCAATAGTCCCAATGAGTTTAATAAAGTTAACCGCTGTGAATTTCCTTTGACGGGAAAGCCGATAATACATCTGGCTGTTTTCATCAAATCTTATTTCCTTATACCCTAATCCAGGCACCCAGCCTTCTGAACGCACGTTTTGTCTCATAGCCACATCAATGATGCCGAGAGTGATACTTGCAGGCATTTTAAGACATGAGCAGGTATCACTTCGGGCGGCCTGTTCTTGACTATATCCGAGATATTGCCAGAAACTATCAGCCATTTCTCTTTGTTTGTCTATGAACGTTTCCAAAACAGTCTGCAGGTCCCGGAGTTTTTTCTCTTCTCGCCGTGGGGCCTTTAAATATCGTTCTTTATGCAGAAGGAATGAATACGGGTCTTTTGCCCAGTTGAGTTTTTCATAGGCCAGGTTGATTTCAGTAGCCCGTTCTGTGCTTTTCCGGCGGGCGGTTTCTGTCTGCTTCCGCAGTTTGTCCGGATGGTGGGCCTGTTGCAGGGCACGGTAGCAGGCCCTGACCAGGTTATAGAGGGCCTCATTGTCCATGCGGGCCACAATCTGTGGTGTTATGCCGAGTACCGCAAAAGGGTTTTTCATTTTTCCGTCTTGCTTAAAGTATTTGGTACCATAGATACCTTCCTGTATAGACTATAAAAGTTCGATAAACCTTATATCTATTATAC
>DSAQ01000089.1 GCA_011046395.1 Pseudomonadota bacterium
CCGTCTGCTGTATCGGCCAGGCCGTCCAGATGAATGCCTCCGGTAATAGCCGCCAGAAAGAGGACGGAGAAAAGAGCGGTTATCTGAACCGGTAAGAGGCGGAGCAGGATATAATTGAAGAGAAAAATAAGGCCGCCGATCACAAGACCAACGACCGGGAACCACGGCAGTGTCCCGGCTCCTATCTGTCCTTTGGTCCGGGGCGCAGGCAGGATGGTTAAAAATGTAAGGGCCGCAAAGAAATTACCCATTATTCCCCTTATTAACTTCGGCCTGGCTAAAGGTGTGTACCTCATTAAAGACCCGGCAGGCGGCCTCGATAATGTGCATAGCTAGGGCCGCGCCCGTTCCTTCTCCGAGACGCAGATCGAGATTTACGATAGGCGCAAGCCCGAGGTGGGCCAGCATGTGCTTATGCCCTTGCTCCACAGAACAGTGTCCGGCAAAGGCATATTGAGAGACAAGGGGGCAGAGCGCATGGGCAATCAGCGCGCCGGCCGTGGAGATAAGGCCGTCGATAACCACCGGTTTCTTGTGATAAGCCGCCGCCAGTACTAGCCCCGCAATGCCGCCTATCTCGAATCCACCGACCTTGGAAAGGGTGTCTATTCCATCCGCCGGATCAGGATGGTTTACAGAGATAGCCGCCTTGATAATCTCACACTTTTTTTGAAAAGATGCATCAGATATGCCCGTGCCGCGTCCGGTCATATCCTCTACCGGCCGTCCGGTAATAACGGCACCAATGGCGCTCGACGGGGTGGTGTTCCCGATTCCCATATCGCCGGTGCCCAGGAGCGTTATTCCCCTGGCAAACATGGCCGCAGCCAGATCAAAACCAGCCAGGATAGCTTCTTCCGCCTGCTGCCGGCTCATGGCCGGACCGCTTGTAAAATCATTTGTTCCCGGCGCAATCCTTTTCTTTATAAAACGATTTTCTCCCTGGATAGCGTCCGATAAATCCGGGACAATACCCATATCAACCACTACCACCTCGGCGGGGAACTGGCGGGCCAGGGCGTTTATACCGGCGCCACCCCGGACAAAGTTTTTGACCATCTCCCCGGTAACCTCCTGAGGGAAGGCGCTTACGCCGTGTTTGACTACTCCATGGTCACCGGCCATGACCAAAAAGCCTTTCTTTTTGACGGAAGGGTTAAGGCTGCGCATTATGCCGCACAGCCGCTCGCCTATCTCATGTAATCTTCCGAGGGCACGGGGCGGCATGCACAGTTCGGCGGTGTGATTTCTGGCCTTCTCCAGCGTATCCAGGTCGATCGGCTCGATTTTTGCGATAATGTCGTTAAGGCGTGTCATTTTTCCCCTCACCAGTTATTTGATTTTGATCGGTATGCCGGCTACCAGCCAGTAAACTTCATCGGCACAGGCCGCCAGCTTCTGATTGGTCAGACCGACCAGGTCACGAAATCTCCGGGCCAGCCTGTTTTCCGGGACGATGCCCCCTCCAACCTCATTGGTTACTAAGATAAAGGAACAAAGGGGCTTGCGTATTTTCTCCGCAAGAGCCCCTACCGAGTGCATTATTTCTTCTTCGGGCATATCCCGGAGCAGCATATTGGAAATCCACATGGTGATACAGTCAATGAGTATGACGTCTATTCTTTGTGCTTCCCCGGTTATGATTTTAGCGATATCCAGAGATTCCTCCACGGTGCGCCAGTCCTGGCCCCGTTCCCTTTGGTGCCCTTTTATTCGTTCTTTCATCTCCTCGTCCAGGGCCTGTCCCGTAGCCAGGTATAGCCGGTTTGCAAAGTGGCAGGTGGCATAATCCAGGGCAAAACGGCTCTTGCCGCTCCGGCAGCCTCCGGTTACCAGGATGATCTTCTTCATACCTCTTCCCATATCTTTGCCAGGACTTCTAATGAGGTCTGGAGGTGCTGAAAAGAAAAGACCTCGATAGAAACCGTACCCGTATATTCTTTCAAAAGGCGCAGCCAGTCTGCAAGGGCGGCTTCATCCAGGACATCAAGGCCCAGATGGTCACGGCCTTGATAGACACCGTACAGGTGGATAATGGCCGTCTTCTCCAGATATTTATCCAGGTAGTACAGCGGATTTCCTCCGCTGAGCAATATATGGCCGAGATCAAGGCAGATGGAAAGGCCAAAGTCGTTGATGATATCCTGTACCCGGGTCAAGGGGTAGTTGAGGGTTTCGACGGAAATCAAGCCTGGTTTAATGCCCATCTTCAGGATGTTCCCGGTGCTTTCCGCAATACGCCTCTGCCATAAAGAAAGATTTTTCTTGCCACAGTCAGCATCACAGACATAGTGCAGCGTATAGGTAGAAGGGGTAAGCCTTCTGGTAAGGGCTACAGCCTCCTGGACCGCCGCGATTCCCTCTTCCCTTGTTTTGTCTAAAGGATGTCCGAGGGAAATATCCAGGGGAAGGTGCACATTGTAAGATAATCCCTGTTTATCCTGCAGAGCGGAGAGATGTGATATTTCCTCCCTATCCGGCAGGTTTTTACTCTCAAAGAGGATTAGCTCCATCTCATCCAGGTAGGGGGCAAGGCGCATAGCATTGGGCAGGATACGGTCAGGATAGATAAACGAGGTCGTAGCCAGGCGGAAAGGAAACCTCCGCCTGTAGCTTTTGGAAAATGTTGAACAATTCCCTTTGTCACTTTCTACTACAGAAAACATGATTAAATTACCGTTTGCGGCTGATGGCTGATGGCTTAAAGCTGCATAATAAAAAATCCCCATACCTGAAACCACTCTCCAGGCCGGGGATTTCCCTCTTTATCCACAGGCTGAAGCCAATGCCTTGCTTGCCGAAGTGTTGACCTGGAACTTCTGCATGTAAAAACGTTGCTTAACATATTGAGTAGCGGAGGCCGTGTCAAGGAAAAATGATTTTTGGATAAATTGGTTTTGACAGCTTGTGGCCCTTTATGTATAAATATAATTTGCCTAATTTTTATAACGTTTTATCCCTTGAGCTGTCATGAGGTAGTAAATTATATGGAGACAAAAGGGTTATCCAAGAGGGTGGGGATAGGCACTATAGCCGGTTTGGCTAGTATCGCCATCCTTCTGTACACAGCGTATCTGTCCCACAGGGAGTTTGAGAAGACCCTGGTTTTCCAGACACAGGAGCAGTTACTGACAGTTGCGAAGACCACTGCGCACAGGTTGGAAGACTTTGCCGATGGTCTATCGAGGGAACTAAAGGTTCTCGCTGGGGAGCCAACCATCAAAGAAGAAATCAGGAACAGGATACGGCAGACGGAAGCCCACGATATATGTCCTATAAAAATATTTTAGTATCGTTCAAAAGGTGAGGCAAAAAGGTTTTGATTAAAACACGATCTCTTTCTAAGGTTAAAGTCGGCAGACCGAAACCAGGAGAAAGAGATCGTGATGGAACAAGAGATACATATA
>DSAQ01000112.1 GCA_011046395.1 Pseudomonadota bacterium
TAGGCGATCCTTTCCTCAAGTCTATTCTGGAAGAAGGCAGAGTTCTTTATGGTGAATCCTGAAATCGTAAACGAGTGGTTGGCAAAAGCTGACGAAGATTTTAATTTCGCAAGAGTCAATTTGGAAGAAGGAAAGACTTTTTTTGCCCAAATCTGCTTCCATTTCCACCAAGCTGCTGAGAAATACTTCAAGGCATATACCGCAGCCAACGAACTCGAGTTCCGGAAGGTCCACGACTTACCGTTATTGCTTCGGATATGTGTAAGAAACGATGCTGCCCTGGAAGAACTTCGTGAGGATAGCGACTATTTGAACGCATTCTATGTGGAAACACGTTATCCAGTTCACTGGCCTACCAGTTTCAGCTACAAAGAGGCGCAACAAGCTTTGCAAGCTGCGAAACGAATACAAGATTCCATAAAGAAAAGGCTTCAGTCTCCCTGAAACAGTTGAAGGTTATATCTGCCGTATACAACGGCCTGCCAGAATGAAACTCGACCGAATAACCGTCGATCCAGAAGTCTGCATGGGGCAACCCACAATGCGGGGTATGAGGATCACAGTATCCATCGTCCTGAAACAGACTGCCGATGGTATGACTAAACGAGACATCTTAACTGCCTATCCGGAGCTTGAAGAAGAAGACATCGTGCAGGCCTTGAGATACGCAGCATGGCTGGCCTCTGAAAAAGTGTATTCAACCCCAAAATGATCCCGCAAACGTTCCAAAGCCTTTCTTAACTAAACTCTTACCTACTAAAAAGTGCTCTTTGAAGTATTCGGTAACCGCTCTACCGGACAAAACAACCTGTGCAACCATCTGTAAGGGAAAAGTCTGCGATTGAAGGAGAACACAACCATGCCGTTGATTGTTTTGGGCACAGACAAAGGACTTGCCATACACGACCCCGATTCAGACGCCAAAGTCGGAAGCTGGTGCGCCAGGGACACCGGTCTGGTTCCAAACCTCTGCGACCGGTGTTTTGACGAAAACCTGGCCCATTATCCAGCTGAAGGCTACCGAGCAGAAGAAAGTCCAAACGGAGAAGTGTCGCTCTACGGAATCTGCCACCGGTGTGCAGACAGGGTAGCCGAACGTTACGGCAAAGAAAATATTCACTGGTATACCCAATCCTCCTCCAAATAACCCAAAGAACCCTTCCCCAAAAAGCAAACAGCAAGCAGATAACTTCACCCCCAAGGTACCCCCATGGAACAGCTGTCTCTTTTAGATCTGAAGGCGAAACCGTGCCCCGACCCGGAAGAGCCGAAGAAAAATTCGGAATCGCTCAGTTGTCTTTTTTGCCGCCCAACGTCGAATCCTCCAGTACAGGACGATCCGTCCCTGGCCCCAAAACCCCGAGGATTTATTCCCATAGATGAAATCTGGAAGAAAACGCCCCTGGATATCCAGGCGGAATGGGACGAAGCGGTAGTCCACATGGAGGAGGTCCGGAAGCGGACCGAGGCGGAAATCGACGAACTGAAAAAAGAACTGGAGCGACTCAAGTCAGCCAGAGACCATGCCGCGTCCGTCCGCAAAAAGACATTGAAAAGCCGGATAGAAGCGCTGAGAAGGAAGTATTCCGGCATAGCAGCCGAGTACGAAGAAAAGGGAATGGTGTTCTGGGGCGAACTGAGCCAGGAGGCGATAGAGAAGGCAAAACGCGCAGGCATCGAAGAATACTACATAGACGACTTCATTCTCGATTTCACCAGCCAAGCCTCACCGGATAGGCCATATATCGAGTCTAACTATAACAAGACCATACAAAGGATATTCGACGAATGTATCCTGGATTTCCTGCCTCAAGAAACCCGTCCGGGCAAGACCCCGAAAAGGCCGTTTCCCTGTCGAACCGGACGTCAGCTTCTGCTCGAGCGGAGCAAACGCCACGAAGCCAAAAAGGAAGGACACACCGACGGAGGGCCACCCAAGGAACCCATCTCGATTATAAGCCCAAACCTCCTGCAATCTGCTTCCAAGACCATCCAAACCGTAACCAAACACTTCGAGCGTCTCTATCATATCACGCACAGTTGGAGTTCTTTCGGTGACGCAGTGGCCCTTATGGAAGCCACCCTGGACCGCTTCAGCCCGGGCGGGGAAGAACGCTACCTGGAATACGCAAAAAGGCTAGGGCGAGAAGGATGCGACGAGGCGGCGAAGATATTTGCGATACTCCTGGATCACTTCACCTACGGGCAGAACTTTGAAGACATTCTCGGCCCCGCCTATATGAACCTGGCCGGAATGGGCGCAAAATCGTTTCTCGGCCAGTTTTTCACCCCGTGGAACGTAGCGTTGATGATGGCGGCAATGGCGATGGGAGAGCGGCCGGATGAAGACCCGGAAGGACCCATCAAAATCTATGATCCGGCCTGCGGATCGGGGGTGATGCTGCTGGCCGGAAAAGCCGTCGCAGCCGGACGCCACGGCCGGGAAGCTCTTCGCAGGTACAGGTTCTACGGCACCGACATAGACCCTATCTGTGCAAACATGTGCCGCATCCAGATGAAGATGACGGACGATTTCTTCATGACGAATTTCCTCCTCGCCTCTATACCGGATATCCTGGCAGCCACAGGGAACCCTCTCCAACCCCAGGGTGTGCATTTTCCTGGCCAGGATGTCCGGAACGTCGAAGCTTCGCCGGGACGGCATCAGATGCCATCCTAAACCATATACGCATTTTTTGAGCTCCCTTACATATTGTTCCTCTACCGGGGCTTGTTCGTTTAACTTTTCACTTCTAAGGAAAGGAGTATCGTCTTGGCCTATACCCCTGAACTCTCACCTTACCATTCGAGTACCCTGAGAAGGATTTCATGGGCGCTGGGAAAACCCATGACAAGAGTGATCGACAGCATTTTCGACAACCTTGACCTGTTCATTGACCCGGGCAAGATCTGCGAGAAATGCAGGGACAAGTCGAGGTGCGAAAGTTGCTATTTCCACACAGGAAGGCGTGTTAACGAAGCCATCCCTATCGACCCCGTAAGACGCTCCCGTGCGCCTCGCCAGAGCGAAGCCAATATCCGGGGGCAGAAGCGGATAGCTGAAAATAAGAAAAAGTCTTTCCCCAAAGTCCTCAACACAAAGTGAAGGACTTTTCAAAGGAGGACAACATGGCGGCAAACACGGAAGAAAAAAGCTTTGAGAAGCAGGTGACGCAGTACATCAGGAACCTGGAAAGAAGGGCATTGGAAGCCGACATTACCGACATGGACGAAAATGCGGAAACAGCCCATATCGACGTCTTCCGGGGCGGCAGAGTCGTAACCCAAGTTTACCACAGTCATAGTTAAAAGTTTAGGAAAACCAATATGTTAAGCTAATAATGGGCATATTTATGGGCACTACAAATTTTACTGCTCTGTCATTTGAGTTGGCACAGGA
>DSAQ01000079.1 GCA_011046395.1 Pseudomonadota bacterium
AACTATTCCAGTTTTTCCTTGCATCTTTACCTGCAATCCCAGATAATTCATAACAATTTTTTCCCAGACCAGGCAATATAAAGATAAAATGCGCACAGGAAAGATTTATCATCTTTTAAGGAGCTGAACTTGCTAAAGCCAGAAGACCTATTTGACCTGGAAGGGTTCCGTCACCGGGACTTATTCGCGGGGGTTAATCTGGTTTGGGAAGCGTTACCGAAATTAAAAGCCTATATCTTGCAGGCTATAGCGGTTAACCCTATAACCGGCTTGCCGCTTTCTATACCACTTAGGGCCACCCTGGTGGTATATGAAGGGAAACTGCTGCAAGAAGGTATAGAGATAATACCCGGAGATGCTACTAAGGAAAAGATGAAGGTCGTCAAAAACGGAAAGGTTCTGGAGGGGGCCTCTGTCTTATATGCCGGCTGTGTCCTGGCTGACGAAGGAATAGTTATTGGCCGCGGCATAGTCGTTGAGCCCGGGGCACTGATCAAAGGCCCGACCATAATAGGCGATCAAACGGAGGTCCGTCAGGGTGCTTATATCCGGGGGACTTGCCTGGTTGGAGCGCATTGTATAGTAGGCCATACCACCGAGATAAAAAACTCTATCATGCTGGATGGCGCCAAAGCCGGACATTTTGCCTACTTAGGAGACAGTATCCTGGGAAACAACTGTAACCTCGGAGCCGGAACCAAATTGGCCAACCTGAAACTCCTTAATGCACCTATTACTATCAGGATTGAAGGGAAAGAACATCCCACCCTGCTCCGTAAACTAGGCGCAATTTTAGGTGACGGTGTGCAAACGGGCTGCAACTCGGTCACCAATCCAGGGACTATCCTTGGACAAAGATCATTGGTCTATCCAAATACCACAGTTAAAAGCGGATACTACCCCCCCGGATCCATCATCCGCTAATAATAAACAAAATAGAAAGGAAACGTTTATGAAAAGATTAAGGCTGGTTGTTCTATCTATCTGTCTGGGAGTTGTCTGTATTCTAGTGTCATCCCTGGCCTGGGCAGATAAGTCTGCAAAAAATGACAAAATCGTCGCTAAGGCGGGCAGGCAGGTCTTGACGGCTGAGGCCCTTGACCAAAAGGTGAATTCGTTACCGCTGGAATATCAGAAGATGATCAGGCAAGACCCCCAATTCAGGCAAAGTCTCATCGATCGCTGGGTTCAAATCTCTTTACTCTCTCAGGAAGCACGAGCCCGTAAGCTGGATCGCGACAGGGCCATAGCCGAAAAAATCAATGAGCTGGTCGATACCGTCCTGGCCCAGGAATTTGTAACTAAATATGTCTTTGCTAAAATCAAGGTAACAGATAAAGAGATAAGCAACTATTATTCTGAGCATAAAGCTGAATTTGAAGAGCCGGAGATGGTCAAGGCACGGCATATCCTGGTCAGGGTCTCCTCTGAAGCTAAACCCGATGACTGGGGGGCAGCAGAAACCCGGATACGCGAAATAAAGAAGCGTCTGGATGGAGGAGAGGATTTCGCTGCGGTGGCCCAGGCTTCCTCGGAAGATCCGGGCAGCAAAGATAAGGGGGGAGAACTTGGATTCTTTCCGCGTGGACAGATGGTTCCGGAATTTGAAAAAGCAGCCTTCGCGCTCAAGGCAGGAGAGGTGAGTGAACTCATAAAAACTGCATTCGGGTATCATATCATCAAAGTAGAAGATAGAAAGGAAGCAAAGACTAAGGCCTTTGAAGAAGTTAAGGAAGAGGTCAAAAACAGGTTAACAGAAACAAAGCAGGAAGAAGCTATAAGGAAACTTTTTCTGGAATTAAAAGACAAATACGGCGTAACTATAAATCCATAGCCCTAGCTACAGGCAACGTCACTGGTCATCAGTCATTAGTTAAGTGTGGAAAATTTTAACCAGTGACAAATGACTAAGTAATAAGGAGGGTAAGACGATGGATTTATTAACAGAACGTTTGGACATCCCGGTAAACAGCAATATTATTTTAGGCCAAACCCACTTCATCAAATCCGTGGAAGATCTTTATGAGATATTAGTAGGTTCAGTCCCTGGTATAAGGTTTGGATTGGCTTTTTGTGAGGCCTCCGGTGACTGTCTTATCCGGGTGGCCGCTAATGATGAAGAACTCAAAGAAGCTGCCATTGCCAACGCCGGGAAGATAGCGGCCGGTCACTCGTTTATAGTTATCCTGCGCAACGCCTTTCCTATTAATGTCTTAAATGCTATAAAGCTATGCCAGGAAGTATGCACCATTTACTGTGCAACGGCCAATCCTGTAGAGGTGATCATCGCTCAAACAGAGCAGGGGCGAGGGATCCTGGGGGTCATCGATGGCTATTCACCAAAGGGGATAGAGGAAGAGGGTAATGTAGCCTGGCGACTGGATTTACTGAGAAAACTAGGGTACAAGGCCTCTTGAGGACCGGCGCCTATCCTAAAACTAAAAATATAAAAGGGAGACCGGATGGTCTCCCTTTTATTATCCGCTTCGTGCCACAGTTTGATTAATGGCCAGCCGGAGGTGCCTCAGGGGCTGGAGCCGGAGCTGCCTCAGGAGCTGGAGCCGGAGCCGCCTCAGGAGCTGGAGCCGGAGCCGCCTCAGGAGCCGGAGCCTCTGGAACTGCCTCCTCCTTCTTCTGGCAACCAACCGCTACGGCCAGAGACAATACCATTACTAGCACAAGAAGAAAAGATAAAAACTTACGCATACCTTATCACCTCTTTTCTTTTACAGATTTTGCTTTTCTCAACGATTACCGCCAGCTATTGACGATCTACTATTTCTCCCGTCAGAATTTATTTTTGAAATTCTAGATAAGTCTGAATGAAATGTCAATAAAAATCACTGCGGATGATTTATGAGGGCTTGCAGCAAGGTTTTATCGGTAGATCCGCCCTGCGGATCCGCTGGTATAAATTTTTTAATTATCAATAAAAAGAATAAACTCAATATGTTATGAACAAAAAGTAGCTATCCATCCCGCACTTAGTTAAATTTTTTGAACCCAGATCATTTCTCACCTAAAGGACCGATATATATTTATGCAATAAAATCCAACTGTTACAGTTATAGCCGTTTTTGGCATGAACGTTGCAAGCTTTTACCATTGAGTAAAAAATCTTTCCCCTTATCCGTAGAACAGCCGGGATTATCAACCGCCCGGCTGTTCTTTTTTAGAATCCTACGTAATAAAACACCTCTAAGCCCCAATTAAAAAACTCAATACCGGTTAAATAGATTGACGAATAAAAAAAATCTCTTATATAATTAAGGTTCCTCAGCAGAATTTGTGGGTGCTTTTTGGTTCCGGAAGATCGCCAAGGGTCTGATATAGTGCAAGTTCCAAAAGGTCATAGCTTCGAAAACCGTATGCTCTTTTTGTAGTCACTCTCG
>DSAQ01000185.1 GCA_011046395.1 Pseudomonadota bacterium
ACTGGATTCCGGCTTTCGCCGGAATGACGGCAATCCGATCATAAGAATTTTGCAACAGGCTCTCAGGAAAGTATTTTTGAGAAATTGATTTTAGCAGTTCGGATTCTGGTTGCTCTGTTCTTTCATGAGTTCGTGAGTTCCAGATTAATAGCCTTTTCTGAATGTAGGACGGTTTCAAGCAACTAAAGTGTTACGGTATTAGTTATTTCTGTTTGGGTCATCACTTTCAGCAGTCATTTCACTTGGGACGGGCTGATACCTGATTATCAAAGAATAGCTACCGGGCACATTCCGAGGGATCACCTTTGATCTTGGCCAGGGCATGGGGGAGAGTGGGCAGGATGGTGGTTAGATTTTCACGGGCGCCTTTCGGGCTGCCTGGCAGATTAATAATCAGAGTCTCTTTCCTTATCCCGACTAAGGCCCGTGAAAGCATGGCATGAGGCGTTTTTTGCAGGCTGGCGGCACGCATGGCCTCGGCCATACCCGGGACCTCCTTTTCAATAACCATGGCCGTGGCCTCCGGAGTCACATCGCGCGGAGCAAGTCCTGTACCGCCTGTGGTCACGACCATATCTATCTTTTCCACATCTACTAAGTGCACTAAGGTGTTGACAATGACAGTTAGATCATCAGGGATGATTGTATAGGCGGCGATACGGTAACCGGCTTTACGTAATATCTCTTTCAGTTCCGGGCCGCTCAGATCCTCCCGTTTTCCCTTGGATCCCTTATCGCTTATAGTGACTATGGCTGTTGTGTACATAGCTTTTTTAAGTGATCCGCCGGTCGACCGAAGGCCGGAGGCGGACCGATTACTGTTTTTTTGACTGAGCAGGCGCAGGGACTGAGAAGAAACAGTCTTCAGGACATCTTTGCTCTTGGCTATCTGGTGCAAATCTGCTTCGCGCAGTAGCGGTAGCAACCTTATGGCCAGCATAAGGGGCGTCTTCGGGTTTTTAACCAGCTCCACTTTAACCGGATATATCTTCAGCCACTTGCGGTCAGTGGCCAGATGCCGGATGACGCCTTCGTCCATAGTACGCATCTTAGCTATCTGGACTGCCTCAGCATCGGTAAGGCGCGCATTCTGTACTACGGCTCCTTGGACCATCTTGTTACCATCGCGTATGAGGATGCT
Organism: Pseudomonadota bacterium; assembly: GCA_011046395.1. Classification (GTDB taxonomy): domain Bacteria; phylum Desulfobacterota; class QYQD01; order QYQD01; family QYQD01; genus QYQD01. The sequence goes on from DSAQ01000185.1 coordinate 1,142, forward strand.
TCGGGCCTCTTTGTCGCCGGTCATGGCCAGCTTGATCTTTTCGGCGACGGTCATCCGGGCTATCTTCTGGGATAGAGCCTGGCTTTGTTTATCCGGTTCTTCGTGGGTCAATACTAAATTTCCCGTAATCGTTCACCGTTATCCGTTCACCGTTGTCCGTAAGAACCTGAAAAGCGCGAGGAACGTCTTTTTGGTGAACGGTCAACAGTGAACGGTGAACGGTTACAATTTCCCCTGTTCTCTAGGCCTCGCCTTCCTTTTTAGCCGCAGCGACAATCTTTTCAGTCAAGTGAGCCGGAACTTCCACATAGTGCAAAAATTCCATACTGAATGTACCGCGTCCGGCAGTCATAGAAGTGAGATCAGAGGCGTAACGCAGTACTTCGACCATGGGGACGTGGGCCGAGATGGCTTGCAGCCCGGATCGGGTCTCTACCCCTATTACCTTTCCCCGGCGGCTATTCATATCTCCGATAACATCACCCATGCAGTCGTCCGGAACCAGAACAGTCATAGCCATGATTGGTTCCAGCAAGATAGGCATAGCCTCCAGCATACCTTTCTTGAAGCACTGGATGGCTGCAATTTTGAAGGCTGTCTCCGATGAGTCAACCTCATGCGACTTGCCGTCATAAAATCTGACCTTAACACCCACGACCGGATAGCCGGCCAAGGGGCCTGCCTGCATAGCTTCCTGAATGCCCTTTTCCACTGCGGGAACAAAATTGCGGGGTACATTCATTCCGGTCAGGGCATTTTCAAACTCAAATCTGCCCCCCTGGGGCAGCGGACTGATATCAAAGTGAACCTCGGCAAACTGTCCGGCCCCACCAGTTTGTTTCTTATGCCGGTAGATAACACCCTGTTTGGTTTTTCTGATAGTCTCTTTGTAAGGTACCTTGGGCAGGGTAAGATTGACGTCAACATTATATTTTCTTTTTAACTTTTCTGCTACAACCTCGATATGGATTTGTCCCATGCCGGAAAGAATGGTTTCCCTGGTCGCCTCATTACGGGTAACCAGGATGGAATTGTCTTCTTCCTTGAGTTTCCCCAGGGCCACGGATATTTTCTCTTCATCGGCCTTAGTTTTTGGTTTTAAGGCGTAGGAGATAACCGGCTGCGGCGGTTGCAGGGCCTCAATAATGACCGGCGAGCCTTCAGTACAGAGGGTATCACCGGTCACGGTGTCTCTTAATTTAGCGACTGCGACTAATTCTCCCGGCCCCGCACCTTCAACGGATTTTTGAGCCTTACCTTCCAGGGACAGAAGCTGGCCGATACGCTCTGTGGTCTGCTTGTTTGAGTTGTAAAGGGTAACATCCGGTTTTAGTGTGCCGGAGTAAATACGCATGATGGAAAGCCGTCCAGCATACGGATCGGACAGGGTCTTGAAGACCAGAGCCGCTAACGGCGCATCGGGATCGGGAACTATTTCGACCTCTTCTTTGGTCTTGGCATTTAAGGCCATTTTTGCCCCCTTATCCAGAGGGGAGGGCAGATATTGACTGATGGCCTCCATAAGAGTGGTGACACCGATGTTGCATGTAGCTGAGCCACAGCATACCAGGACAAATTGGCCTGTAGTCATCCCGCTGGCCAGGCCTTTTTCTATTTCGGCCACCGTCAAGGTTCCTTCCTCCAGGAATTTTTCCACCAGGGCGTCGTCTGTCTCCGCAGCGTATTCCTGGAGACTTTCCCGGTGTTTTTTTACAGAATCTTTCATGTCCTCGGGGATAGGACATTCCTTGTACTGGCCGCTTTGATCGTTAGCAAATACGAAAGCCTTTTTATTTATGAGGTCCACCACTCCGGTGAACTTATCTTCTGCACCAATAGGGAGTTGAACGGGCACGCAGCGGGCGTTGAGGGTGGTGGAAATGCTATCTAATGTCCTGTAAAAATCCGCTCTTTCCCGGTCCATTTTGTTAATGAAGACAATACGGGGCAGATGAAACTCCTCAGCCAGATTCCATATCTTCCGGGTTAAGGGTTTGGCCCCGTCAATGGCATCGATTACGAATACGGCGCTGTCTGCTACCTGCAGGGACATCCGGGTATCGTTAAGAAAATTATCATCTCCCGGGGTATCGATAAGGTGGATCGTATATTTTTTCCAGGTATAATGATTAAAGGCCGAGCTTATGGTAATTTTTCTTTTGATTTCTTCCGGTTCGTAGTCCAGGATTGAGGTGCCGTCATCTACCCGGCCCAGACGATTTGTCCGTCCCGCTGCAAAAAGCATTGC
>DSAQ01000207.1 GCA_011046395.1 Pseudomonadota bacterium
AACCCCCAGGATCCGGAAAGACCCGGACTCGTCAGGCTTGATGATAATGGGTCTATATTTGAGGTTGGCCGGTCTCAGTTCGATGGTTTTGTCCTTCTTCTGATAAAAATACTTGAGCGTTACTTCATCATCTATGAGGGCGGCTACGATATCCCCGTTCTCGGCCTTCTCACGGACCCGCACGATCACGCAATCTCCGTCCTCTATATGGGCGCCGGTCATGGAATCACCGTAAACCCAGATGGCGAAGCATTCTTCTTCGCCAAAGAAGTGTCTTTCAACAGGCAGGGTATCTTCGATATTTTCCACGGCCAGGACAGGGAGCCCGGCGGCGATACGGCCGAGTATGGGTATGCCTTTCATGGATGCCGGATGGGGCTTGAGCAGGGTGATGCCGCGGGATTTACCGCTGTGAATCTGGAGATAGCCCTTTTTCTCCAGGGCCTTCAAGTGATCGATGGCCGCCCTTGGCGAGGCAAAACCAAAGTGAGCGCAGATTTCCCTGATGCTGGGCGGGAAATTATACTCGGCCTGGAATTCGGTTATGAATTCAAGAATTTTATCCTGTTGAGGTGATAATCCCTTCATGTCAGTTATCTCCTTTTACTATTCAAGTGTATAGCTTTATATACTAAACAAATGAACAGTGGTCAAGGAAAATATGGACAATCCGAACTAAGCTTGATTAAGCTGGACTTTCCTTGAATTTTTCAGCATAGTTGAACCGGAAACGGTGCTACCGATGGAGGAAGATAACTATGCAAGGTTTAGTAATAACGTGTCCGTACTGCCATAAAGAGATTCATTTAACCGAGGCCATTACGCATGAGGTTAGAGAGGGGCTGCGTCGAGAGCTTGGGGCCGAGACTCAAAAGAGGGAGCAGGAGATTGCGAGGAGGGAGCTGGCCCTTTCCGATAAAGAAAAAGGACTGGAAACCTTAAGGAAGTCCCTGGAAGACCAGTTTGCGGAAAAAATAAGAATTGAAAAAGCGAGGCTGGAGAAGGAAGCAAAATCCAGGGCACAAGAGGCTATAGCCGTCGAACTTGGAGATTTGCATGAGCAGGTTAAAGAAAAGGAGGGAAAACTGTTAGACTTCCAAAAGGCGGAGCTCGACCTGAGAAAGCGATTGCGAGAGGCCGAAGAAGCCAAACAAGTTTCTGAACTCGAAATGGCCCGCAGGCTTGACGAGGAAAGAAAAAAGATCGAGGAGACAGCCAGCTCCCGCCTCATGGAAGAACATAGACTCAAAGATCTGGAAAAGGAAAAACAACTGGCGGATATGAGAAAGCAAATAGAAGAACTAAAAAGAAAGGCGGAGCAAGGGTCGCAACAAGCTCAGGGGGAAGTCCTGGAACTCGAACTAGAAGACATTCTAAAAGCAAACTTTCCTCACGACCAGATCGAACCTGTGCCCAAGGGCATGCGGGGAGCTGATGTCTTACAAAAAGTACATAACCAATCCGGCCAATATTGTGGAACGATCATTTGGGAATCAAAACACACCAAGGCATGGAACGATGATTGGCTCGAAAAACTTAAAGACGATCAGAGAGAGGCAAAAGCGGAAGTCGCGGCCTTGCTCACGAAAGCACTGCCCAAAGAGATTAGCAACTTTGCCTATGTCAACGGCATCTGGGTGACCAACAGCACCTCCATGGTCGGTCTTGCCACTGCACTTAGAATAAATCTCATTCAGGTTACCACTACGAAGCTTGCAGCAGTAGGCAAAAACGAAAAAATGGAAATCCTATACGGTTATTTGGCTGGTCCAGAATTCAGGCAGAGGGTTGAAGCGATTGTTGAGGCTTTCACCACGATGAAAGAAGACCTTGACCAGGAAAAAAGAGCCATGACGCGGATATGGTCGAAACGGGAAAAGCAGATCGAACGGGTTATCAGTAACACCATTGGCATGTACGGCGATCTGCAGGGAATAATAGGAGCTTCTCTACCCCAGATAGAGCGTTTGGATTTGAACGCACTGGCCGCGGAAACTGCTTCTGATTAGGTCGGTCGCTTATTTCCGAGGCAATAGATATGATATTTAGATGTCGCTGTCGCTACGCGGGCAAAAGGTTGTTGAAAAACAGGGAGAGTTCGTATAAAAGTGCTGTAAAGCACCGACAAATTCTATTTGAGGAGGAACAGTAAATGGCAAAGACAAGGAAGGGCGATGTATTCAGTTGTCAGGTATGCGGCATTGTGTGTGTAATAGACGCGGCCTGCGGATGCGAGACATGCGATATCATATGTTGCGGGCAGCCTATGGCCAAGGGAAAAGCCGCGGCTGGCAACGCCAGGAAAAAGGCCGCGGAGCTGACAGCAACAAAGAGGGCGAAGTCCGCCTCTAAGCCTGCGGCAAAAAAGGCTCCGGCCAAAAAAGCGACAGCCAAGGCCAAGAAGAAATAACAGTCCTGTTTTTGAATGAAGATTGCTTTTACCTCCGACATCCACGCCGACGTTTCGCCGGAAAACGAAAGGGTACCGGAGATTCAGATGCCGATTTTGGCAAAAGAATCTCCGGACATTTTCATTGTCTGCGGAGATGTCTCTGCGGGTCAACGGCATTTCGAAGAGGCATTGAAAAAGTATGGCCAGCTCACGTGCCCGAAGCTAGCCGTAGCCGGGAACCACGATCTCTGAGTGGAGGACCAAGAGGAAAATAGCATAGAAAAATACCGTTACGTCCTTTATGGGCATAGCCATGAGAGGAAACAGCAGATCGTGGGCGGAATCCCGGCCATGACGCACAGCGTTGGCTATGAGTGGGAATGGGCGGAGAGAGGTATGGATACAGGAGATAGTGTGAGGTTGTTCGAGGTGTAGGGCGCAAAGCGAACAAATCGCTGGTTTGTATAGCTTTTGGTCAGCTTAGGGAGCCCAAGGAAGCTTTCCTTTGACTTTTGAGAAAAAGATAAATAAATTAAACCCCATGGAAATCAAAGAAATAAGATTGGAAGAATTAAACGCTTCAGAATTCATTGAAGAAAAAATTCAAGAGATTTCTTCGATTGTTGGCGATGGCTTAGCCGTCAACGCCTTATCCGGCGGTGTTGATTCTTCATCTGTTACCATGTTAGGGCACAGAGCCTTGGGTGATAGGCTCAAGACATATTTTATTGATAGTGGCTTAATGAGAGAGAAAGAGCCGGGACGTGTTGTCTCTTTGTTTAATTAGATGTGGCGGTAGAAATAGTCGAGGCCCAGAAACAATTCTTTGGTGCACTAAAGGGTATAACGGACCCGGAAGAAAAAAGAGAAGCTATTACCCAGACATTTTACAAAGATATTTTTGGTCAGTTGGTAAAGGGAAGTGGAGCGAAATATCTTCTGCAGGGCACAAATTATACGGATGTAGAAGAAACTGTC
>DSAQ01000039.1 GCA_011046395.1 Pseudomonadota bacterium
AATACTCCCGGAAAAAATGGGAGCAATACTGGAAAGAAAAACTCGGAATCAACGGCTACTTCAACATCCGGATCGCATCGGTTGAATTGTCACCATGTAAACACTTTTGAACGTTACCAATATATTACGTAACGGATTAAGGGGCTATATCTTGGTTCATTCATAAGCAGCTGATTCCTTTCACCCGGTTAGAGAATAGGCAGAGACAGCTTCTTCCTATCTGTTTGGCCAGTGCTGAGCACCTACGAGATGCACATGACAAACTGGAAAATACAGATTGATCCCCGGCAGGTTCACTACTTGAAATTTATCCTGGAGGGCTACGATAACCTGGCCACTATGAGCACCATTGACCGTCGGCAAGGGATAGTCGAACTCTACATCCCTTCCGGCAATGAAGACCTGGTGCGGGAACTCCTGGTATCCATAAAGACAGAAATCGGCCTTAAAACAGAATATAGAAGTCAGGAGTCGAAGTAAGCGTTACGAGTTGCGGGTTACGGGTCAGAGAGTTCGAAACTCAGAACGTCGGGAGTCAATCGCTTCGAACGCCGAACGTCTCGAACATTTCGAAGGTCTAACGTTTTACGTCGTATCCGGCGGCAGGCGGTGCCATTTTTATATTGAATTGGGGAAGATTGTTATTATAATACCCGCAGAGATTATAAAAGAGCACGGTATCCTTAGCAACTTATGAGCAAGAAAGCCTATATTGCCACCTTCGGCTGCCAGATGAATGAACACGATTCGGAGCAGATGGCCGGTATTCTGTCTAATATGGCCTATGAGACGACCGAAGACCTGGCCGGTGCCGATCTTGTTCTGGTAAATACCTGCTGCATAAGGCAAAAGGCCGAAGAAAAGGCTTATAGCTTTTTGGGTCGCCTGCGGAGATTTAAGAAGAAAAACCCTGACCTGATGGTTATTGTGGCCGGCTGCTTAGCCCAGCAGGAGGGCAGCAGGCTCTTTAAAAAGAGTCCAGGCCTTAATCTGGTTATCGGGCCGCAAGGTATTCACCGCCTTCCTGAGCTTCTAAGGGAGGCAGAGAAAAACGTAAGAAAGATTACCTGCACAGAACTTACCACATCCCAGGAACTTCCCGGCCATGTGCGCAGCCTGAACGGGAAAAGGACGGTGACGGCCTATGTCAGCATCATGACCGGGTGTAATAACTTTTGTTCTTATTGTATTGTGCCTTACGTACGCGGACGCGAGTTTAGTCGTCGAAGCGGGGAGATATTAAAGGAAATAAGAGGGCTGGTCGAACAGGGGGTAAGGGAGATAACCCTTCTTGGTCAAAACGTGAACTCTTACGGACTTCATGGCGATGGCGGGTGCGGGTTTGCCGACTTAGTTAGAAAAATAGGTGAGGTCGACGGCTTAGATAGGCTGCGATTTACCACCTCCCATCCCAAGGACCTATCCGATGACCTGATAGAGTGTTTTGGCAGCATTAAACCCCTTTGCGAGCATATTCACTTGCCAATGCAATCTGGTTCGGATAGGATATTAAAAAGGATGAACCGTAAATATACGCGGGATGATTACCTGGAGAAGGTGGCCAAACTAAAGGGGGTCTGTCCGCATATCAGCATAACTACCGATCTTATCGCAGGTTTTCCGGGCGAAACGGAGGCTGATTTTGAAGATACGCTGGACATAATGCGTCAGGTCCGGTTCGCCGGCGCCTTTGCCTTTAAATATTCAGATCGGCCGCCGGCTAAGGCTGTAACTTTTAACGATAAATTGCCGGAGCCGGTAAAACAGGAGAGACTTTCCAGATTGCTGGCCTTGCAAAAAGAAATAACATATAATCGTAATAAATCCATGGTGGGTAAGCGAGCAGAGGTTCTAGTTGAGGGATATAGTAAGAGTTCGCCCCGGGAATGGATGGGGCGGGCGCGTACTAATGAAGTGGTTAATTTCAGCGGAGATGGGGACTTGCCTGGAAAGGTGGTTACGGTTGCTGTTGAGAAGGCCTGTTTACACTCGTTAAAGGGCAGCCTGGCAGGAGAATAAAGTCCAAGGGGGAGAGGCTTATGTTCAAAGAAATGAAGGTTTCCGGTATCGCCATCGATCCTGTTACCAACACACCGATTATGATCCTGCGAGAGGTGGACGGCGAGCAGGCTATGCCAATATGGATTGGTCTTCTGGAAGCCACGGCTATAGCCACTGAGCTGGAGAAGATCCAGTTTTCCAGGCCGATGACCCACGACCTCCTTAGAAACATCTTGAAGGAAGTCGGCGCAGGGGTGGTTAAAATTGAAATCATAGATCTGCGCGAAAATACCTTTTACGCCATTATCACGATAATAACACGGGATAGAGAGTTCCAGGTTGACGCCCGCCCCAGTGATGCCATCGCCCTGGCCTTGCGGACTGATTCGCCGATTTATGTCCATGAAACGGTGATAGATAAGTCGAAACGCATGGAGATGGGTCACAAGGCGGAGGTTCATACTGAAGAGGGAAAGAAGTGGGCTGAGATCCTGGAACGCCTTTCGCCTGAGGACTTTGGCAAATACAAGATGTGAGTGCTTATGATAGATTTTCACACCCACAGCCTTTTTAGTGATGGGGAACTCCTTCCCTCTGAACTGGTGCGGAGGGTGGAATGCCTTGGTTATGAATTTGTGGCTATCAGCGATCACGCCGACAGCTCAAATATTGACCTTATTATTCCCCGTATTACGAAAGTGGCCGCAGATATCAACCGGTATAGCAAGACCAGGCTTATCCCGGGCATAGAATTGACACATATTGCCCCATCCTTAATCCAACCTCTGGCCAAAGAGGCCAGAAAATTGGGGGCAAGATTGGTTGTGGTCCATGGTGAGACCCTTGTTGAGCCGGTAGCTCCCGGGACCAATCGAGCGGCCCTGGAGTCTCCCATCGATATCCTGGCCCATCCCGGGCTGATCAGCGAAGGGGAAGTAATGCTGGCCGCCAAGAAAGGAATTTTTCTTGAGATTACCTGCCGCCGGGGACACTGTCTGACCAATGGCCATGTGGCCCGCTTGGCCCTCCAGCATAACGCCCCTCTCTGTGTAAATTCTGACGGCCACGGGCCGGGTGACTTCATGTCAGAAACTATGGCTAAACAGGTGGCCCTCGGTGCCGGTATCCCCCAAAAGCAGGTAGGGGTAATACGCCGCAATATGGCTAAGCTGGCCAAAGGCTGCTTCTCTGCATAGTTTTTCCTGGCTTACTATAGTGAATGTCATCAGTCAATAGTCATTTGTCACTAGTAAAAGTGATCAATCTACCCAACCCAACCAATGGCTAATGACCAGTGATCAGTGACGTTGCCTGTAAGTAAAAAGCTTAAAAAATATTTG
>DSAQ01000044.1 GCA_011046395.1 Pseudomonadota bacterium
ACGGTATCAGTTACCTGCTACGCCCTTTAAATATCTTTGCTGCTTTTTGGTGTTATAGTCAAGTTCGTTGCATATAGGATACCGTTAACGGTATAAATTAGCTTTTTACGAGGTCATCAATAAAGGCGCGACTAAATTAGCTCCCTCATTTTTTCCCTTCACCCAACACATTCTTAAGCTCATCCATGTCCGATTGTTTCAGTATAAAAACCAACTCGTCATCTTTATGGATTTCGAGATCGCCTTTGGGAATAATGAAGTCTTTCTGGCGATAGATGGCGAAAAGCAGGGCCTCTTTGGGGATATTAAGATTGGCGATTTTCTTCCCGTGGAGGTCTTCACCGGCTGAATGGTGGTAAAAGCGCGCCTCGCCCCGAACCAGATTAACCAGTTCCAATAGATTTAACCCCCGCGTCAGATAACTGGCCTGGACACTGGTAGTTACCGCCGGTGTGATGATATTGTCAAATCCAAGCTTTCTGCTAATCGGGATAAAGTCCGGCCTGGTGATCTTTATCAGAGTCTTGACATCGGCAAATGTCCTGGCCATCAATCCGATTATGATATTGCTTTGATCATTATCTGTCAGGGCTATTATGAAGTCTGCCTCCTCTACCTGGGCCTTCTTCAGTATCTCCGGGTCTGAACCATCGCCGTTTATCACCGTGCAATCGAGCTCGTCTGCCAGCTTCTCGGCTATTTCCTTATCCTTTTCAATGAGGATTACCTCATCCTTCCATTCAATAAGGCGTTTTACCACCATAATACCTACGTTACCTGCGCCGATAATAACTGCCCTCATTACATCCTCCGTTTCACCCACGTGCGGGGATAAATAAGAATAAGGAAGGGGAATATTTCGAGCCGTCCCATCCACATATCAAAAAAAAGATCATTTTTAGATGAGCGGCGAGACCCGGACTGCAAACACCCGTGGAAAGACCTACCGTCCCGGTTGCGGAGACTACCTCAAAAAGCGAATCCAAAAAATCATGACCAGCCGCCACAAAGAAGGTCACCGAGACCAATACCGTTAAGACAAATAAACTGATGGATACAATGGCGGCCTCAATCTCTTCACGGCTTAAGGCAATATTCTTGACCCGCAAATGCGTAATCACTTCTTTGGGTTGGTGAATACGGATAACCAGGATATGTAAAAGTTTTATAAATATAATCAGCCGGTAGATTTTTACCCCCCCGGCGGTCGAGCCAATAGAACCTCCTATGGACATGGAAATTATAGCGGAAAGTTTTGAGAGTGCCGGGGCTTGAGCGAAATCCATGGTAGAGAACCCGGCCGTAGATTGGGCTGACACGGTCTGAAAAATAGACTTGTAAAGCGCCTCTTTCCACGGATATGTCTCAACCATGCCCAGGAAAAACACGAGTGTAAAAGCCACGGTACAAAGGAGAAGAATGCGCCACTGCACGTCCCTGAATATATTCAAGGGAACCTTTTTAAATGGATGGAACATGTCAAGGTTCGTTGCGCCGGCGATCATGAAAATTGAGCAGAGAACTATGGCCGTGGGTGAAAAAGCCGCAAAGCTCGTGTGCTCTGTGGCAAATCCGCCCGTAGATATGGTCGCCATGGCCTGACAGACCGCCTGAAACATGTCCATCCCGCTCAAATAAAAAGCCAACATACAGGTAACGGTAACGATGGCATAGGCCCGCCAGAGTATTTTGGTTGCCTTGATGGCGCTGGGAGAGACCTTTGTCTCCCCTATAGATACCGCGAATAGCCGATAAGCGGTTGTCCCCGGCCCTATCAATACTGAAATAGTCAATACTACAATGCTAAGGCCACCGATCCACTGCACGAATGACCGCGTAAAGAGCATGGTCCGCGATAAAGTCTCTAGGGGCAGAGTACTGAGTCCCGTGGTTGTAGCCGCAGACATGGCTTCAAACAAGGCATCCAGGAAAGGAAGACCGGCAAACCACCAGATCGTAGCCATTATTAAGGATAAAACAAAATAGATAAAGCTGGCTAATACCAGCGCTTCCTTAATGTCCAGATCAACCTCAGGAAGCTTTTTATCCCCCCAATAGCCGATGGTAGCTATAAGAAGGCTTGTTACCAGATATATGGAGGTTAAGGTGAACTCCCGATGGATAACGGAAACAGCTATCGGTGCCAGTTGCAGGACCGCCAGGATAATCAGTATCTTACTCAGATACTTGGCTACCGCCTGATACCTTATGGGTCTAATCAAAAAATCGCGCATTTCTCATCCGGAGTATTTCACAAAATCACGCTGTTTTCTTATGCTTAATAACATTTAAACTGAGACCTTCTACCATTTTATATCATAGTGACAACTGATAGTCATAACAATTTGCTCAAAGAATACGCCAGGGGTCTCAATATGAAGAATGTTTGGCAGCGATAAACAGGCCTTGACACAGTTTTTAATGAAATCGGTAGTAAGGCAGGACATCTTTGAAACCTTTCACTTTACAGAGATATGCATTTGTGATCAGATATTAATGTGTCTCGTCTGAAATCTTTTACTTATGTAATGATTTGCGGAATTAACGAACAAAAAAATCCTGCCGGGGAGGGTTCTCTGTAGTCAAGAGTTGACAATACATTATGAACTACAAAGGAGGTAAGCCATGAAAAAGACTATAGTGTTTACGGTATTATTTATCTGTACCACGTTTAGCCCCGTCTTCGCAGGCGAGGTAATCAAAGGTCCTTTGCCGGAAAAATTTCCTGCACCGGAAAAATGCGCGGCCTGCCATAATATTACGCAAATCTATAGCGAACTCTCCAAATCGGCGCACAGCGATCTGAAATGTCTTGATTGCCATTTGCCGGGAGCCGTGCAAAGGACACAATATGAAAGTAAAGATTGCAGTTTCTATCGTCTTGGGTATCACGAGAAAGGCGGGAACTGGGTCGAAGTCAAGGGAAATGAGGTCTGTTTGAGATGTCACGCGGCCACAGGGATAAAAAATACAGATGAGAAGTGCTGGTCCTGCCACATGACCCGGGAGGGCGTTGATAAGATTTGTATTTTAAAAGACAAGACCGCACCTGCCACACCAGATAACATCAGAGAAATAAAGGAAGTCCCTCATAAGTCTCATGCTTTTAAACGGCATCTCCCTTAGAGGAGGATTGTATCCTATAGCTTGAACATAATAATACAGGGGGAGGGCTACAGAATACTACCCGGATTCACCATCAAAAAAATATAAAAACCTCGTTGATCTTGATAAATCAAGGTGATAGAAGGGTTTTGAGCTAACACATCTATCATCAACGAGGTGAACGGATTATGCCACAAGGAGT
>DSAQ01000181.1 GCA_011046395.1 Pseudomonadota bacterium
CCCTTTGGCTTGAATTATAAAGGGATGTATCCCTTTTCGGGACGTTAAAAAGGAGGAGTTTTTGGCCATTCCACGTAAAACGCCAGGGCTGGCAGTTGTCACCGGAAGGTGCCCAGATCCCGGACTCAACGATTTTGAATATTATTTCTTTTGAAATCATTCTATGATGTTCTCTTTATTCACCGCCCGCTCCCTTTCGCCCCGGCGAATCTGCCTGTGGCATGATCGGTCGCTCAAGACGCAAGGTACGCAAAGATGGATTTCTTTTCCCTTTCTGTCGAAACAAAATTTCTCTCTGCGTCCTTTGCGCCTTTGCGGTGAAACCTCTTTTTGTTGCGGCGTTCATCTGCGTCCAAAACCTAACTGCCGGATTTTAGAAAATACTTTTTTACATACCAGCGTTTCAACCTCTGAATCGGATTTTTGTTGCCCCAACGGAGGTAACCATGTTTGAAGGTTTGGAGATAGGGATCAAATTGAAAATAGTACGGGGCTGCCTTTATTTTTCTCCTTTTCAGGATGATGTTCATGACTTCGGTGGCTACAAAAGCACTGCAGAGCTGGCAGGCCAGCCCCAAGGAAGGCCCGGTTTGTTTGGTAAGGTCTATTGATGATGACTTAATGTATTTAAGATGTGTGGCCTTGGGTGCCAGACCCAGGCCAAAGGCTATCAGTTTATCGATTTCAGATAGGTTATCATTAATGTCAAAATATTCATCGAAACCCAGACCCTGAGGGGCGAAGACATGCAGGGTGGCGCTGAACCCCATTGGCCCTGAGGTAATGGCATAAATGCCGCGTGCTCCGGCTTCCCGAAAAAGCATCCGTCGAGTCTCTATGTTGAAGAAATCTACGCCATCTAATGCGATATCTACATCTTTTAGAAATTCGGTGATATTATCCTTGCTTATACCCTGGTCAAAAACTTTTATATCGGCTTGTGGGTTTATAGCCAGGGCCATCTTCTTCATGGCTTCGGCCTTATGCATGCCGATGGTTTCTATGGTAGCTCCCGCCTGCCGGTTGAAATTGGCTACTTCAAAATGGTCAAAGTCAGCGATATTGAAGCGTTCGAATCCGGTGCGGGCTAATGTGAGGAGGTAGTGGCCGCCTACGCCGCCGACTCCGGCAATGGCTATTCGGGCCTTCTTAATTTTCTGCTGCTCTGCCGAAGATATGAGTCCTATGTTTCGGCAGAAGGCCTCATCGTATGACCAAAGGTTTGTCTGCTTCTCTTTCATTTTTTCTTGTCTATCCTCGGATTAACAATTTTTAGTAAGATAGGCAGCGTAGTCAGCTCCACCAGGAGCGCGATTAACATGGTAAAGGCCGTCAGACAGCCGAATTGGATCGTCGGGATAAAATTGGATAATACCAGTATGCCAAAACCCGTCACAATTACCATGCAGGTGGAAATTACGGCCGATCCTTTAGACTGCATGGTTATGGCAATGGCCTGGAAGTTGTCTTTGCCCGTTTTTCTCTCGTGCTTATAACGGGTGAGAAAGTGGATGGTATCGTCAACGGCAATGCCTATGGCCACTGTAGAGATCATGGCGGTAGAGGTATTAAGGGGGATGCCCAGCCACCCCATTACGCCGAGGTTGATGAGAAGCGGGATAGTATTGGGTATAATGCTTATAAAGCCGAGGGAAAACGACCGGAGGATGACAAAGATTACGCCGAAGATAAGGAAGACGGCCAGAGAGAGGCTATATATCTGGCCGTTTACCAAGGCCTCGATCAGGTTGGCAGTAAGCAGGGATTTGCCTGTTACCCGAAATTCAAGATCAGGTCCTTGCAAGGGTTTAATAAATGCATCGGTCTTGTCTATCATTGCCCGGATGTGCCTCGAATTGTGCTCCCTGAAGTGGGCAGAGATACGGGCGGTCTTGTAGTCAGGATCAATATAATCCCGGATATCCCCGGCGCCGTAAAGGAGCATATACTGGGCAGCCAGATTCTTGCTGGCCGGCAGCCTGTAATGAGCCGGGTCTTCGTTATGGAAGGATTGATTCATGTCTTTAAGATAATCTGCGACAGAAATGACGCTGTCAATCTTTTCCTGCCCGCGTAGAAATTCTTCCACAGAGTCTATCTTTTTTAGCGACGATGGTTCAAGTATGCCGTCCATCTCCTTTGTTTTGACCGAGATCTCGATGGTAGTTACACCACCCAAATTTTTCTCGACAAAATCTGTGGCCTGATAGACCTCGCTGCCCTTTTTGAAGTATTCCAAAAGGTTGGTCTCTACTTTTATGCGGGATACGCCCCAGACCGAGAGCGCCATTATAACGAGGGTAAAAATGATTATCTTTTTTTCATGATTGTTCACAAGTGTGTAAAAAAAGCGGATGATCTTCGTCTGTGCGGTATTTTCGTGAGGTTTAAAATTTATGGGGCGCCGGCGCAGGAGGTAGAGCATAATGGGAATGAACATTATGGATACTAAAAAGGAAAAGGATATGCCCAGTGAAGACACATAGCCAAAGTCCCGTATGGGCGGGATATCATTGGCGCTCAGGGAGATGAAGCCATCAACCGTGGTAAAGCTCGCCAGGAAACAGGGAAGAATGGCCAGCCTTATGGAAGATATAAGGGCGGAGTTTTTATCAGGCATCCGGAGCAGGTCTTCCCGATACTGATCAATGATGTGAATAGCCACTGCGATACCGATGGTCATTATGAGCGGCGCGGTGATGGTGGTTATATTGTTTATGGTGGCGTTGACCAGAGGAAATGACCCCATAGTCCATATAAGGCAGATTATAATATTTACCGTGGCAATGGACATGATCCAGAGGCTTCTAAAGATCAAATAAAGGGCAGCGGCGATAAGGAGTAAGACTAAGGGAACGAAGGTCTTGAGATCGCCCATCATGTACCGGCTTAAGGCGTTATCGGTTACCGTCCAGCCGGCCTTGTAAATTTGGGGATGGCCCTGAGGGAAGATGTCTTTGATGATAGCATCCACCTTTTCGAGCAGACGTGTGCGATAGAGGTCATCGTCCGGGCGATCAAAGGTTTTCACGATAATGGCTGTAGTACGGCCGTCTCTGGAGATCAATCTATTGACATAAAGAGGGTTGATGAGGGCCTTTTTCTTGAGGGCGTTTAGTTCATCCAGGGAAAGTGGCAATTTTTCTACCAAGGACTGGACATAAAAATTATGGTTCTTTCTCATTTCAAGTGGGTAACCCAACTTTGCTGTAGTCCAATTTCCCTGTAAGCATATAGATTATTGTCCTGAGGTTTTTGAATGTCCTATAGCCTCTTGCTTTTGCTTTAGC
>DSAQ01000135.1 GCA_011046395.1 Pseudomonadota bacterium
ACCGGTAGTTCCCGGGAGAGCAAACTTTGTGGTATTAGAGTAACCGGCCTTCCTCGTGGTATCCATGAGCGAGGTGTTCAGGATGTTACTGTACGGCCCATAGAGGATGTAGAGCGGCTGGAAATCCAGGCCAGAGGCCGGGCCCACGTCATAGTCGCCGTCGTCTTCATTGTCATCGCCGGAGGTGAAGGCCGTGGCCACACCGACCGTGAGCGCATCCTTCTTCATGCCGAGATTGACATAGTAACCCCAGCCGCCCCGGTCGATATCCTGGGTGGCGCCATAGTAATCCCTGTAGTCGCCGTTATTGATCATGAGTTCGCCCTCGAAGAACCAGGTATTGGTCGGATCATTGGCCGTCAGGCCGAAGACGTAGTCATACTGATTAGCCTTCCAACCAGTGGCGCTAGGGTGAGAGCCGCTCCGGTCACGGACGTAGTTGATGCCCGCGCCGATGGAGTAACAGGGCTGGGCATAGCTGAGAACCAGTGAATAGCGGTCGATGTCCTCATCTGCAGCGTTATTGCCGGAGGTAGCGCTGTTTTCTTGCCGCTTCTCCATGAAGGCGTTTAAGCCGAAGCCGTTCCATACCGGAGAGGTATATTCGATGCGGTCTAAGCACATCTCGGTGTTGGCCCAGTCAGTAAAGTAGATGTAGTTACCGGCCATGCGGCCCACCATAAGGGTTCCCTTCGGCGTGGCCCATTCCATGTAAGCGGCATCCCAACTGATGTTGTTAGCGTCAGCGCCAAAGGCATCCACGCCTACCTCACCGGCACAGGCGCAAGCGCCGCTGGTCTGACTGCTTCCCCACATCTGGTTGTTAAAAATGCCGATGGCGGTATGGAGTTTCAGGTTTTCGGTTATCTTGAATACCGGCTCGATGCACAGGAAATGATCCCACCAGGCATCAGGGCTGGCGTATCTGCCGGGAAGTTCGCCTGGATCATTAAGATCATCCGAACCATCAATAACACCGTCGTTGTTATCATCGTTAAGGCTAGTACCTGTGGGTACTGACGTCCCATCCCACGGCGTAACCATACCCTGATTAGCATTGCTCTGATAGAAGCCGCGCACCTGGTAGTAACCGCTGATGCTCACCTCCACGGCCATAGCCGGCAGCGCCATAACAGCCACAAACAAAACAGTCCACAAAAGTATAAGGTCTTTCTTCATAATCCTTCTCCTTTCTTCCCTATCTGTTCTTTTCTCACTAACTCTTCTGTCCTCTCTTTACTTCCAATTACTGATCTGTTCACTAAACAATGGAGACAATCCCTCAGTGTGCTTATCCCGCACGAGTGATGCATTAAGACAGGAATATCCCCGGCCTTTGCTATACTCATCACCTCCCCCTTTGCTTTGTGAGAGACCTTATTGGTAAAAATTACCAGGGCATCAACATTTTTAATTTTCAACGGGATATTGGCCTTGAACTTGGTAAACACTTTGAGTTCAACTCCCAATCTTTCAGCCTCAGCCACGTAATGCCTTTCCAGTCTGTCCATTCCCCCTATCAATGCTACGCACATAGCCATACCTCCAAAAGCAAAAGACGTAACCCGTATCAAATCCAGGTTACGCCTTCACTTTCCCCGCCTTGTGCGAGAACCGTAAGACATCCCTTAAAGCCTTGAGCTGAGAGTGCAGGGCCTTAGAGGCTATGAACTTTCAGTTAATACCTCGACCAATCTCTTCCGTAATGCCTCTAATCTTTTTGACTTAAAGGCCGTTTTAGTTTGTTCCAACACCGCAACAGTCTCAGTTAGAACCGCTTTCATTTTTTTCTTATGCGGACAATCCGCAAAGACGCAGTCAGGGCATATCTCGGCCTTTTTTATCTTCTTCTCTATGACCGCGGTCAGGATGTGCCGCTGCATATCTATCCGACTGTGCAGATCTTCAGTACTTTTATCAATAATCTTAACCAAATCGGCTTTCTTGTCGGCTTTCATCTATACTCTCCCAGTATCCTGTCTTGCCCCGGCTTCTTACCCCAGTCCTATCAGTCTTCCCCCCTGATAGACGATGAAGGATACGATCCAGGCCACGGCTGTAGTATAGCCTGCGGCAAAGAGGGGCCATTTCCAGGAATTGGTCTCCCGGTAAATCACCCCTATGGCCGCTACACACGGCATATAAAGAAGGGTAAAGACCATCAGGGTGAAGGCCGCTAAGGGTGTGAAGACCTTTTTCCCGTTGGGCCACCTATCCTTTTGAATCTGCTCCCGTAAGGGGGCTGACTCCTCGTCTGCCTCGCCGACGGCATAAAGGGTGCCCAGGGTGCCTACCACGATCTCCTTGGCAATAAATCCTCCGAAGAGGCCCACCCCTATCTTCCAATCAAATCCTAAAGGTTTTACCACCGGCTCTATTATTCTTCCCAGATGGCCCAGGTAGCTCCTCTCCATCTTCTCCCGGGCCTGCTCATTTCCCAGGTTGGCTATGTTTTCATCCATGGCCTCTTTTGTAATCAGGCCAGAGGCGAAGTCCGCCCGTACTTCTTGTTTTAACCTGTTATAGTCCTCTGAATACTCCGGATTCCAGGGAAAATTGCCCAGAAACCAGACCAGGACACAGCCGGCCAGGATAACGGTACCTGCCTTCTTAAGATAAAGCACGCCCCGTTCCCACATATGGATGATTACCCCTTTAAAAGTAGGCATACGGTAGGGAGGAAGTTCCATGACAAAGGGGGCTGTTGGCCCCGGGAAGAGGTATTTTCGAAATATCTTGGCCATGATTATGGCCATGGCTATGCCCAGGATATAGATGGAATAAAGGACCGTACCCCCTTTTTCGGGAAAGAAGGCCCCGATAAGCAGGGCATATACCGGCAGCCGGGCCCCGCAGCTCATAAAGGGATTGACCAGGATGGTAGTCAGCCGGTCCCTCTCCTGCTCAATGGTCCGGCAGGCCATGATCCCCGGTATATTGCAACCCAATCCCAGGATCATGGGGATGAAGGACCGGCCATGCAGCCCGATTTTGTGCATAAACCGGTCCATGACAAAGGCGGCCCGGGCCATATAGCCTGAATCCTCAAGTATGGCCATGCAAAAAAACAAGAGAAAGATAATGGGTACAAAAGTAATAACGCTGCCTACTCCGCCAATAATTCCCTCTACCACCAGGGACTGAAAGGCGCTTTCCGCGGGGAAAAAGCGGCCACACATATCCCCCAGCCATTCCTGGCCGGTCTCCACCCAGCCCATAGGAACCTCGCTGAGGGTAAAGGTAAATTTAAACATGAGCCACATCAAAAATAGAAAGAT
>DSAQ01000122.1 GCA_011046395.1 Pseudomonadota bacterium
ACTACCTCTGTTATATATGGCATTCATATTTGCGGCCTCATCAATCCCTGGCGGGGGAGAGACGGGCGGCGTGTTTTTCTTCCTGAGGCCTAAGGTTTCTAATTTATTGCACATACCGGCCTACGGCCTGCTTTTCATTTTATGGTACAGATATTTCTCTGAGAAAACTCCAAGGGCTGTTATCTATTCATTTGGAGTGGCTACAGTCTGTGGTGTGCTTAATGAGTTCTGGCAATTATTTGTGCCAAACCGGTATCCATCTATGCTCGATATAATGCTAAATACCCTCGGAGCCGGCTTAGGATTTCTAATTGTCAGGAACAGGAAGGAGTATTATTCTAACCCATAGAGAATGGCAAACGTTTTTGGTTCTTTCTTATTTCAAGTGGGTAAGAATTATTCCCTCCCCATTGACGGGGGAGGGTCAGGCCTTCGGCCTGCCGTAGGCAGGGTGGGGGTGATTACCCCTTGAAGAAATTAACTGAGTTAGGAAAATGTATACGAATCATAATTGGTGTTTTTGTCCCCACGAATATGCTATAATTCATTTGTATTTGTAGTTTTTCTACTGAGGGTGACGTGAGTAGAAGGCAAGAAAATATAAGAGGTTAACCCCATGAGAACAATAGAAATAAAGTATCCCGAGACCATACCTGCTATACTAAATCTTAGCCCCGAGACATTTGAACAAGAGGCCAGATTCGCTTTGGCAGTTAAATTGTACGAAATGGGGCGGCTTACATCTGGACAGGCTGCACGGCTGGCAGGAGTGTCACGTGTGACTTTTTTGCTGGACTGTCGGCGATATGGCGCAGCCAGTGTGGAGTGGGATCAGGCAGAGATCGATGCTGAATTTGCGGATATGGATACATGAATGACAAGGCGATTTGCAATACAGGCCCTATCGTAGCCCTATCAATGATTGATGGTATTGATATTCTTCGGCATCTTTTCGAATTTGTTGCTGTCCCGGAAGCAGTGCATAAGGAGATTCTGGAAGGTGGAACCACAAATGCAGGACTGGCAAATTACCGGAAGGTAAAATGGATAAAGGTTATGAGACCTTCCAACCCTGTAGATCCTTTGTTGAGAACGTCTCTTGATGCCGGTGAGGCTGCTGTGATTGGACTTGCCAGGGAATTGAGCGTGAACCTTGTCTTGATTGATGAACGCAAAGCCAGAAGGATTGCACGTACTATTTACGGGCTCCACGTTATCGGTTCGGCCAGAGTTCTGGTTGAAGCCAAGAGACGTGGGCTTTTAGATAATGTTGGCGCTGCTATACAAGCTATGCGGGATGGTGGCTATTGGATAGGTGATTCAATTGCGGAGGTAGCCCTGAAGCAAGCAGGGGAGACATAGCTTCCCTCTTACAGTTCACCAAGAGTATAAGGGACCCTCTTTTTGCTGGAAATGCCTGTGGCTTAGATCGTTCCCTCAATAATACTCTCATCGATATCCAAGGTGGTTTACACAAAAATTTCCTCTTCTTAAGTTAGCTACCTACAGCTATTCTCATGAAAAGAAAAAAACGTATTTTCCTTTCCCCTACTCACCTTTGAGCTTTCAGCTCAATATGAACGCAATGCAATTTCTGCACGAACGTTTCCCTTGGTCTTGATGCCGGGGTAACGGCGCTGAAGCAACTGGGGATTGAAGAAAGAGGGCTTGAGGTCAGGGTTTTGAGCTGAAAAATGACTGTACTTGAATATCTTTTCTGGATTTGCTGCGCTTTTATCGTCTATACCTACTTTGGCTATCCATTATTGTTGAAGGTCGTGAGCTTATTCAGGACAGGGAAGACGGACAAGCGCCCGATTATACCCTCCGTAGGTTTTATAATTGCTGCATATAATGAGGAGAAAAGCATAAGAAATAAGATAGAGAACACCCTTGCTTTGGATTATCCGGCGGACAAACTGGAGATCATTATTGCTTCGGATTGTTCCAATGATCGAACGGATGACATTGTAACGGGTTTCGCCGGAAAGGGTGTCCGTCTGGTAAGGGCGACGGAGAGGCGCGGGAAGGAGTATGCCCAAAATCTAGCGGTAGAAAAAGCCAAAGGCGAGATATTGGTGTTTTCGGATGTAGGGGCCATACTGGAGAGGGATGCCTTAAGAAATATTGTTTACAACTTTAGCGACGCCGGCATAGGCGCCGTCAGCAGCGTGGACAAAATACTGTCTGATGACGGGCGGGTAACAGGTGAAAATTTTTACGTGAGATATGAAATGATGCTCAGGGAACTGGAGACACGTGTGGGTTCTGTCGTTGGCCTGAGCGGCTCTTTTTTTGCTGTGCGTCGTGAGGTGTGCCGGGGATGGCAGGAGGGGCTGCCCGGTGACTTCAATGCCGTTATCCATTCTATTAAGCTGGGTCTTCGGGCGATAAGTGATCCGGAAGCAATCGGCTACTACAGGAATGTGAGATCAGAAAGACAGGAGTGGTTAAGAAAGATCCGCACCGTTGTCGGCGGGATATCCGTAATAATGGGGCACAGGGAGATACTTAACCCATTTAAGTACGGTTTTTTCAGTCTTCAGGCATTGAGCCATAAAATATTCCGCTGGCTTATACCGTTTGCCCTGCTCGCTGCCCTTTTGTTAAACTTATTTTTGGCATATCATACTTTATTCTACGCCGCTTTATTGTTTCTTCAACTATCCTTTTATGCGCTGGCCTTGCCGGGTTATCTGAGCGGCGGAGAAAACAGGTGTAACCTTTTTAAAATTCCCTATTTTTTTGTGACCGTAAACCTTTCCATCCTGTATGCCTGGGCAAAGTATATCCGGGGCGAGCGATTCCGCATCTGGCAGCCCTCGGAGAGATAGCCGATAGTACATTTTTATGGGATTCAGCCTGGCAACCGTCAAATCTCTCCTCCGAAGCGGCATTTCTCTTGCCCTTTATGCAACTGGATTGCCGCTCGTCCTGACGCGGGGCAAGGTCGCCATACTCATGTATCATCGTGTCCTTGAGCCGGAAGAGACCGCCGGGGTGCAGCCGGGCATGTATGTCACTACAGCAACCTTCAGGAAACACATGAAGTTCCTGGCCGCCCATTTTAAGGTGATTTCTTCTCAGGAGTTATTGGAAAGGCTGAAGAATAAATCCTTCAAAGATGCGGCCCGCTATTGTGTCATCACCTTTGATGACGGATGGCGTGACAACTATTCTAATGCTTACCCGGTCCTGCGCGAATACGGCTTTCCGGCGACGATTTTTCT
>DSAQ01000159.1 GCA_011046395.1 Pseudomonadota bacterium
CCATCAGCCACCTGCCTGGATTCATAAAGGCCCTCAAAGAGCCTCTCCCCGCTGACCGGATCCTTGATTTTTGACAAGTTATCCTTGAGAAGGTCAATAGCGCCTTGCCTGTCTCCTTGCATGACGCCGTTATTCTCTCTCAGATAAAACTGTATAGCGCATCCGCTGGACAGATCCACAACCGAGTTTGCCTGATCAATATTCCAGAAGAGATGAAATATCTTCTCGTCCCAGGAATATATTCTCCTCCAAAAATCCCTCACCACTGGTTTTGGAAGCGCTTTCAATGTATAAAACAGCGCACCCCTTAGCGCCTTCTCAAAAAAACCAGGAAGACCCGCTTTGCCCTGAAGTAGTCGCACCAATAATTCCATGTGGCGGAATGGGTCTATACCGTCGCTTTTATATTTCAGAAGTCCAAGCTCATGGAGAAGTTCACATATAAGAAAACCACCATCTACACGTTTAGCGCCGTGGTCCGAAAGGACGATAATATTTGATTCTGGAAATGCCTCCGTGAACCTGTCAATAGCCCTGTCCATGTAACCAAAGGCTTCAAGGACAGATTCGAGCCTCTCTGCAGAATGGTTCAAATGGTCAACAGCCATGTAGTTAATAACCAGGCAGTCGATCTCGAAAAAATCCGCCAGGTAAATGGCGGCGTCTGTCAAACTGCCTATGTAATCCTTCCAGTAAGCCAGGTAACCCTTTTCATCCCCCTCGTGGTAACTATGTTTAAAAATAATGTCCGTTCTTTCTCCAAACTTTTTTTTCAGGACTTCTCTCAAGTTTGCGGGATAGAAGTTATCCTGCGGAGGGGCGTCAAACCCGCAGATCATAAACCCTTCCAGGGGTTCAACCGGAAATGTCAAAGGAATACCAATTACACCGGTACGGATTCCGGCCTTATTAAGGTAGTTCCAAAAGGGAGTGCCT
The DNA here is from genome assembly GCA_011046395.1 of Pseudomonadota bacterium. Classification (GTDB taxonomy): domain Bacteria; phylum Desulfobacterota; class QYQD01; order QYQD01; family QYQD01; genus QYQD01. The sequence goes on from DSAQ01000159.1 coordinate 937, forward strand.
CTTCGGTCCTTTGAAATTACCGGCCGTTTCAATCCGCCTCCGATCTCACGCACCTGCCAGTCAAAAATGCCGTGCTTTTGGGGATGCTTGCCGGTTGAAAACGAAGACCAGGCCACCGGACTTATGGGCGGCATAGTTGAGCGCAATCGGCCGCTTGTTCCGTTAGTTATCAAACGTTTCAGCCGAGGACAGTCTGGAAGGGCCTGTTTCAAATAGGCCCAATCCGCGCCGTCTATGCCGATAATGAGGGTTTTCTTTCTCAGCCTATTAATAACATTATGCATTCTATAATGCCTATCTATCTTCCAAGGACATCATAATATATGTCCATTAATCGATTCGCCCTTGTAATAGGAGAAAATTTACTTTTCACTGTTTCCTTGCCATTTTTTGATAACGAATCCCTAAGCGTGCTATCGTCCAATACCCTTATGAGGGCGTTAGATATAGCTACACTGTCCTTCAGCGGCACCAAAATTCCATTGTAACCATCTTCGATGATCTCTGGGACGCCTCCAACAGACGTCGCGACTACAAGCACCCCATATGCTAATGATTCCAGTACAACATTTGGAAGTCCCTCACTGAGAGAAGATAAGACCACGACATCTGAGGACATATAAAAAGGATGCATATCCTTTTGGTACCCAACAAACTTAATATACCTATCTATCCCCATTGACGTACACTGCTTTTTTAATTGCTCCTCTTCCGGCCCCTCGCCAATAATAAAGGCATATATATCTGAGCGCTTATTTTGGGTCATCTTAAATGCTTCAAGAAAATATCTGTGTCCTTTCTCCAGACTTAATCTACCTATAACTGAAATAATCTCAGCTTTAGGAGGGATACTATACTTATCACGAATATCACCATAACCGTCTAGCAGGGTATTACCAAAATTACCATCAATGGCATTATGAACCGTTACACACTTTTTTCTTGGTACGCCGTGTTTAATCATCTTCTCTTTTAAGGCCTTTGAAACTGTTATTACAGTATCAGCAAAACGTAAAATAAACGGCTCTAAAAAATTATAAAATTTAACCTTAAAATCCTCATTAGTCCATCCATGGGTAAATGCAACCCACTTAATTCCCATAAAATATTTGCAAAATAGGCCAACAACAGCGGCCTTGTAGTTATGAGTCTGCACTATGTCTATACCGGCACTCTTACATAGCCGGTAACTCTGCCAGAATATCATAGGATCAAATCTACATCTCTCATATAACGCATACCTAAGGCTGAAGTATTCTTTTGCCGCCTCAATAAATTCTGTCGTATCCTTCTCGCCTTTCCTTTGAAAGCTACACAAAATGAAACTAAACTTGCCTTGTTTCACAGTCTTAACAAATTGAAATAATTGTCTGGCGGGGCCGCTTATCCTTTGAGTATCCATAACTACCAGCACTTGAATCTTGCGCAACTTATTCATATCAGACTTGCTACCTCATACTGATACTACGTAGCTATAATCAATCTTTCTTTATTAGGACTGTTATGATGTTCGTCCTTAGGGCTTTAAGAGATTTTGTCATGAGAAGCCTTATCCAAAACAATTCCAAAATGACAAAAAGAGGAATCATAATCAATTGGGCTGAAGAAACAATCCTTTTACAATACAACACACGAAACCTTGTTTGCTCAGCGATGCTCTTGATTTTCCCTATACTATTCGCCCTGTAATAAGTTGGGAACATGTCTTCCGCTTTTCTCCCCTCAAGAAAAGCGGCGAGCCTCGTTTTAAATGTATCGGGTATCAACCTTGCTAAAATCGTCGTGTAGCCCAATACATTAGGTGTATGAAATAAAAATATCCCCTTTGATTTTAACACTCGGCTAATTTCCTGGAATTGCTTGGTTGGGTCACTTAAGTGTTCAACAACCATATTAGCAGTCACAAGGTCAAATGTATTGTTTCTAAAAGGTAGGCTTGTGATATCAGCCCTCACTTTATTGTAGATCGTTCCGTGACTCTGAAGGGATCGCAAATCATAGTCAACCCCGCATGCCAGCTTGGCTCTGGAGACTAAAACTCTTTCTTTTTCAAAACGCCAACCAGGCAAAACCTGATGTCCACACCCTAAATCTAACCAATTGGTGGAATCGTTTATATAATTTCCGAGTATATCTTCATAAATATACTGAGACTTATCTTCTACAGTAAGAAAAAAATATGTTTGTAATTTTAGCATGTTACAAGACGCCAAAAATCTGTTGGCACTACCAGGCACACTTGGCCACCCCCCAGTATGAGATTATGTTTCCCTGA
>DSAQ01000024.1 GCA_011046395.1 Pseudomonadota bacterium
GGTGGCTTCCATGTAGCTCCCCTTTCTCTTGGGGAACTATTACAACAAAGCTTTAAGTGACGCCAGCACTTTTTGAAAAAAAATGCATTTTTTCTTTCATAAACCTAAAATGATACCTTTTTTACATACCAGCGCTTCAGTCGTTGAACCGGATTTCGATTGCCCCAACGGAGATAACCCCGTTTATAGACCTGGAGATAGGGGTCGAATTGGAAATAATGTGGAGCAGCCTTGATCTTGCCCTTTCCCAATAATATCCTTATGGTTTCGGTGGCGGCCAAGGAACTGCAGAGCTGACAGGCTATACCCAGCGAAGGCCCCCTTTTTGAATCCAGATCAACTTTAGAGGGATCCATGTATTTTATGTGCGTAGCTTTGGGTGCAAGACCCAGAGCAAAAGACAGGAGTTTTTCCTTTTCACTCATTGAATCGTGGATATCAAAGTATTCATCAAACCCCATACCTTCATGGGGCGAGAAGACGAGTAGCGCCGAGCTATAGCCCATCGGGCCAGCGGTGATGACATAAACTCCTTTCTCTCTGGCTCGGTTAAATAACAATCTCCTCGTCTCGAAGTTGAAAAAATCCAATCCGTCAAGGACCACCTTCACGCCCGTCAAGAACGCATCGATATTAGCTTCATTAATGCCTTCTGGAAAGTTTTTAATCTTGAGGAAGGGGTTAATGCGCAGGGCCTCTTCGGCCATAACTTCCAGCTTTGCCCTATCAAAGTCGGGATATCTTGCTCCATATTGCCTATTGATATTTGCGACCTCAAATGTGTCGAAATCCGCTAAATTAAAATTACCAATTCCGGTTCTGACCAGGGTTATAAGGTGCGCTCCACCTGCACCGCCCATGCCGGCAATGGCAACTGAGGAGGTACGGAGTTTTTTCTGCTCTTCCTCAGTCAACAGGCCAATATTGCGGGCAAATGCCTTTTGGTAGAAAAGCTCTTCACGATCTCCATTGGCTGATGAGGGGTCAGAAATCATATTTTAGCTCCAGGTAAGCCCTGTCTTTCGCATCGAACTGGCCGAAGGTTCCGTCAGACCTTCCGTCAAAGACATCGATACCCAATACCGCTGTCCATTTACCTTTAAATTTATAACTAATTTTAGGTCTAAACATTGTGTCACTTTTTCTTAAGCTAGCGACAAAAAACAGTTCTGGTTCCAGTGTGTTGTTAAAAAAGCCTGTTTTAAGCCAGATGGAAAAGGAAGTGGCCATTTCATTGTCAACCATGTTGTCATCGTGATTAAAGATGATTCGCTGCATAAATTGAAAGTTAAAATCTACTTTTTTAAAAAAGGTGTAATCAACCCCGATCAGGTAGTCTAAAAAATCCTTTTTGACTACACCATCTACGTCCGTAACATCATTAACAAGAAAATATTTATCATTATTGTAGATGAATTCCCCCTTAAAAATTACGTCTTTTAACTCTTTGGCAAAGGTCGCACCAAGAAGTGTTAATCTTTCATATTTAGGCTTGAGAGTGACAATGGTCGTAGAGGTTATTGGATCAGTGCTTAGGGTTCTGAAATAGGTGGGGAAATAATCATATCCGTATAGGCAGAAGGCGGCTAAGTCCCAACTTTTTATGGATCGTGACAAGCGCATGCCCAATTCGCCGTTTTTCAAGTCGTCAGATGGCTTGTCTTCATTTTGGTAATAAGTCAGTGCGCCAGTAGGCACGGTCGGTTTGGACAATTCAAATTCAGAGCCACTAACCCCTAATCTGTGAAATTTGAGTATAGGTATCCATACAAATTCGAAGTGATTACCATCCCTATAATATTCCAGATCTGCTGACCATAAGGGTATTCTCATCTGGTCGAATTCAGGGAGAATAAATTCTCTTAAGTCCTGGGGATTCACGACGTCCGCAAAAAAAAGTCCGACGGCTTCGCCCCAGACGATCTGCTGCTTACCAATTCTCAAATCGAAGTTCCCGCTTGAAAAATCAAGATAGGTATCACGCAGTTCGGCCTCGTCTTCCTGGTTCTTTTCGACCCCCTTGCTGTAATTATTTATCAGATCAAACACAGCATCATAATAAAAACGCCCGGTAGCCTTATATCCTATATTGGGACTAAACTTACCTTCTTTAGTAATAAAGAGAATGTTCTTGATTTTGGTAAATTCGTGAGTAGAACGAATCCGATAGGCCGTCTCGTTTTTTACAAAACCATGGATGTCCAGCAGATAATCGCCTGTGGACTCGCGGGCACTGGCATTAAATGATGACATGATGATGATTACTAAAAGAAATACAGTTATCCTTAAGTTCATTGCAGGTCGTCAGTACTTGAGTTTTTTTAGATAATCCTTGGTAAAGTATTTTTCTGGCAGTTGGGTTAAAGTCATATTTGAGTATTCGAGGATAGATTTTTGTCCACGGACTAGTGGGTCATCAAGGACAAGACGCGTGGGTCTCAATCTGCCTAGCACCTGTTTATAGTTTTCATATAAGCACGTTTTTAAGATTCGACCGGAAACGGCGTAAAATTCTGCTCTGAATGGATGAAAGTTATCTTTTTGAATCCACAAAATAACCCTATGGTAAGTGACTCGCTCGTCTTTGGCCAGAAGTTCCAGTACATAGTATTCTTTCCCGGTAAAATTCTCTATTCTTAAAATCTTTGGATTGTAGTCCCCGGAAAAGTTTGCCCGAGCAATATCACCATTAGCAACCTCTCCAATAAGTCTCTGCTGCAGCGAAATCCGGAGAGGCTTTGATATGTTCTGAAGAAATACCCATAAGTCATAGTCTATCATGAGCAAGGATGTACCCCTATCCATACTGGGTTCGAGTGTTTTAATGATGGTTTTATCTTTTCCTTTTATGAGCACCTCATATTTTGCCTTTTTGGGTTCTTTACCGGGTCTTATACTAGTAACCTCTACATATACTTTATAGTCCAGTTGAGGGCTTCTTACTTCGTCAGCTTTTCCAAGGACTTCTTCAGCGGAAGGATGTGCTAGGCATGGGACAGGCAGGAAAAGCAGCAGAACTACGAACAAGGTTATTTTCATCTGGAAAGTCCTCCACCCTCCTTTTACGGTTCCTCAGCAGAATTTGTGGGTGCTTTTTGGTTCTGGAAGATCGCCAAGGGTCTGATATAGTGCAAGTTCCAAAAGATCATAGCTTCGAAAACCGTATGCTCTTTTTGTAGTCAC
>DSAQ01000019.1 GCA_011046395.1 Pseudomonadota bacterium
AGTTCTGCTTGTGTGTCAGCAGTCTCCGGCACTTTCTCAAGCCCTTCTTTCAAAGTAGCTTTCAATGCACCTGGCGACTTTTTCTCTGATTGCAGGTTGAGTTTCAGATAGAATAGGTGGACCGTCGCTATGATGAGGACTACGAGCGTAATCTCTACAAGCCACTTGAGATGGCGAACCCGTTTTTCTAACAGTTCCAACCGCGCCCGGGACTCTTCGTTCCTGGAGTTTTCACCTGTATCGGTCAATTCTGTTCATACCTCACCGAGGTTTTTGGGATCTGTTTGTCAGCAGCCTGGCTCTCCCGGATGTCCGCAGCAGTTCTGAAGATTTCTGATCTTAATCCAGTTATTCCTGATCAGAAGCCGCACCTTTTCCGGCCAGGGCAGATCGACATGCAGATTGGTAAGGAAGGCCCGTGGACTTGGCCTTTTTCTCTTTGTCTTGTGATCACACATGAGAAGTTTTTCTTTACTCAATCCCCTTTATCTTTTGGACGTTTTTGAGGAGCCAGTTCTGGGTAAAGAGGTGTTCTCTATTAAGGCCCAGGTGAAGCCTGAGCTGATCTTTGATCTCACCATCAGGGACCAGGGAGATAAGCCTTTCGTACCTGGCAATCAGGGTTTCTTCGGCCGGGATGAGAGTTTCCAGGGCCGAAAGCCGGTCTTCCCCTGGATAGACAGAAGGCATGGGGTTTTTGCTCGTTTCTACTCCGTTTGCATCCTTTTGGGCATTTTCGATCTGAATTACATCTCCCCATTTGATTAAGGTGCCGGAGTTTTTATCCCAGTGCCTCATGTGATCGATGGAGTTTTTAAAAAGACGCTGGCTGAGATCCTGGTGCTCACTGAAGAGAAACACGTACTTTAAGTAGCGGTGCGTGAGTTCATTTTCCAGACGCATGATTTCGTGGAGAAGCTGTACTTCTTGCCGGTTGATATTCCCCGGGTTTGATGGGTAGCAGAGGGCATCTTCAGCTCCCTGTGCTTTCAGGGCGTCCATCATGGCCGCAAACTGGTTCGAGTGGCGCACCTCATCATAAGAGATATTCAGGACCATGTTCTGAATCTTGGGAAAAGCGCCTTCGGGAAACTTTGCTGACTGGTAGAGATTCGTAACCAGATCTTCCGTCATTTTGTCTCTGTTAAGGTTATCCATAATTCGAGGGTAGCGCATGACCTCATCGGTTTTAAAAGAGGGAACCCCGCCCATCTGGGTAATAATGACCGCAAGCTGAAGGGAATGGTACATCTCATCGATGCCGATCTGAATAATCTGGGCACGGACATCGGTCCTATTCTTCATAACGGGGTCTTCATAGAAAAACTTGCCTTTCGGCATGGAGTAGGCATGGATTGTATATTCAAAGCTTACGGCCCATTCGTGCTCCAGGGCGATGTTCAAAAGCCTTAAGGCGTCTTCCTTGGTCTCCACTTTTTGAATCTTTTCCATAGGCCCTCCAGCATATCTTTTTTATTATAATATTATAAGCACATTATCTGCCTTTTGACAACTGCGAGCCGGCCTATCTGATAAGTATATCTATCCCTACCCATGCGATAAGAACCTGGGAAATTGACTTTATTTAACCTTTTGTGCTAATCTCCCGAAAACTTTGACATTGGTCATTAGTCACCGGCCAATAACGAATAACTAATCATACAGAGGTGGAAATTGTTTGGTCAGTTTTGGAGTAGAAGGACCTTTCTCAAGGCCTCACTGGCCGGGGCCTTTGCGCTCTTCGGCGGGCGGGCTTTTGCGAAGGAGCTGATAATGCCGGCCCTTTCAGAGGGAAAGCTGTCACTTTATAATGTCCATACAGACGAAAGACTGAAGGTGACTTACAGGGATCCATGGGGCACGTACGATCCCGGGGCCCTCAGTGACCTCAATTATATCCTCCGGTGTCATTATACCCGGGAAGTAAAAAAAATGGATATCGACGTAATTGAATTTTTGAATGCCGTGGATAAGAGCCTGGGCGGAGGTAACGAAATACACATTATCTCCGGTTACAGGTCGCCGGAGTACAATGACCTGCTCAGGCGGGAGGGCAGGGGAGTTGTGAAGAACAGCATGCATCTGTCCGGGAAGGCCATAGACATATCCATCCCGCGGGTGGATCTGGATGCCCTGAGAAAAACCGCCGTAAGCCTGGGTTATGGCGGCGTGGGTTATTATCCTAAATCCGGTTTTGTTCATATAGACTCCGGGAGATTCAGGACCTGGTGAATATCCCCCGGTACTTGCTGACATTCTTCCTCATCGGTTTTTTCTCGCTTTCAGCGTCTGAATACGTGTGGAGCGCCGACGTAAAGAACCCACGCTCTCCGTGTAAGATTCGTTATCCCGGCGATGCCAATGTGGAATGGGAGTGCCGGAGTCTTAAGCCGGGTGAGACACCGGAGTCCCTCTTCGGGGAGCAGTGGAGGGACGTGCTTCGATTCAACCGCATAGACCGGCGCCATGTCCGCCAGGGGTTTCCGCTAAAGGTCCCTAAGAGGCTTGAAGAGATTAAGGACTTTACACCCTTACCTTTGTATTATCCACCGGCAGAGACTGAAGCAAAATTTATTATAATAGATTTATCAGAGCAATTCCTGGGGGCGTATGAATACGGCCGCCTGGTCTTTTCTGCTCCTGTTACTACCGGCGAGAGGGGCAATGAGACCCCGGCTGGAGAATTCAGGATAACGGCAGTTGACCGTCACCGGAAATCATCATTATACTTCATCGAAAAAACCATGATTCCCTATCCCATGAATTACGCCCTCCGTTTTTACATCAACGAAAATGGGGTGGCGTACTGGATTCATGGGCGTGATGTTCCCGGGTATCCGGCCTCCCATGGTTGTATTGGGCTCTATGATGAACCGATGCAGAAAAAATACTACGGATACCCGAAGGATCCTGTACTGGAAGATGCCAGGATATTTTACGAGTGGGTTATCGCTCCGCTTCCTGATGAAGAGGGATTTTGGGTGCTCGAAGAAGGCCCCCGGGTGCTGATTGTAGGTCAGGCGCCGTGAATGGCAAAAAGGAAAATTCGAAATACGAAACAAATTCAAATGACCAAAATCCAAAATTCTAAACCGTTAAATTTTGATCATTTGGAGTCTTCCGTAGAAAACTCTTCCAGGTGCGACTGGGTATCCTCGTAGCAAGCCTGC
>DSAQ01000198.1 GCA_011046395.1 Pseudomonadota bacterium
CTATGGGTCACTACAAATGACTTTCCAAAACTCGCATCCAATAATATCAATAGGTTATCAAACCAATCGGGTCAAATCTAGGATAATTTTGAGGTAAAAATCAATTTTTGTGGTAAACTTGAGGTAAGCGAACTAAAGCTCGTGCCACGCTGGAGCAGCAAGGGGGCCATCCAGGGAGTCGAAGCGACCTGCGTGAGATGCCACAGCATCACGGCCTGTCCGTTCTATGGCAGCAGGACCTGCCCCAAGTTCACCATCCACTAAACCACACAACAAAGAAGGACTCGGTATGCTTACGTTCCAACTGGGCGATAACGTCCTCTGGTCGCACGCCTGGGGAAGGCACGAACCAAGAAAAGCCGCGATCCTGAGCATTGAATCAGCCAGCACCGGGGAAGAAGTGACGGAAGGCGAAACGACGGAGGAGTACCTGGTGACCCTGGATAACGGCCACTGGGCTTACGGGTGGCAAATCACTGAAGTTTTAAACGAAGCATCAGCGTATTAAATAAAACTTCGGCGCGCCGAAGTAAACAACAGAAAGGAGAAAATCACCATGAGCAAGATGTCGAAACTATCGGTAACTATGAGGCAAAAATACCAGGAGATGATCGAGCGACGATTCGAGCCGATTGTGGCCACGGCAAAACAAGCTGAAAACCGTTTGGAAGAAAACATAACCAGAGAGGTGCGCAAAGAATTTGGGATATACGAGCTGCACCAGGAGAAAGTAGCTCTCGAACTCAGGCTGAAAGAGATAGAAGAGCAGCTGGAGAAATACGAAGGCGGACAACACAGGTATCACCACGAGAGCTTGGTTTACAAGGAAGTCCAACGCAGTCTTACAGAAAGAAGTACCGTGATAAAGCGTCTCAAAGAACAAAGGAGGTCCCTGATCGACCAGGTATGGCTGATGGGGGAATCAAGCGAACTCCAGGAGATCTTCCGAAAAATAGACGACGAAATCATACCGAAGCTTGCGGCTGAACTTTCCAAGACCGCGATCAGTGTCGAGGCCAACACCACGGAGATAGAAAAGCTCCCTGTAAAAACCTCCACCAGGAAAAATGGGGCGCGGAAAGCCGCATAAAAAAGAAAAGAGCCATTGTGAAGTGAAGATGTTCACCCGCCAAAGGCGGACGAACCGAATACACAAAAACCAAGGAGGAAGCACACATGAACGTCGTATTACTTACTGGAAGGTTAGGAAACGACCCGGAGGTCAGATACACTCCGGCAGGCAAGGCAGTGGCAAATTTTTCCCTGTACGTCAACGGACGCAAAGACAAGGACGGAAATGCCCTATCGGACCGGTTTCAGATCATCTCCTTTGGGCGTCTAGCGGAGGTAGTCACCGAGCACCTTGCGAAAGGACGGAGAGCCCTGGTCAAGGGCGAATTGAGGACCAGGTCGTTCGAGGACAAGGACGGAAACAAGCGGTTCGTCACCGAAGTCTGGGCCAACTCGGTGGAATTTATCGGCGCCAGGCCAAACCAGAACAAGCCCCAGGATACACAGGGTCCAGGATCGCCGGAGAGACCAGGTGCAGCAACGCCGGAGACAGCCGGTACGGAATTCGGCGACGATGACATCCCGTTCTAACGCAGAACCTCCGGGCAGCCGTCAATCACTTGGCGGCTGCCTCAACCCAAAAGGAGAAAAAAGGAATGGGGTACTACTACACCGTCATGAGCGACCTGCGCCTGATAAACCAGGCCATGAGCGCAGAAGAAAAAGACAAAATCCTGAGCGAACTACGCTCCGCAACACGTGAAAGGTGGAAGGACTTTAAAATCACCGATGACGGCTTTTTCGAATGCGACGACTGCTTACAGAAAATCGACTGCAACGGCAAAGCCATCGAGGTCCTTTCGAAGTATTTCCAGGGCAGCATAGAACTGTACGGCGAGGACTCCGAAGACGCTGAACGCTACGTTTTGGACGGGGATTCCGTGACAAGATACTCTTTCATCTGGGGCAACCCTATAACCTACCCTGCCGGCTCAACGCCATACAGCATCAAGTCCTAACAGAAACGATGTACCTTTTCAGCGCAAACTATCCCGCCCTGCGGCTCAGGACGCAGCTCATGCGGGAACCGAGCGGAACATACCGGGAAGTGCAACTATCCCGTCCCGCAGATGTTTTTCAATACCTGCGCCGGGAACTCGAATACGCCGACCAGGAACATTTCCTGTCCATCCCGGTGAATACCAAAAATGCCGTGATCGGCGTACATACCGTCAACATCGGTACGATCAATCAGACCGTGGTGACACCACGGGATATATTCAAAACGGCCATTCTATCGGGCGCAACCGGGATCATCCTGGCCCACAACCACCCCTCCGGTGACCCGAAACCAAGCCCCGACGACAAAAATACAACCCGCCTCATGGCGGATGCTGGAAAGATCCTGGGTATAAACGTGATCGACCACATTATCGTGGGCCGAGACCGCTATTTTAGCTTCAAAGAACAAGGCCTGATCTAACCGTTTACCGCAAACAAACCATCCGACGTTCAACCAAGAAAATCCTTAACCCACATTTAAAACACCAGAAAGGAGGACTCGAAATGAAGGTAAAAGAAATATCCGTGTCAGTCGCCAAGAAGATCACCAAAGAATACAACAGCTACCAGCTCATATACTCGGCCACCGCCGAGATCGCGGAAGGGGAAAAATACCTGAAACATATCGAGCAGCTCAGGGGAGAACTGAGCAGCGAGATGAAAAAGTTCCAGGTAGCGAACAATGGCAACGGAGGAAACACAAAACAATGAGCCAAAGCGTACAGGGAAAATTAAGCCGTATCGTTGACAGCCTGGAAACCACTTTCGTAGAAAGGGACGAAGTAGCGCGGGGGATCGCCGCAGCCCTCATCGCCAGGCAACACTGTTTCTTCCTTGGCCCCCCCGGGACGGCCAAGAGCGCCCTCTGCAAAGAAACCGCACAGGCGGTGCAGGGGGCCGATTACTTCGAGACCCTGCTCACGAAGTTCACCACCCCGGAAGAGGTCTTCGGCCCGGTTTCCCTCAAAGGTCTGGAAAATGACCGGTACGAAAGGATCACCGCCGGAAAACTGCCCACCGC
>DSAQ01000169.1 GCA_011046395.1 Pseudomonadota bacterium
GGTGGCTTCCATGTAGCTCCCCTTTCTCTTGGGGAACTATTACAACAAAGCTTTAAGTGACGCCAGCACTTTTTGAAAAAAAATGCATTTTTTCTTTCATAAACCTAAAATGATACCTTTTTTTAAATATGGAATAAACATAGTGTACAGGGTTAGATCGTTTGTTACCAGTACACACTTTCGACGTTCGATATGAAATATATTGGCGTGCCAACTTCCAAGATTGCTTTTTAGGGGAACCTGGTTAGTTGGTTTTTGTTGTAATTCTTTTAATAGCTTCTGAGTGCATTTGATTAATTGCACCGCCTGTTTCTCCTACTTATGGTTGGTGGGCAGGTGACGCATAACGAAAGAATTGGGCAGTCGCAGGCGCACGCCCAGAGTTTAGGAACCCGACCTAAGAGTGTACCGGTTCACCATGCCTTCCTCCTTTTCTTCTTCAGTGCATCGAGAAGGGGTCCGATTGCGGAGGCAAGTGCCCGCTTACTACGCTTTGCAGATCTGAAATCCCCGACGACCCTATCACGGACTGCCTGGGCAGCATCCTTATTTGGAGGATTCCACCCGGTGAAGACGTAATCGTCCAAGCGAATCGGCACGAGATATGAGGCACCACCATCCCGGGCTTCTCTCTGGAGCGTCTCCTCGATTTCATTGAGCACGCCAGCCCTATCTAGCGAGGCTTCCGAGCAGATTAGAATAACTCGGTCGAAATTATTCACTCCCTCACGCATCATGCGGTGGAGTTTTTGACCGGGGACAGCGTTATCACGAAAAAGGAACGTAGCTACGCCATTCTTGTGTAACTCGTCGCGTAGAGCGATCGCGAATTCTTCGTCTGGTGCCCCGTAGCTGATAAACGTCGATTGCATCATGGTGAAAAGCTCCATTGGGTCAAGGGCACGGGTTGCTTCGATCAAACACTCCGCGATCGATTCAGGCATCCCGACTGTAACAAGAAACCGCTTGAGTCGATCACGAGGGAGGCGCAACGATTGCGCTATAGCCCTCCAATCAATGTCCGACGGTTCTTCGTGCTTTGTAATTCGCGCGTTTACGAACACCGACAGGTCCAAGTCGGCCAATGAGGTTTCATCTAGCGTGAGGTAAGCGGCACGTGCGCCGGTAAGCAATACCGATATTAATCTCGCACCGTGGAAAGAGGCGCCTGTCAAAAGTGTGTGGGAAAAATCCGCGAGGAAGATCTCTGCTTTGCCGAGGTCCGCATGTGTCAGTTTTGCATCGGAAAAGTCTGCCAAATTGAGATTACACCAAGCAAGAGAAGCATGCGCAAAATTGCAGCCGGTGAGGATAGCACGCGCAAAATTCGAGTCTGATAAGTCGGCATGTACAAATTTTGATCCGCTTAGATCCGAGCCGACGAAGCTACACCCGGTCATGGTAGCGCCGCTGAAGTCACAGGAATGCAACGTCAGTGCCTTATACCCGCGAAAGTAGGATTCACCGAGAGTGACACGGCAAAGGTGAACTCCACGGAAATCGCGACGCCCGCGACGGTACGACTCAATTAGTGACTTGCGACTGAAACCTGCCACGGCCTCACACTCTGTTAACTACACGAATTACCGAAAACGTATGCCTATGCTACACCGAACCCATTTCGTAAGAAAATGTCTGCAGGCTATGTATGCCGAACATTATATTTTAGCTGGCGACTGCCTTTTTCATAGTCATAGAGAAAAAAGAGGGTGGCGTCAAGCAAAAATGGGTTTTTTGTGGGGTTTGGGGGGTAAAGTAGCCGTTTTATATCGCCGATAACAATATTATGCAGTCGCTGCATAAAAATAAGAATCTGTTATTGAAGCTTCCCGCAGCCCGCCTACGGTGGACCGGGGGAGAGAAGCCCCTGGTTACCCGATCAGGCGCTTTTTCGAATCAATTTATTATCAAGTTCGAGTTCGTAGGAGAGAATTGTTTTAATATTCATTTTCTTGGAAGCATTAAGAATTTCTATTCCGACTATCTTATCCTCAGATGTCATATCTAAATTAACACCCTCAGAAATTTCAACAACGCCGTCAGGTTTCTGATTTCCTAATTTAATATATATAGCATCAATTTCATTGTCGTAATGGACTCTCATTTCTTCCTCCCTTTCTTTAGTGGATAGTTTGTTATTACTGTTATTAAATCTTCTTCAACAGAGACGACTATCTTCAAGGGATACTTAAGTTCCGGAACGACCAAGCTCACTTGCCGCAAGGGGACTCAGCGGTTGCAAAAACCACCGGAAACACAAAAGGGGCAACAGGCTATAAGCCCGCGCCCCTTGCGGTCAATGTGCAGCACCTTGTTCGACAAGGTCTTTTATTTTTTTAAGTTTTTTCTGGTAGTTACTCTTTTTCAGTTCGTGTTCCCAAATTCTAATAACAAACCATTTTTTGCCTGCAAGGTCTTTGTTAATTTTCTTGTCTCTTTTGATGTTGTTGTCAATCTTCGATACCCAATACTCACGATTTGTAGCAGGTAGACGGCAATGTTCCTTGCATCCATGCCAAAAACAACCATCAACAAATATAGCCAAACGAGCCTTGGGAATTACAAAGTCCGGATTACCAGAAAGTGGATATTTACGCCTCCAGCCTTTTATGCCGTACTCTTTGAAGAACTTTATTAATTTTAATTCGGTTGATTTGTTACCACTCCCCTTTACTTTTGCCATTATCTGGGAACGTTCTTTAGGGGTGACGGTATCGGCCATTACAAGACTTGAACCCAAGATTCGTCGAACTTGATAGATTGCAATACAGCATCTCTGTCAAGGACTGGGGGTTCTTTGATTTTAATGGCAAGACGCTCCTTGGGAACGTCCTCTATAATTGTGAACTGCGAACCATGTGGTTGCCATGTGAATATATGCCGGTCATCTGACTTGGAATAGCCTTCAAGATTGTTACGTTCATTCCATTGCCACCAATATTGATGACCTCGTAAAAAGTCATGCAGCTGTTTTAAGATCAAACTGAGAGCCAAGTGCAAATGAGGTCAGAATATTTTTAAATTGGCCCCAGGTAGTTTCAGTTTGCTCTTTGAAAAC
>DSAQ01000191.1 GCA_011046395.1 Pseudomonadota bacterium
ATATGTATTTCTTGTTCCATCACGATCTCTTTCTCTTGGTTTTTGTTGGGGAACTCTAACCATAGAAAGAGATCGTGATTTAATCAATTTTTAGACCATGTAAACACTTTTGAACGTTACCAACTAATTAGGATGACCTCGTAAAAAGCTAATTTATACCGTTAACGGTATAAATTAGCTTTTTACGAAACCATCAATTAGGCCCTTAGTTCTAAATTTCGTGCCTGCCTGTGCGGACACGCAGACAGGTTTTTTATGGCAGAAAATCTTCAATCTCATAACGCAAAGACTCTGGTCATCTCGTTAGTGCTCAAAACAATCTCAGGAAACGGCCAAAGCGCCGCCATGGGTATGCTGGCTGATAATCGTACAGCCTATCCCTTATAGCCCTCAAGATCCATTTTAAGCGAGAGCAGGTTTAACATATCTTTGAGCGACACGATGCCGACCAGCCGGTCGCCTTCGACCACCATCAGCCGGCTGTTTCGCGTCCGGCTAATAATCGACAGGGCCTTCATGGCATCGACTTCCGGACCAATGGTATTCTCCGGCGAGCATTGCCGCATAATCTCGCGCACGGTACGCTGGTTCCACTCTTCCTGGGGGACCTCCTTTACCTGCTGGAGGCTGACGCACCCCACCAGCCTCCCTCTGTCAACCACGGGGTACATTTTAAAATGATGCTTATAGATGTAATCCTCCACAAGCTGCGCTATGGAGATCGAGGATGAAACGGTCACAACGTCGGATTTCATGAAACGTCTCACCTTCTTGCCCTCGAAGGCCTGGCGCGTGAGCACCTGCTGGTAGGACGAGCGGGCTGCATTTTGCAGGAATATGCCAATCATGAACCACCATATTCCGCCGATAAAATTCCCGAGAAAAACCTGCAAGATTCCCAAAATGATGAGTACCATCCCAAATCCCAAACCGATCTGAGACGCAACGCGGGTTGCCCATCGGAGATTTCTTTTCCAACCCCAGAGGACCGACCGGAGCATGCGCCCACCATCCAGGGGAAAAGCAGGCAGGAGGTTGAAAACGGCCAGAATGCCGTTTATGTACGTCAAATAACCGATGACGCCGGCAATCGGATTCGGCCATCCGCTTTCCTTGCCCAGGATGAAAATTCCGTAACAAGCCGAACTAAGGACGATACTCGAGAGAGGACCGGCAGCCGCCATCATAAACTCGGCTTTTGCGCTCGGGGGTTCCTCATCCATCTCCGCCACGCCACCGAAAATAAACAGGGTAATGCCTTTCATGGGCAGGCCATACCTTCTGGCCACGAGGGAGTGGCAGAGTTCGTGAAAGATGATCGAGACAAAAAGTCCCAGTGCACCCGCAATGCCCATCCACCAATACGTTGTTTTCGAAAGGCCCTTGTAATACCCGGGGAAGAGCCTTAAGGCAAGCGACCAGGTAATGAGGACGGCAATGACTACCCAACTGAGATCTATCCTTACCTCAAATCCAAGGAGTCTAAACAGAGTAATCCGTTTTCCGAACATCGTCCCCCTCCCGGATATCTGCCCGGTCGATGACTTCAATCCTCCTCAAGCCTTCCGAGCCTGTGTCCCACGGATTATTATCGCATATCGCACGCGTGCCTGGCAACTATCCTTTAAGATCATCTTGTCCTGTCAGCACAATGCAAAAGTCTGCGGCAATAGTTCGAGGTTTGCCCATAGGAGGTCGGATGGATATCCTAATCGGGATGGGCCGAACGGATCCTCGTCCGTTCAAGGTTTTCACGCAACAATTTGATCCTACAGGGGCGCGATCAAGGTCTTCGCCTGGGTTCTTCACTCAAGACATCTATCTTTCCCACAATGCCCAGGGTTACTATGTCCGCCAGGAGTGAACCTATGGTCTCGATAGTTTTTCGGAAAGGGGTATTCCTTATGCACTGCCACCGGGCATCACCTTTGTAGTGCTCAGGCAGGCTTAAGTTGTACAATACGGGGGCACTTTTTTCTTTGAAATTTGGAGAATGGACCCTGAGCCATGCCTCTCCAGATGGCAGAACATCGGTCAAATAGTCTATGATTACCTGACCGTTATCAAAAATGTTTGTGGTAAGCTTTCTGCCAGCTTCAAAATTTCCGATGGTTGCATCGGGGATGACTTCCACAAGGTTCCAGCCTGCGAGAACAAGATCTTCTACCATGTGATTGACGCTCCCGGTTACTCCCTGGATGAGGTCCCCGAAAATGGCCTCTTTTACCTTGGATACAGAGAAAACCAGACGTTCTCCGACGCCCTGAGGTGCAGTTTCCCCATCCGGGCGCCACATGCCAAAGGTCAAGGCGCTCCCCATATCCTTGAAGAAGTCAACAACCGAGCCGATCAATCCGCGTCTGGTCGTCTCCTGGATCTGATTATTTTGATCCCGGTAGTGAGTATTGGCTCCGCCCCAAAGATCCTGAAAGAAATTCTTAACATTATCAAAAGAGTCAGAAACATCTTTCGCTATCCGTCCCAAAAAGGACTCCTGATCCTTGGGATGGGCGACCACCCTTTTCTCTCCCAGATAGTAGTGGTCACCGCCCGGGTTACTGAGGAGCTGATCGTCCCTGTATTTTTCAAGGTCCCGCATCTGGCCGGTATTCTCGTGTTGATTGGCCTGTTGCCTGTATGCGGCTACCGCCTCTAAGCTGGATACCGCATGGGTTGGTTGCCTCAGAGAAAAAGTCGGGAGAACAACGGGGTTCGCTGGGGGCGCGATCTCTGGAGTCTTATGGAAACCCGGTCGGGAAGCGCCTGCCAGGACAGCAGCAAAGCCTTGCCGTGTCTTATCGGTTACACCGGGCGGGTTCCCGCAAAAGCAATCGCCGGGCTCCGTTCCAGGGGTGTTGCGAGACCCCGGTACGTAATTTTGTGCGTTAATGAAATTTTCGACCCCTATTAACCTTGATGACCTCGTAAAAAGTCATGCAGCTGTTTTAAGATCAAACTGAGAGCCAAGTGCAAATGAGGTCAGAATATTTTTAAATTGGCCCCAGGTAGTTTCAGTTTGCTCTTTGAAAACAA
>DSAQ01000254.1 GCA_011046395.1 Pseudomonadota bacterium
CAAGGGGGCTTTCTGCACTACATTCTGTTTTTCAAAGAGCAGGGTTGAAATCACTACATTTTTCCGAAAATGCCCACCGCTTTTTTGCAAAATATCGGTGCTAACTGCGGAAGATGGGCTAATGACCTATGACTTCTTCCAGTGACCAGTGACGTTGCCTATAGTAAGAAAGGCGAAGGCTCAAGGCTCAGACGAGTGCGCTTTTATTGCCCACTATCCCGCCATTCCAAGTCACTGCTACAGTGTGCGTATCACGTAAGTGTCCGTTAGCTTATCATGCCACCCTTGTTTATTTTTGTCGATGGCCACCCAGAGGAACCCCAGATTCAGAGGTAATGAGGAGAGAATATAGCCGGCCCAGCGTAAAAAGGCCTGGCCAAAGGTAAGGGGAAGCCCGGAGGTGTGGACCACCTTCAGGCCGAAGAGTTGCTTGCCCGGCGTCTGTCCGGTGTATCCATGGAAAAAGGTAAAATAGGTGATTACCGTAAGAAGCATGGTAAGTTGAAAAGGCAAAAATAACGTACCCAGCAGTTGTAAGGCCGATGGCCATGAGAAACCGGAGCTATAGTCCAGGCTGGTTTTAACGGCGATGGCCGTTCCTAATAAGAAGAACAGCATTATCAGGTGGATGAGACAGCAGTCAAAGGAGAAGGCCAGCAATCTCTGCCAGAAACCGGCCCGCTGGAGGTAAAGGTTAGCGCCCGAAAATTCCAGGCCAGACTTAAAACCTCCGCCCTTAGCACCCCTTTTGCCCCTCTTTTTTGGTGTCTCGCCAGCGCCAGATGAAGAGGGTGGGGTAAGATCACTGTCATCATCTGTGTCCTTATCTTCTTTCGGGCTTTTCTCGTCACTCAGTATTTCCTCAAATTGTATCTCTGACTCCTCGGCTTCGAGTAATCCATCAAGACTGATCTCATCTGTTACGGCGGGAGGGATTGCTGTCTTCTCTGCGGACGCGACCTCCTCTGATGTGGAAGATTCCAGCTCCAGATTTGATAGATCAATCTCCGGGAGCCCCAGGTCTGTTTCGGCCATGGTTATCCCTTCGCTTTCTGATGCTGTTTCCTCTGCCATGGGTTCTGGTGTGACCTCATCTTCCAGGTCTGAAAAATCAATCTGGGAGAGATCAATAGGCGGAGACTGTGGAGGCTCTTCGGCTGGCTCAATAGAACTCATGGATATCTCCTCTCCCGCAGGCGGGGATATCTTGGGAGCGGCGGCAGGAACCTTTTGCCCTTCGCGTGATCCAGTTGCCGGACGCATAAGTTGTGATAAAAAAGATTCCTGGCCGGGCTTAACCAGTGTAATACCTAATAACTTCCTGGCCTCTATCAGATCATAGTTGCATTTTTTGCACAAGTCTGCGTAATCCGGGCCAGTAAAACCACATTTGGGACATTTCATGGTTTTTCCCTCTTATTTTAGATATGGCCGAGTTCATACTGAATTATACTTATGATGGCCAGCGTTGCCGTCTCGGCCCGTAAGACACGCCGCCCCAGGCCCACGGGGATGAAACCGGCCCGGGCAGCTTCTTCTACCTCACGAGATGTAAACCCCCCTTCCGGGCCGATTAGGACACATACCTTTTCAGGTGCCGGGGCCTGAGTTAAAACCCCTTTTAAGTTGTTATCGGAAACTTTCTCCCATAGTATAATCTTAAGGTCGTTTTTTTGGCAATCAGCTAATGTAGAGGTCAGATGTTGTACGTCATGAATAATAGGTAGTATATGCCGATTGCATTGTTTGGCGGCCTCGATAGCTATCTTCTCCCATCTGTTTTTTTTTTGTGAGACAATTTTTTTATGTCTCCAGAGGGGATGGACCTCTCGCACATAAGCGGATATAGGGCGAAGACCCCTAACTCTGTCATCTTTTGGACAATGAAGTCCATCTTTGGGGCCTTTAAGAGGGCCTGTCCGATAGAGAGGCGGAAAGCGCTTTCTTCTGCAGAAATTATTTTTTCTCCAAGTCTTAACCCCACACAGGTATCGGTCATGGAGGATATCGTGGCCATATATTCCAGGCCGCTGCCATCAAAGACCCTGATACGGTCGCCGCATTTGAGCCTGAGAACGTTTCTTATATGATGGGCGTCAGAGCCACTAATTACGGCAGTTTCTTCCGCGAATGCATCACGTGATACGAAAAATCGTCTCATGGTCACCGACTGATCTTAGTTAGCACGGTACAGAACCATTCCCCCTCCCGGGATGTAGAGAACAGGTTAAATCCATGCCTTTGATATACGCCCAGTAAATCCTGGATCTGGTCTGCGAGTATGCCAGAGAGGATGAGGATGCCTTCTTCTTCCAACCGGGCAAAGAGTAAGGGACAGAGCCTGACAAGTTCGAGATATGTAATGTTTGCCAGGATAATGGAAAAATTTCCCGTTATCTCTGTTAAATTTTGGCTGATAACGACCATCTTATCTACCAGGGCATTTCTCTGTACGTTTTCAGATGCTATCTTAACTGCTTCCGGGTCTATATCTATGCCTAGGACGCGATATGCTCCAAGTTTCGCTGCTGCCATCCCCAGTATGCCTGTACCTGTGCCTACATCCAGTACCTTGGTTTGTGGAAATTTGTTACGAAATGCATCGGCTAGGATTATGTCCTCCAAGGCGCGCAGGGAGAGATAGGTACTGGCATGTGACCCCGTGCCGAAGGCCATTCCGGGATCTATTTCCAGGACGATGTCGCCTGGCCCGGCAACAAAGTCCTCCCACGAGGGCCTGACCACAATTCTTTCGGTGAGACGCATGGGCTTAAAAAAGCTCTTCCAGGCATGTGCCCAATCTTCTCCCGTTATCGTTTCAGAGGTAACAGAGACCGGACTGCTATCTGGAAAGATATTTTTCAGACTTTCTATGTAATTATTGGGTAACGTTCAAAAGTGTTTACATGGTGACAATTCAACCGATGCGATCCGGATGTTGAAGTAGCCGTTGATTCCGAGTTTTTCTTTCCAGTATTGCTCCCATTTTTTCCGGGAGTATTGTCTG
>DSAQ01000216.1 GCA_011046395.1 Pseudomonadota bacterium
ATAAATCTTTGCCCAGCAAGATTCTCAATACTACAAAAATACCAACAGTTGATACGGCTACCGCAAATATCAGTTTTTGTCCTGAAGACAATTGATAGAAGTACCCTTTTCCCACACCAATAAAAATGGGGACGAAAGCAGCTATCAGCAGCACTCTCCCTAATTTTCTAAGGGCTTGACCTTTGGTAAAAAAACCGAGCATCAAACCAAAAGCTATAAATAAGATAACCAATAACGTCAAAACCGGTGTCCTCAGACCTTCTCTATTTTAACTGACCAGATTTTCACAGTTAATGGTGTTGGCAATGAGCCAATTAGTTTTCATCCGAAAACTCCCCTCCCCTGGCGGGAGGGGATGAAGGGGAGGGGGAACATCTTGAAATTGCACGACCTTTTCACCCCCACCCTAGCCCTCCCCCGTCAAAGGGGGAGGGAATATAGGGTTTCTGGATGGGAACTAATGACTACTTTCCGAATGAGCTTAGCAGGATTTTGGGTAAGATTCTACAGATTTTTTGGAATTTTCTTGCGGGGTGTCCTATACATTAAACCGGAAGTTTATTATGTCGCCATCCTGGACGATGTAGTCCCGGCCTTCCAGCCGAACCCGTCCCTTCTTCTGGGCCTGGGCATAGGAACCGAACTCTACAAGATCATCATACGCTAAGACCTCGGCCCGAATAAACCCCTTCTCTATATCGGAATGTATTACGCCCGCCGCCGCCTGGGCAGGCGTGCCTTTCGTAATTGTCCAGGCACGCACCTCATCCTTTCCTACGGTAAAGAAAGAAATAAGTCCCAAAAGGGCATAGGAGTGACGTATAATTCTTTGCAAGGCCGGTTCAGCGTTCACCTCCAGACCGCCGCGGAAAACTTCGGACTCCTCGGGGCTCAACTGCGCAAGCTCCATCTCAAGCTGGCCGCAGACCTCGGTGACCACGGTGTTGGGCGGCACTTCGGAAATCTCCACCTTTGTATATTTCTCTCCGTTATTGATAATCCACAAGATTGGTTTTGCCGAAAGGAAGGCAAATCCTTTGAGGAGGGGTGAAGACGCTACTTCTTCACTGAGGGAACGCAGAGGTTTTTCCTCTTCCAGTGCAGTAAGACACCTGGAAAGTAGATTATGCTCTTCTTCGTTTATCTTCCTTCCCCTTTTTTTATCTTCCTCTATCCTGGCAAGCCTCTTTTCTACCACTATAAGGTCAGCCAGTATAACTTCACATTCTACCTTCCCTATATCAGACCAGGCCGTAGGTGCAATGCCGCCTATCTCAAAATTACGGGCTACAAGCACGATAGCATCTACCGGCCGCACAAGATTCCACAGTTTTTCATCGAGAGGTTTGTCTTTTTCACCAGAGCTATCAAAGCCGCCTACATCCACATACTCAACGTAGGCATAGATAGTCTTTTGGGGTTCATACATGGTGGAAAGCAGGTCCACACGGTCATCCGGCACCCTTACCACACCAATATTAGCTTCCCTGGAGCGTCCCCCCGCAGATATCGCTGCGTGTCCTCTGGTCAGGGCGTTAAAGAGTGTGGTTTTACCGGAACTGGGCAGACCAATTATGGCTAGTTTCATCTAGTGCCCTTTCTTCATTCATTTTTACAGGTATAACGCCTCCTATAGTGAAGGTCATTAGTCAATAGTCATTAGTCACTGGTAAAAGTCGATCAATCTTCCCAACTTAACCGATGACCAATGACTAATGACCTTGCCCGATAAATAACATCTAAATAACATCTGCTTATGAATAATGCAATGGCATGACGGGAAAAGGTATACGAGATGTGGAATCTACGCAGAAAAGATCCAATAATGTCGTTATAGGTCAATACGGTTCACTTAAGGATAATCGGTCACGAATTTTTGTCATTCCCGCAGCGATTCTGAGCGGGAATCTGGTTCTAACTGCTTGAAAAACCATATCCCCGATAGAGGCATTCGGGGATGACTTTATCTTAAGTGAACCGTATTGCGTTATAGGGTTAAAAGGTTAGCTATTTTGGGAGTGGCAGGAGCTTGAAAATAGTATAAAAGATGGATCCACGGCCCGGTTCGCTATCTACAAAAATTTCACCGCCGTGGAGCTGGATGATTTCCCTGACTACCGCGAGCCCGATTCCCATACCCGGGGCCTTAGATGAATGCGAAGATTCGGCCCGGTAATATCGCTCAAAGACCTTTCCCTGTTCTTCAGACGGAATACCTATACCCGTATCTTTAACTGAAATACACACCTTTTCCAGACCATAGGCCCGGGCCTCAATTTTAACGCTGCCTCCAGGCTGGTTGTACTTCACGGCATTGGAAAAAAGGTTATTAAACACCCTGCTCAACTGATGTGCGTCGCCTTGTATAATCATGGGGCCGTCTTCTATCTCTGTTTCCATAATTATATTCTTGAGTTCGGCGAGGGGTTCCAGCCAGGCCAGGCTCTTCCTTAAAACATCGCTGATATCTACCTCTCCTTTGTTTATAGCCGGCTTTCCAGCCTTGGCCCGGGAATAATTCTCAAGGCATTCTACCAGCTCGGCCTCACGACTAATGGCCCCGGAACAACTCCGCAGGAATTTTTCCTGCTTGGCCGTGAGCGGACCTGCTTTCTCACTCAACATCATATCGACAAAGCCTTTGACTGCCGTCAAGGGTGTCTTCAAATCATGGACGATGCCGGCCAGGTATTGACTCCTCATCTGCTCCAGAGTTTGCATCTCTGCATAGGCCTTTTCAACCCCGGTCTCTCTTTTCTGTTGCTCTGTAGCGCCCCTGGCAACTGTCAGGAAGAATTTCTTTGAATGGCAGTATATGGCACGGCAACTTACCTCCACAGGTTTTGCTTCGCCATTTTTACAGACATAAGCGGTTTTAAAGGTAACCGGCCGGTCATTTATATTCTTCGTAAAAAG
>DSAQ01000008.1 GCA_011046395.1 Pseudomonadota bacterium
CTTCAACAAGCATGGCCTAAGGAAAATAGAGTCACGTTTGTATTCTGCCCGTAATAACTATCCCTGAAACGGCTCTCCAAGGAGTGACAAACCAGAACCTACAAAGTAGGTGGTGGATTTGGGGCTTAAAAAACCTTGGAATTTTTCCCAAAAATCATGTAATAATATTAAATTGTGGTCTATTTCAAACAAAAGTACGTTTCTTCTCCATCTTATAAAAAGCGCAGCTAAAGATAGAAAAAGGATCACAATGCAAACGAGCACAACAACAGTAGAAGTGGTAGAGGCTTGTTTGGTAATTGTTTTTGACGATGATGGTGTCATCTCTACGGATTTTTGTTCAACAATAGATTTAGATATATAACTTTGATTAAACTTAATAACCTTATCTATTGCATCAGTTAAAGTCCCTACCCCAATCATAAGAATAGAGGCTACAATTATGAATGCACAAATCTTGCTACTTTTAATTGTTTGCATAATAGAATCCACATAGTTGTTATTTTTGCTCACTGTAGCACCTAAAACGTTATCCCTCTGCTTAATTAATTTTAAACATAACGCCGCGGCTCAGGAGCGGCGCGGTTTATGCGCCGTCCCTTGCAGCCGCAGGTTGTGCATCAATTTCCAGTGGATTATCGGGTGAATGTGCCAAAAAGTAAGAATATAAATGATTATAGCGTAAAGATAGTTTGGTATTTTTCTCTAAATGCCATTTCTCGCATTGTTCAGATAGATACTTAAGGGCCTCTTGATATAGTTTTGGATGCAAACCTTTTGAAACGAAATTTTTAAAAGAATCTCCAAGATAATGGACAATGTGATAACCATCAGAATCTAAGGTCAAGATGCTCAAGCAAATTTGGGCTAATTGCCGGTTAAACTCACTATAAATGTCAGATGCAGGATTTTTAATATTTGTGATTAGATAATCCAAGGCCCTTTGACCAACAACAATCCTTGGATATTGTGCAACGTAACTTTCTAATTCATATGCTTTCGCTACTGCTGCACCATATAACTCACCATCATGCAACTCTACGCCCCATGCAATGTCAATAGACCCACGGAGAGGCTGCTTCTTTCCTAATCCAAGAAAACAAAGGCATCCGGTGGAAACAAAGAGCTTATAAACACCTGCCATCGGACACTCAACATTTCCCTCTAATAGAAATACAAAATAAACCAATCCATCTGACCATCTTTGCTGTCTTAGTTTAACCTCATGCATCTTATCATAAACAGGATGTAACTCGGGCGGCAGTTCCTTGCGTAAGGGACTTTTGTAATCCAAGGAAGATTCTAAAAATTGTGATGAAGATCGCTGCAAATCATCTATTGGGGCAACGGTATGCTTAATTTTATCTATGAACTTCGCTTTATCCTTCGGAGACTCAAATTTTGGCAGTATTCCCTCATCTTTGTATTTTAAGCGCTGTCCAAGTAGATCAA
Source organism: Pseudomonadota bacterium (assembly GCA_011046395.1). GTDB lineage: Bacteria > Desulfobacterota > QYQD01 > QYQD01 > QYQD01 > QYQD01. Next base: position 1,453 of record DSAQ01000008.1, read on the forward strand.
TAAAGCTTATGCAATAATTCGCAATATGAATCGAATCATTATTTTTCATAGCTCTTTTTTATGCACAACATTATATTTTAGCTGTCGACTGTCTTTTTTATAGTCATAGAGAAAAAAGATGGTGGCGTCAAGCAAAAAAGGGGGTTTTGGGGGTAAAGTAGCTGTCTTATAAGGTAGAATAGGCGCAGAAGTAGCGAACAAGAATCTGCCCGTCTTCAACCGCTCTCCGATCCACTCTTACAATCTCCCCTCACCTATAGTTGTCCAGGCCCCGCACAAGGGACGGTAGGCAGGCGCAAGGGAAAGTGTTTGAAAAGAAAAATGGAGTCTGTTATAGTTACCGCTTATGGTTCACCGCATCGAAGTAATGCTCAAAAAATCACTGCGTGATGCCTTTGGGGAAAAGATCCGAAAGAGGATCAATGAGGATATCCACCTCCCTGTCCGTTCCGTGCGGACCATCAAGGTGTTTACCATTGATGCCGAAGTTGCCTCCACTCTGGTAGAAGAATTGGCCGGCCAGCTCTTTTGTGACTCTATCAGCCAGGAATATTCCATTAACCGTCCTCTGGCCGATGCCTTTGACTGGCTTATCGAGGTGGGATTCAGGCCGGGTGTGACTGATAATGAGGGGAAAACGGCCCGGGAATCCCTTGAACTGGCCATCGGACGGAAATTGAACAGGGGCGAAGGGGTTTATACCTCTACACAGTATGCCCTCACCGGCAATCTGTCCCTAAAGGACGTAGAACGCATAGCCACCGACCTCCTGGCCAACACCCTTATCCAGAGTTTCCGCGTCAAGGATCGATCTGAATGGGACAAGACTCCGGGGATGCCGCCTCTTGTTCCCAAGGTAATCACCGATACACGTCCCACCGTTGAGGAGATTGATCTTGCGGTGAGTGATGAAAGACTTCTGGCCATAAGCCGCGAGCGGGTCCTGGCCCTTAACCTTGCTGAAATGAAGGTCATTCGGGATTACATCACCTCTCCTGAGGCGCTGGCCCATCGCCGGAGTCTCGGCCTGAGCGAAAAGATCACGGATGTGGAGCTGGAATGCCTGGCCCAGACCTGGTCCGAACACTGTAAGCATAAGATATTTAACGGCCGTATCCACTATACGGACGAAACCGGCCAGACTACCCAAATAAACAGCCTCTTTGACACCTACATAAGGGCATCTACCCGGCTGATCCGTGAGGCCAAGGCGGAAAACGACTTCTGCCTTTCCGTCTTCCGTGATAACGCCGGCGTGATCAAGTTTAACGATGAATGGAGCCTGGCCTTTAAAGTTGAGACCCACAACAGTCCCTCGGCCCTTGATCCTTACGGCGGGGCCCTTACCGGCATAGTAGGAGTTAATCGCGATCCTTTTGGCACCGGCAAGGGGGCCAAGCTTATCTTCAATACCGATGTCTTCTGCTTTGCGCCCCCGGATTACGC
>DSAQ01000190.1 GCA_011046395.1 Pseudomonadota bacterium
CAGACATCTCAGAAAATCCAGAAAGCTTAAGGCCTGTTTCCGCCTTGATGGCTGCAAAAATATCTTTAATTCTGCTATACCGCGTTCCTAATTCTATGACCTTATAATCCCTGAATTCAACAAAGGTCAAGTCCCTGGTATCCAGGGTCCCTTTCGGGACAAAGATGGCCGCGCCATTTTCAGCAATAAAGGGGTCTTCCAGCCCCAGTTCTTTCCTGTAATGCTCGATCTCCGTTTTTGTCTTGCTGGAGCAAAGGATAAGGGGAATTCTCTGATGCTTTATATAATTCAGGGCCTCGAGGGCATCCCTGTATTCGTAAGTGTCATGGTCAAGGAGCGTCCCATCAAGATCGGTAAAGATAAGATACCGGCGTTTATAAGGTGGAGGGTTACACTTCTGTATCGAGGATGACAAGGACATACTTGCTTAATCACCCCAGAGCAATTTTCTATGTATCCAGCCGGTAAGGCCATTATCATGTCTGACCTTGGCCCAGCCTCCTTTCTTCTCCAGCAACCTGAAAACCACTCCATACTCGGCCTGTCCCTTTACTTTATATCTGGTTCCCGGACCGGACCGGATATTAATATTACCACCTCTTTGGGAGACGATAACCGTGCGTGCATTTGAAAGAAGCGGTCGATAAGTCCATCCTATATCACCTTCAAAGTCAACCACCCTGGCCCATTTTCCCTTTTGCCTGAGCACCTTGAGCGGATAGCCGGCGAAAACCTCGTAGAGAACGGAATAGCCTGTCCCTGGGCCGGACCGGATGCGGACACGGTCTGATTTGATGCTGACCATTTTCGCCCATGAAACACCCGTGAACGAAAAGAATGTTGCGATTAACATCAGAATTAGAATGTTGCGTCTCATCAATTTATCCTCCCATGGTTTTTGGTATTGTTAAAAAATTAACCACAGAGGACACAGAGAAAATAAAAATATCAATAAGTTAGAATAGATTTTGGCTCCTTCCCCTCTGTGATCTCCTAAGATTCTCGTCGGTGGTCCCCAAATACCTCCGGAACTGCTTTGGAGAGCACAGAGGTTCAATGAGCACTCAGAGAACCGGTTTTTTTAAACTGCTCTTTCATTTTTTTCTTATTTCTTGAAAATTCTCTCTTTCCTCAGTGTGCTCTGTGGTTTGTTTTTCATAGAACTTTTGACATTACCTTTTTGGTATTGATCGATGGATTTATGTAAATGCCGTCAGGGCCTAACTGGCTGAAGACGGTATACGGTGTTGACCTTCTATATTATAAACTAACGAAATGGAGGGGCCACGTCAACCCCCGAATGGAAAAATTGACTCTGGTTGAGTTGACATTCAGTGCGAAGCCGTGCTATAGAACCTCAACGTCAATCCCTTGAAAATCCATTCCATTAAGCTTCTGCTACAAGATAACGGCTTTCTATGAGGTCTCTCTAGTATGATAAAAAAGACATTTGCAGCAGCCGTTCTGTGCCTTTGGTTTATGGTTCTAGGTGTTCTATTTGTATCGCTCAACTACCTAAAAACAGAGGCCCTCCCTTCCAGGGAGCAGGATTCTCCGGACCGTGAAATGGTCTCTAAAATTATATCAGGCGCCTTGAGGGGGACGGAAACGTTTTACGACTCTCTGAGGAAACATCATGTACCGGCTGAGACAATAAATACCGTTATTGGTTGCTTGTCTGGGTTGGTTGACTTTCGAAGATGTAAGCCCGGCGTGCAGTATGAACTTGAACTTTCCCCGGCAGGCGATGTAGTCCAGTGCCGTTATTACGTCAGCCCCGTGGAAGTCTACACCCTAAAAAAGGAAAAGGATAATTACAGCATCTATACGGAAGACGTTGAGATTGAAAGACACATTGTGAAACTTTCCGGTGAAATAACCTCTTCTCTCTTTGAGTCATTTGGTGAGTCAGGTGAAGATGACCGCCTGATCCTGGCCTTTGCAGATATATTCGCCTCTGACCTCGATTTTAACACTGAACCGCAGCCCGGAGATCGCTTCACTATGATTTTTGAAAAGTATTTCAAGGACGACCAATTGGTCGGCTATGGCCATATACTGGCAGCGCGATATGAAACAGCGTCAGACGGTTACGAGGCTTATTATCATGCACGCCCCGGAGAAAAAGGCTCTTACTACGACGCGCAGGGCAAGTCCCTGGGCAAGCATTTCCTGCGCTCTCCGGTGCCCTTTAGCCGCCTGACATCGGGTTTTAGCCGAAGCAGAAAACATCCTATCCTGGGGATAAACAGACCGCACCTGGGAATAGACCTGGCCGCCCCGACCGGGACGCCGGTTTTGGCGGCAGCCGACGGTGTGGTTGTTTCTCGCGGAAGGCGCGGCGGATACGGAAAGCAGGTCGTTCTTAAACATCCCGGTGGGTACGCGACTTATTACGGTCACCTGTCCCGTTTTGCTCGAGGGATAAAACCCGGGGCAAGAGTGAAACAAGGAGAGACCATAGGCTTTGTTGGGGCTACCGGATTAGCAACCGGTCCCCATCTCGATTACCGGATAAAGGCAAGGGGCGTTTTCCGCAATCCATTTTCTTTGCGTTTCAGGCCAAAGATGGTTTTAAAGGGACGACAGCTTGGCCGTTTTTTGGCCAGGAAAGAAGAAATGTCGGATATAATGGGCATAGCCGCCCCCCGCTATGAGAAAAGGCTCGGTAGCTGCAAGGCCAGCGGCGTCTCTCTCATTTAACGATAGAGTATGAAGGGATGAACTCGTAAAAAGCTAATTTATACCGTTAACGGTATCCTATATGCAACGAACTTGACTATAACACCAAAAAGCAGCAAAGATATTTAAAGGGCGTAGCAGGTAACTGATACCGTTTGTA
>DSAQ01000156.1 GCA_011046395.1 Pseudomonadota bacterium
AAAAAGTCTGGAAAAGCCCTTTTCTGTCATTCCTGCGGAAGCAGGAATCCAGTCTTTTCAACTAGTTAGCATTCGCTGGATTCCCGTTTTCACGGGAATGACGACTTTTTACGAAACCATCAAGATTAAGATTACAATTAATTTAGCATCTATTTTATCATAAAGCTACACTGACGGACAAATCCATAACCCATTTCTATGGCATGTTATCAAAATCTCCCCCTCCGTCGATAAGTATAAAAGCGATCGGCCATATGGAGATAAACAAAATGGACTGGGGATTTTTACAACCATTAAAAGAACTCTGGCCTCAGCAGTTGCCCGAATTTCTGGACAAAATTGACCGGCAGGCGCTATTCCATAATCCTTATTTCATCGGCCTGGCGGTCATTGTCTTAGCGTATGCACTGTACAAACGAATGTATAAATTTCTGGCCTTAGTTTTTTGCAGCGGCGCCTTCTATTATGCCTCACGCTATGTCGCAACCGGCGGCGAAGATACTGTTCCTCTAAAAAATATTATTTCCTTTATCGGCCTATCTATTGTTATAATAGCCGTCGCCGTCTATTTTTTCTTTATCCGCCCCGAATAAATGAACAAGAAACTTGATGATATTTTCCGAAGGATGTTTGCAGCCTTCGGCCCGCAGCACTGGTGGCCGGGCGAAAGCCCTTTTGAAGTGATGGTCGGCGCCGTTCTAACGCAAAACACCAATTGGGGAAATGTCGAGCGGGCCATAGGCCGTCTAAAGCAGGAAGGGATTCTCTCACCCCGGGCTATCTACGAAATCCCTCTATCGCTGTTATCTTCGTATGTCCAGTCTGCCGGCTATTACAATATCAAGGCCGGACGTCTGAAAAACCTCGTCTCTTTTTTTGCGGAGGAATACGAGGCGGACACAGAGAAGATGTTTGCAGAAGATACGGAGACCTTGAGACAAAAACTGCTGGCCATAAAAGGCATCGGCCCGGAAACGGCCGACAGCATACTCCTTTACGCCGGACACAAGCCCACGTTCGTGGTAGATGCCTACACCCAAAGGGTAATATCCCGCCATTTATTAATAGCGGAAGATGCTGATTATGAGGAGATTCGGGCCCTTTTTATGGATCGCCTCCCCTGCGATGCCGCCCTTTTCAACGAATTTCACGCCCTCTTTGTAAAACTGGGCAAGACTTACTGCAAAAAGAAGTCCCCTCTCTGTCAGGACTGCCCCCTAAATGGATTATGAAGCATGATCGTTTCATCCCGTCCGGGCCCCAAAGAGACGATCATAATCTTGGTCCCCGTCAGTTCTTCTATACGGCTCAGGTAACCTTTAGTGGCTTTAGGCAGATCTTCGAGACGGCGGATTCCTGTCAGTTCTTCCGGCCAACCCTTAAGTTCTTCATACACGGGATTAACGTTTTCCATAAGGTCGATGCGTGACGGACGGTACCTTATGGGTTGCCCCTCGCTCAGGTAATGCGTGGCTATCTTTAACGCGGGGATACCGGTCAGGACATCGAGCTTGGTAATAGCCAGGCCGCTCAGGCCGCTCAACCGGACAGAATCGGAGACCAGCACCGCATCCAGCCAACCACATCGCCGCTTTCGCCCGGTAGTAGCCCCAAACTCTGCACCCCTCTGCTGAATCCGGTCCCCTGTTGCATCCTCCAGTTCAGTAGGGAATGGGCCGCTCCCGACGCGGGTGGTATATGCCTTGCAGATGCCGATAACCGCATCGATGCGCGTCGGCCCGATGCCGGCGCCGCAACAGGCCCCGCCCGCTATGGTGTTGGAAGAAGTGACGAAGGGATACGTGCCGTGGTCAATATCCAGGTGCGCCCCCTGTGCCCCTTCAAAAAGGATATGTCTTTTAGCCTTTACCGCCTCGTCCAGGATAATGGAAACATTGGCCACATAGGGGGCCAACCTCCCGGCATAAGTCATATATTCATTATATATGTCCTCAATATCCATGGACTTAAGGCCGAGGTATTTCTCCATATAAAAATTCTTCTCTTTCAGAACCTCCGAGAGCTTGGCCCGAAAACTTGGGCCGTGCAGGATGTCCCCCACCTTGATCCCGCGCCGGGCGATCTTGTCTTCATAACAGGGGCCTATACCCCGGCCGGTTGTGCCTATCTTTTTGCCGCCGGTAAGGCCTTCCCGGCCCTGATCAATAGCCCGGTGATAAGGCATAATAAGATGAGCGGTTTCGCTGATCAAAAGGCGGCCCGGCTTGATCGGATGTCCTTTGGCATGCAAGCTATCCAGCTCGGCCAGGAGGACGGCCGGATCAATCACAACGCCGTTGCCGATAAGGCACTTTTTTTGGGGATGAAGAATCCCCGACGGGATAAGGTGAAAAATAAATTTCTCGTCTCCCACTACGATGGTATGGCCGGCATTATTACCCCCCTGAAAGCGCACAATAATATCCGCATATTCGGTGAGGAGATCGACGATCTTCCCCTTGCCTTCGTCTCCCCATTGTGTGCCGACAACAATAACATTAGCCATGCAAATCCCCCATATCCGGTCTGAAGAGTGTTTAAAGCAAACCAGGTTAGGACTGTAATTTACAGAAGGGAAAATGTCAATTTGTAATTATGGCTTATGCGGGCCGGAGGCGGTTGACTTTTTCATGACAGCCGTTTAATATCCGTTAATAATTGAGGCTCCTGCAAAAATCGTCACACCGGTGAAAACCGGTGTCCAGAGGTATCTCAATCTGCTTGAAATTACTGGATTCCGGCTTTCGCCGGAATGACAAGAACGCCATTTACAAGACTTTTGCAAGAGGCT
>DSAQ01000093.1 GCA_011046395.1 Pseudomonadota bacterium
AATAATAGTGCCGTATCCCTCCATACCAAGCTTTTTAACGAGCACGAAGCATCAAAGTACAAACGGTATCAGTTACCTGCTACGCCCTTTAAATATCTTTGCTGCTTTTTGGTGTTATAGTCAGGTTCGTTGCATATAGGATACCGTTAACGGTATAAATTAGCTTTTTACGAAGCCGTCAATACAGGATAAATGTCCGTTTCCGCGGGTCAAGCCTGGTTATCCCTTCTTCTCTGGCCATCGTGATCGCTTCACTGTGTTCCTCGGCAGTTATACGCCGGTCAAGGGGGGGATACTTGTACGCTTCGCCGCAAGGCCGATACTGGTCCATTATATTCACGTAGGTATTCGGCGATATTTCCTGGGCCAGAAAACGCATAACATCCCGCGTCCCGGCCAGACCATCTGGCAGGATCAGATGGCGCACCAAAAGTCCACGATGTGCTATGCCATTGGAATCTACAGTCAGGTCGCCTACCTGGCGGTGCATTTCTTTGATGGCCTGTCTGGCTATCTCCGGATAACCGGGTGCCTTGGAGAGTCTTATGGCCACCCCTTCATCCCAGTATTTAAAATCAGGCATATAGATATCAAAAATGCCATCCAGCAGATTAATCGTCTCGATGGAATCATACCCGCCGGTGTTATAGACCAGGGGGACGGAAAGCCCGCCCTCAATGGCTATGTATAGGGCCTCCAGTATCTGAGGTACGACATGGGTTGGAGTGACAAAATTGATGTTATGGCAACCTATATTTTGTAAGTATAGCATCAACAGGGCAAATTGTTCCAGGGAGATTTCTTCGCCTTCTCCAAGGTGACTGATTTCCCAGTTCTGACAAAATACGCAAAGGAGATTACAGTTTGTGATAAATATGGCTCCCGAGCCATGCCGGCCTACAAGCGGGGCCTCTTCTCCAAAATGCGGGCTAAAGCTGGAGACCATAGGAAGTCTGCCTGTCCGGCATACCCCTTTTTCGTTATGCATGCGATTAACTTCGCATTTTCTTGGACATAAGAAACATTCTTCAAGTATTTTATTAGCTTTTTCGATGCGGCGCTTGAGTTCGTTTCTTCTATATGTTTCTATATAGGCCGGGGTGAACATAGTTCCGTATTAATTTAGCATGATAACGTTACGCTATACGCTATTTTTCACTTTGACATTTTGGACAAAAATAGGTCCCACGTCCAGCCACCTTTATCCTGACAATAGGCGTCTTACATTGCGGACACGGTCTGCCTTGCCGCTGATATACCTTATGCTGTCTCTGGAACCCTCCCTCTCTTCCATCCGGCAACTTATAGGTGCTAACAGTAGAACCACCACAAACAATAGCCTTTTCAAGTACCTGCCGGATGACCTTATGGAGTCTTTTGATCTCCTGTTCAGTGAACGTACTTACCTTTTTTTGCGGATGGATGCCTGCCCGGTAAAGACTTTCATCTGTGTAAATATTCCCCAGACCGCTTATAATATGTTGATCGAGCAAGAGACCTTTTACTGTGCCGGTTCGGTTAGAGAGACAGGTTTTGAATCCTTTTAGATCGAGGGCCAGGGCATCAGGGCCCAGGTTATCCAGATAAGTATTTTTGTTTTCACCTGGTTTTCGGAGGGAAACCCAGCCAAAGCGGCGCATATCGGCAAAGCGTAACTCATGTAGATTATCATTAAGATAGAAGACCATACGGGTATGCCGGTCTATCGCCCTGCCCTTCTGCCGGTATAATAATTGACCGGTCATGCCCAGATGGATGCTAAGCTCATAGCCACTTGACAGATCAAAGACAATACATTTGCCTTTCCGGGACAGACATTTGATTTTCTTATTTCTGAGGAGCCTTGAAAGACTATTTTTCTGGCCTACTATTATGCTATGGTGAGCAACTTCAACCTCTTTTATAAGCTTACCACAGAGTTTTGGCCGTAGGTCTCTTACTACATTCTCGACTTCTGGGAGTTCCGGCATGTTAAGTTCTGCGCTCCAGCGCCTTCAATTTGTATATCTCCAAGACGGCTATAGCCGGCGGAAATATATTTCTGGTTCCAAATTATTTTAGCACAGGATTATGTATACGCACTACCAAAATGATATATTGATAAAGATAAACTCGCAAAAGGTCAAAGCTTGGACGGCACAGTAAAAAGCTCTCCGTCCTGGCGGATCCGCCAGGACGGACAAATGGACTTTCCAACGAACTCAAGCAAGTTCGTTTTAAATAGGATGCCGCTCGCGGTATAAGTTGGCTTTTTACGAAGCTGCCAACAAAGAGTCGAAAAAACCTTGACATAATACCTTTAACCAATTACTTATATGGGCGTCTCAATTCAAGATGATTCAGGATTTTCTAAGGAGGGCGAGGGTTGGCTAATCATAAATCAGCGGTTAAGAGGGCCAAACAGGCTGAAAAAAGACGAGAAATTAATAAAACTGTTAAGACCCGGGTTAAAAATGTAATCAAAGCAGTCCATACAGCCATGGCAGAAAAATCACCAGATAAGGCTAGGGAGGCCTTGGCTAAAGCTATTCCGGTCATCGACAAGGCTGCTTCTAAAGGGACACTCCATCACAGAAACGCCGCTCGCAAGATTTCGCGTTTGACCAGACATGTAAACGTTCTTCAATCTAGTTCGCAAAGCTGATAATCTCGTTGGAAAGTCCAAATCTGATGACCTCGTAAAAAGCTGATTTATACCGTTAACGGTATCCTATATGCAACGAACTTGACTATAACACCAAAAAGCAGCAAAGATATTTAAAGGGCGTAGCAGGTAACTGATACCGTTTGT
>DSAQ01000229.1 GCA_011046395.1 Pseudomonadota bacterium
AGAGTGACTACAAAAAGAGCATACGGTTTTCGAAGCTATGATCTTTTGGAACTTGCACTATATCAGACCCTTGGCGATCTTCCAGAACCAAAAAGCACCCACAAATTCTGCTGAGGAACCATATTTATAATGTCGAAAGCTTGATTAAAGAGCTTCATCATGGGAAATACTCGCCATTACAAGGGCACCCGGGTTTCTGACCCGAACGCCTCTCCAGCGCAGGTTTTATAAAAGGTCCTAATCTATCCTAAGAATTCGGCTCCTGCTATATCGCATATTAAAGCGTCTCTGCCTGCTGACCGTGCGATCAAAGCAGATTATGCCTAACCCTACAACGACGTTTGTATTTTTATGGTTTCATATCCCTATTGTAAGAGCGGCTTCCGTCCCCGGCCGACCTGGCGGCGCCAGCCGCGATGTCCTGTCGCAGCAGCAAGATGCTGCTCCTACGAAGATAAGGTCTAATAATGTCGTTGTAGGGCCTAAGTGGCTCATAAGAAGTGGCCTTGCTTGACAATTTAAACATTAAGATTAAAGTATTTGAAAATATCCTGGAGGCATAAAGTGGCAACAAAAGAAAAACCGAAGTGTCCCCACTGTGGACAGGAAATGTCTGACTATGCAGTTCCGCCGTATAACTTCTCTGACGGATTGGGCTGGGGGGTTACTTCTCTATATGTATGCTTCAATGACCAATGCTCGTTCTTTGTTGAAGGCTGGGAAAGCATGATGAACTTCTACGGACAAAGGGCCTCCTATAGGTGCATGTGTCACCCTGAGACTATGGAAATAGGGGCTATCCCCGTATTTAGCCATGATGCCCTGAAAGGCGGTATGTTTGATCCTGAAGAAGAAAGGGCTAAAGAAGAGGCTGAAAATAAAGCGGCCGCGGCCCTGAGGGGCTATATCGAGGCCAAGGATACGCTGGCCATAGTAGATATGCTTATTGATGAGACTGTGGCTCCGAGGGTTCGTCTCGAAGCAACGGAAGCGCTCGGTAAGATTGCCGACCTGAGAGCCGTTGAGCCGATCCGAAACCACCATTTTACCAACGAAATCATCAAGAAAAAAGCTGAAGAAGCTCTGGAGCTCATACACAAGGCCAATTATACCAAAGAGTGCCCCTACTGCGCCGAGATCATTAAGGCCCGGGCCCTGGTTTGCAAGCACTGTGGCAAAGATCTGAAATAGGTGAACCTTCCAGTTTAATATTCGCCGTCGCCATTAATTTTCCCAAACCTCCCGCGGATAGGCGTGGTAACTATTTGGTTTTTATCCAGCCACTGGCCGACCGAAGGCCGGAAACCCAAAAAATCCGGATGAGCCCATACTTTTTTTGTTGCAATTTTACAAAGAATAAGGTCAAATATATTTTTAGGGTTGTAGAGAACTTTTTGTCCGGATGTTGTTTCACTGCCGTGCTTTTTTTAACAATGCAGTCTCCTGTTTTTCTCGGATGGATACTCGAAGCCCGTCTATTAAGAAAGGAGGTGAGATTAAGTGGCTAAAGGACATGTCAAGTGGTTTAATGACAGCAAAGGCTTCGGCTTTATCTCCCAAGAAGACGGAACAGATATTTTCGTACACTTTTCGGCTATCGCGGGCGACGGATTCAAATCCTTAAAGGAAGGCGAGGAAGTGACCTTCGACGTAGCCGAAGGTAAAAAGGGCCTCCAGGCGGTAAATGTCGTTGTAATGGGGTAAACAAAACATAACCAATATACCAACCAAGAAAGGGAAGCATGGGTACAAAATGCCGGCTTCCCTGTTTGGTAAAGAGAGGATTAATAAATAATGAAAATATACGTCGGTAATCTGTCATACGAAGCTACTGAAAGCGATTTAAAAGAACAATTCAGCGCCTTTGGTGAGGTCGATTCCGTAACCATTATCAAAGACAAATATTCCGGTCAGTCCCGCGGATTTGCATTCGTCGAGATGTCTGATAATACTGCGGCCCAGGCGGCTATCACTGCCTTGAATAATAAAGAACTCAAGGGACGAAACATGAGCGTCAACGAGGCCCGTCCCCAGACAGAGAGGGGCGCTGGTGGGCGCGGTGGATTCTCGGCCGGACGAAGAGGCCCGGGCGGCGGCGGCAGAGGTAGAAGCGGAGGTGGGAGAGGATCAGGCTCTGGCTACGGAGGGAGAAGATGAGCAAGGTAAAAAAAGGAGATTTCGTAGCCGTGCACTATTGGGGAACCCTCGAAAATGGAGAGCGGTTTGACTCCAGTGAAGGCAGGGATCCTCTGGAATTTCAGGTCGGCGGCGGTACGGTAATAGAAGGATTTGAAAAAGCGGTACTAGGACTCTCCATTGGTGATAAAAAAACCTTCGTCCTGCAACCTGAAAATGCCTATGGCCCCAGGGACGAATCGCTGGTAGTAGATTTTCCACGGGCATCAGCAGGAAAAGATATCTCGTTAGAGGTCGGAATGGTACTCGGAGTACGCCTGCAAAATGGGCAACAGATACCGGCCAGAGTAACGAATATCGGTGATGATAACATCACCCTGGACATGAATCCGCCCCTGGCCGGTAAAGTCCTGAACTTCCAGATTGAGGTCGTCCATATAGGTGATGGGCCAAAATCTGAAGGGGCCTGTAGCTGCGGCTGTTCGGACACAAGCTGCTCCGGTTGTTAAGACCACTATTCACCGCAGAGCTTGCTATATTGCAGTAAGCCTTGCGGATAAATGAAAAAGGCTATACTCATTTTGATTTGAGCCAATAGCAAGTTGGTTAACGCAAATCAAAAGAGGAGCATAGCCGTG
>DSAQ01000220.1 GCA_011046395.1 Pseudomonadota bacterium
ATGACCGCTGTAATCACCACAGGAGCGCAGGCTAAAGGCATAGAAACCGTTCGTGGGAAACTTTACGTCGAACCTTTTATGGATGGTGATTCGGTGACGGAAGAATGCGATCTCGTGGTATGTCATGGAGGAAATGGCACCATTTATCAAGCCCTCCAGCACGGAAAACCTGTTATTGGAATTCCCACCATACCTGACCAGAGTTACAACATGCGAAGGGTGGAGGCGTTGGGAGTCGGCAAGTCAATCACCTGGAAGGAGTTCAATTACAATCCAAAGGCGCTTTTAAATGCTATTGATGTAGTACTGGCAACGCCGTCCTTTTCTGAAAAGGCCCGATGGATGCAGGCCATTTTGAAGACTTATCATGCCGAAAAAACAGCGGCTGATATTATTGAGCGTTATATGGAAAATAAAAGGCTAAAGCCTTAACTCCGCAATTGTCAAAGATTTCATCTGAAAATCCCCCCATCCCCCCTTTACTAAAGGGGGGGCATCCGTTAGGTCCCCCTTTGAAAAAATGGGACTTAGGGGATTTCCCCGGGTCGCCCTTAATTGAAGTTCCCCGCAGCCCGCCTACGGCGGACGGGGAATCTCCGTATGCAAGGTAAAATACATCGTATTCGCTCGCTAACTCCGCTGCAAGCAGCGGGGAATGCGCTCGCTATGCATGTTCAACAGCATCGAGGGTCAGGGGAAGGGAAAATGTATCTGAGGCATAAACCTGTGCGCAATGTCTACGAAGGCCTTGACAGACACTATATTAGTATGATAAGTATCTATATACTTATATACCATAACATTTAAGGAGGCTTGCGGAGATGCCTTTAACAAAAAAAGCAATGGTTTTATTTGACCCTGAGAAGTATCGACGACTTAAAGAGATCGCCCGAAAACAACATATATCGGTAGGCGAAGTTATACGCAAAGCCATAGACGAAATGGTCCTTAAGCGGTCAACAGAAGATGAAAGGCTCGAGGCGGCAAAGAGGCTTACTGCCCCTGAGGAAGGTTTTATGGAGTGGGCCGAGATAGAGAAGATAATCGCAAAGGCTCATGGCGGATGAAGGGAAAGGTATTTGTAGACACAAATATTTTTATGTATGCCAGAGGGAAAAATCACCCCCTGAAAGAGGCGTGTACCAGGATAATTCTTAGCATCGCCAAAAGAGAATCTATAGCACATTATGGAATTCCAGTAATCGATACGGAAGTCTTTCAGGAAATAATCTATCGATACGCCATGACCGGCCAGTGGGATGTGGGAATCTCTATCTGTCAAGATATCTTGATATTAGGTATGGAGGTGTTGCCTGTAGGCAATTCAGAGGTCGCACAGTTTCTTAAGTTGGCCGAAAAGTATAAAGTCCAAAATGTCCCACCTCGTGATTTAATCCATACGGCCGTAATGGTTAGTAGCGGAATCAACCATATTATTACGGCCGATAAACATTTTGATGACATTAAAGAAATCATTAGAGTAGCGCCAGAGAAGGTTCGAGCAATAGCTTAGACCTTGTCTGGCATTCCTGGATAAATCTGATACAAGGTCTAACGACTGTCTCCTGAACAGGAATACCTGATTCCCGATACGTAAGGTGAAAAGAATTATCCTTGCAGGTCTTTTAACCTTTTGTCTGATTACGGTATCCTTTTTTCTATGGTCTTCTCACCGAGTCAACTCCAGAGAACGATATACCGGCCAGCAGTTAGCGAGAGATGGCGAGTTCATAAGGGCTGGCTACATAAACACCCACTACATCCGAAAGGGTAATGGGAAACCACTTGTCCTGATTCACGGTATATTTTCCTCATCGTTTGCCTGGCATAAGAATATAGATGAACTCTCGCAGCATTTTGACGTAATTGACGTTGATTTGAAGGGATATGGTTATTCCGACAAACCTGCGGATGGAAGGTATAGCCGGGAAGATTTCAGGCAGTTTGTACTGGATTTTATGGACGCTATAAAGGTAGACAGGGCTATTTTAGTAGGGCACTCCTGGGGAGGCGGCATTGCTGTAGATTTAGCTCTACATCATCCAGGGCGGGTGGAAAAATTGATTCTTATCGACAGCACCGGCTATCCACCTAAATCTTCTCTTATAGCCTGGTTGTTAAAACTACCCGGCATAGGGCGTTTTTTGCTGGCCGCTTCTGACAGGAAAACTTTTGAGAACATATTGAAAGAAAAGGTATTTTTCAATCCTGGCTTGGTAACTAAAGAGGAAGCGGAAGGCTGGATGCGGCCATATTACGTGCGCGGCGCTGCTCAGGCAGCATTAGAATTGCGCAACTATCATTTTGATATGGCAGAAGAAATCAGGAATATATCCCAGCCTACTCTGATTATTTGGGGTAAGGAAGATAAGGCATTACCGGCAGAGATGGCGGAAAGATTCAGGCGGGACATTAAAAATAGCGTGCTTCAGATCATACCGAATTGTGGTCACAATCCGCAGGAAGAAAAGCCGGAAGAAATAAATGGGTTGATCAAGTGGTTTGCGGGAAACTAATGAAAATCTATAGTGAATGTCATTAGTCAATAGTCATTTGTCACTGACAAAAGTGATTAATCTTCCATACTTGACCAATGACTGATGACTAATGACCAGTGACGTTGCCTATAGAATCCATTCCACCGGCCTGATTGGCCTGGGTGGAATTGCCTGGAGGAAGTTCGGGAAGAAGTAGTATAGGGATGAGTAATGAGTGTCGGGTTGCGAGTTGCGAGTTTTTTAACCTGAAACACGGAACCCGTA
>DSAQ01000105.1 GCA_011046395.1 Pseudomonadota bacterium
CATAGAAATAGAAAATGGCCAAAGGATTCTTTTCGACACCGGAGCCAGCGGCTCCATACTTTTCCATAATCTGGCGAAGCTCAACCTTGACCCCCTTACAATACCTGAAATCTTTATTTCCCATGCCCACTGGGATCATACCGGCGGACTTTTGGATCTGCTTAAGCTCAATAAAGAAGTCAAGGTTTACATTCCCAGTTCCTGTCCTAAGCCCCCTGGTGCGGGTAAGGTGGTCAGCATTACAGGACCTGTTCAAATGCATGAAAACGTCTTTTCCACTGGTGAGCTCGAAGGCATAGAGCAATCCCTTGTAGTCAGGACTAAGGGAGGTTTGGTCGTAGTTAATGGCTGCTCTCACCCCGGGGTGGAGGCTATCCTTCAGGCTGCATCAAGCTTCGGAAAGGTCGATGCCCTCATTGGAGGCCTGCACGGGTTCAGAGAACTCGACCTCCTTAGGGATTTAAAACTAGTTTGTCCTTGTCACTGCACTCAGTTTAAATCAGAAATAAGGCGTTTCTATCCTGAGAAATGTCTTGACTGTGGGGCGGGCAAGGTATTGGAAATTTAGAAGACATTGCCAGGAAGAAAAAGATGTATTGCTACCAAGATATCCCTGGAGACCAAGCCTGGTAACGCATTTCGCTCTGCGCCCTGTATCTGCTTTAATTTGAGCCTCAGATACCATATGCCTTATAACACGTAAGGCAGCCTTCCGGCAGAGGATTTTGGGACAGACCGCTTTTCAGCATCCTTTCAGCTCTCTCCAATTCATGCCAGTCTGTTATAAGAGGGCCCATATGGCCGTAAGTCTTTTCAAATACATCGAGCCTGTTCTGATAGACTTTTCTGAATTCCGTATATTCGGGACTGTTCCATATTTCCATAAAGTCTTTCCCGGCCACGCTACCGAAGCACACCCTCGGTATCTCGTGATAGGATCCGCAGAAGATTCTCGGTATCGATCCTGACTTGGGCAGGTTGAGATACACGCAAGGCGAGACACATCCGTCATGAGAAAAGAACACGATCTGCAAGGGATTGAGTTCGCACATGATGACCTCTTCCCCCTCGAGCGGATAACGGCGAAAGGGCAGCTTTATCTCCCGGGCCTTTCTTTCCGCTCTTTCCACAACCCTTTTCAATCTGCTGTCAGTACTGTGGCAGGAAAAGACCTTTAGGTCGTCCTGGACTTCAGTTGGACTATAGTCAAGGTTGTTGGCAACCAATTCGTTTACCCCTAGTTCTCTGGCCAGACTTACGGCGTCTGCCAGCTCTTCGATATTTGTTTTGGTCATCAGGAAGGAGAATACCAGCTTGGGGGTCTTTGATCTCAGTTTCGCCTTGAGGCCGGACAGGGTTTTCAGATTGGCAAGCAGGGTATCAAAATGTGAGCCGCGTCGTATTGCTTCGTGAGTGCCTTTCGATGCCCCGGCCAAAGAGACGGCAATTATGTCCAGGTCTTCCTTGATTAGTGTTTCTGACCTGTCAGGAGAAAGAAGGCCCCCATTTGTGGTTAAACTCACCTGGCAACCCTTGGCCTTGGCGATACGAATCATGGTAAGTAATTCGGGGTGCAGGAATGGCTCACCCCAACCCTGGAGGTGAACATCCCTGGCCAGGTGAAAGTATCCGCTTATCCTTTCAAAGACAGGAAGAGACATATCTCCCGCTTTCCATTCATCATGAAAAGTAGTTTTCGGGCACATTACACACTTAAGCTGACACCTCGATGTGGGTTCTATCTGAAAAGACAGGAAGGGCCTTTTCCGGGTTTTAAACTTTTCAAAAAAACTTCTCATAACACCATAAATTATGAAATCCTTTTCAAATCAGGAGGCCAAGTATAAGACCTGGTACAGTAGTCTTCACGGCTACATCCTCTTTTAACCCTTAAACGATAAAAATACAATTTTGATTATTGCATGGGTTAAAATGTTGGAGTTTCTTGACAGTTAGGAACCCCCCTATGTTTCTGAGCCAAACTTGCTTGAGCAGGGGATACCCATCGATGGCGAGCAGGAAGCGAAAGGTCGTTTTCATAATCTCGGAGAGCAGAAGCGGTCGCCGAGGGTACATATCCGTTTTAATCGAAATACATCCTCTATCTTACGAAGGGGAAATTTCAAAAAATGCAAAAAATATTGACATGTGAATTTTCCTGTGATAGTTAGGTTTATCTAACTTATTTATATTATCCTAATTACTGTTTGCGCTTATTATGTCCAAAGAATCTTTAACCCCCACGATGGAAGATTATCTGGAGGCCATTTTCAATTTGGAAAAGGAGGTTAAGGCCGTCCGGGTTAAAGATATTGCCGGGCGTATGGGAGTTAAGCTGCCCACTGTCACCGGCATGCTAAGTACCCTGCTTGGAAGGGGCTTGATCAAACATGAGAAATATGAATATGTGGAGCTAACCCGGGATGGGCTGGAGCTGGGCAGAGAGGTTAATCGCAGACATGAGATTCTACGTAGATTTTTCACCGACATATTGAACATAGATGCCAGCCAGGCCGATGCGGATGCCTGCAAAATGGAACATGCCATAAGTCCGGTATCCCTGGAGGCGCTCATTCGTTTTATGGAATTCATTGAGAATTGTCCCAGAGGTGGGGCCGGGTGGCTGGAATATTTCAGTGAATATTGCCGGCACGGTCGCTCTAACGATAAGTGTTTGGAACATATGAAGAAATTTATGAAAAATTATGGCGCTAAATTGAAAAGCATTGAAGAA
>DSAQ01000035.1 GCA_011046395.1 Pseudomonadota bacterium
AACTCCTTGTGGCATAATCCGTTCACCTCGTTGATGATAGATGTGTTAGCTCAAAACCCTTCTATCACCTTGATTTATCAAGATCAACGAGGTTTTTATATTTTTTTGATGGTGAATCCGGGAAGCGCACCTCTTTCTGTGTCAGAAGCCTTTCGTAGAACAACACAGGTTGTCATAGGCCAACCACCAATAGAAACAGCCGAAATAGGTTCTATAGAAGCTGAGGTTCTTCCATGTTGGCATCGTAAAATTTTCGACATGTCAACCTCTCTTAACTCCTTGTCAGTGGATAAGCAACAAAACGTAAGGCAATTCTATGATAATTTAGATGCTATTACATCAATCTATGGAAAAGTAATAAAACTTGGGGATAAGGTAGTTGGTAGAACTAACATTAATGAAAAGCTTGAAGACCTTGTAGTTAAAGTCCTTGAACGAGGCAATCCGCTAAAAGCCACTTACGCTGCCCTGCAAACAGAACCGCCAGTGAACTCAGCATTGGTGTCCGGTGACAAGGAATAAAATATGAAGTTAAAAGACCTATTCAAAACCAAAAAGAAGCAAAAGACATCTGGACTTTCCCAAATTCTAAATGGAAATGAAATCTTTTTGCCGGATGACCCATTTGTAATCTATTTTGCATGTTCTGTTGTTTCTAGATACAGTGAAATTCTAGTAAAATCGTTAGGCTTGTCCAATGTGTCCGAAGAGATACTCCCATGTCCTAAAAAGGACATTCAAAAAGCAATTGAGTTGATACTTAATTTTTTAAAAAACGAGAATAATTCATGGGAAAGATTGAAAGAAGAATATGCAGACATTGCCGAATTACTAATTACTAACAATTATTATAAGGCACTCAGAGTAGGATACATCGAGTTGGCCAAATTCATACCCAAAGAAGATGCTGAGATTTGTTTCCTAGCAACAGCTTTCTTAAATGAGCTCGAAAACAAAGGCAAGACCAACGAAGAGACGGTCTTAGCTGTAAGAGAAAATCCTTGGTTAAATAAGGCTTTTAAAGTCAGTGAAGAAATAAAAGAAAATAAGGTTCAACGTTTGAAATATTTGCAAGAAAACTATGGGAAAGAAGATTTTATCTTCGTAAGCCATAGTTGAGCTGGTAGCAAAGAAGTAGAGGCCGAGGCACAAACTACACAGACACATAACCTTTATGGATTGAGACGACCTTCCCAAGTCGTCTCAATCCATTGTTCAAGAAGCCCGATAAATCAGGCATAGGGTTTGCTAATAGGGTAATGCTTCGAACTGGATATTTGGGCAGGAGAAAGGGCTATTTGAGGGCAAATATATTGAACAATGCCGTTTTGCTGGCGATGCTCAGGACATGCATAAATAATCACTGGAAGAATTCATTTTTGCAAATATAGCACTACTTGAGGTCTGGCTCAAGACGAAATAAAAAACGACCCCCCAGTTTATTTCTGCCGCGATAGCGGCTTACTTGAACAAACCAATCCAGCCGACCGCTTGCAGCGTCGGCTGATTTTAGACGTTAGGGTGCAGCCTATAAACCTGATAGGCAAGCGGGTGGAAGTCCTGTCGGTGGAATTCCCGTTTTACCACCGTAGTTATATTCGACTCTATTGAGGGGCGACCTTTAATGGGGAAAGCTCGGAAGTAAAAGTCCTATTTAGTAGGGCGAGCAAGTATGAGGGCCGTAGCGAAAGCGAACATCTGTTTGAAGCATCGAGATGAGCAATGAGAATGCCAAGCCTGTCCTAACGGGGCGATGGCTAAAATCATCACTGAAGAAAACGGGATATACAGGTGATGGGTTCTCCGGTGTAGAGGAGGCGGCAATCATACAATGTTTATCAGGCAAAGTAGGGAAGGTCTGTGTTACAGTCAGGATGGCCATTGAATGACAAGGACTTTCTGTATAACCGAAAGGGAAAGCAGGGGGAGTGACACAGACTGGCGGATGAGGCCGTAGGAGCGATGACGATAAGGACAACATAACCTTATCAGAGCAAAGGGTCTCTGGGTGATGGGTGGTTATCCAAGGGCCGAGGCATTTCTGATTGGCAAAAGCCTAAGAAAGGGAAATAAAGGCAGGAGGCAGGAGGATAATCTGAGGATGTGTATAAGTCATAAGGTAGCAGGGAATATCTGGGCTGGATTTAACCTGTAAGCCTTGTGGTGAAGGTAACATCTGAATCCACACTTGAAGCCGTATTGGGGAAAACCCGACGTACGGAATTTTAGAGGGGGTACAGGAAACATGGGCTATGGTAGAATTAGGACCCCGCTCCATAAGCGAAAGCGTGGATGTCGGAAACTCTCTACCTAATGTTGCGTGCGCCTGTGCTCTACTCGACCGAAAGAAGGGATGCTTCTCTTTTTGGTAAGAATAAGGGGCAAAAATACCGCAAAAAGGGGGTATTAAGTACTTGCTACTGAAAATATGGGTTATCTCCAGCTTATCCATAGAGAAGAAAAAATGATGGATTACTTTTGGGGAATTATTTCAGGAATAATAATATCTGTAATAGGATCTGTAATAGGCATACTATTCATTAGGCCAGTTCATGACTTAAATGAAGCGCTCGGCAAATTAAATAGCATCCTTATTTTCAGATACAATGTTTTAGTATCGTTCAAAAGGTGAGGCAAAAAGGTTTTGATTAAAACACGATCTCTTTCTAAGGTTAAAGTCGGCAGACCGAAACCAGGAGAAAGAGATCGTGATGGAACAAGAGATACA
>DSAQ01000010.1 GCA_011046395.1 Pseudomonadota bacterium
AAGAGCTATATCTCCTGGGAGAAGTTTCAAGAAATTAAGAAACTATTTCCGTTACAGCGACCAAAGATTTTATTGCCGTATGCTCGGTTACAATCATTAGCTGTGCTGTGAATCGAATTCTGAAGAGCGTAGTGCGGGAAATCCGCACGCTACGTTCTGTGGGGGTTGGGGCATCAAGTTGGTGCCCCTTCTACCCGGCGACGGAGGGGGCAACCTCTCCCCCCACCTGATTAAGAAGGTAAGTAACATCATTTTTGACCGATGTTGCTTGGTTACCTAAGGGCGCCCCACATGGCGGCTCCCGTTGATCAAAGGTCCGGGGATCTTCAAGCGGCGTTAGGATCTTTAGGCAGGGTAAAATAGAAGGTGGCTCCTTTCTCCTTCTCGGACTCTACCCATACCTTTCCACCGTGATCACTAATGATCCTTTCAACAATGGCCAGTCCCAGGCCTGTCCCCTCCTCGTCTTTTATCTCTTTTAACCGGTGGAACATCTCAAATATTTTCCGGTGATATTTCGGATCAATTCCGATGCCGTTATCCCGTACATAGAACTGATAGAGACTCCCCAGATCCTTGCATCCTATCTCGATCCTTGGGTTTTCAATATTACCCATGTACTTGATGGCATTGACAAGCAGATTCTCGAGAGCCTGATAAATCCTTCTTCGATCACAGCAAATACGGGGAAAATTTGGTTCGACAATGAGTTCTATCCCTTTTCCCTCTATCCTATCCTGGAGGGCTGAGGAGACTTCTTCTACAATCTTGAGAAAGGGAACATCTTCAAATGTCGAGGCTACCCGGCCACTTCTTGACAATGCGAAAAGATCAGAAACCAATATCTCGACCCGATGGATGCTGGCATTGATCTGCTCAAGATACTTGCAGCCTCTCTCACCTAATTGTTCCGGATACTTTTTGAGCAGCCGTGAAGCAAGTCCCTGTATAGATATGATAGGGGTTTTCAGATCATGGGAGATAACACGAATAAAGCTTTTCAGATCCTTGTTTACCTTTCGAAGTCCTTCCTCTATTTGCTTGTGTTTGGTGATGTCTCTGGAAATCTCCACCACCAACTTTGGCCGACCATCTTCGTGCCGCGCGGCTACACTGGTTACAGACCAAAATGTCGTTTCCTTTCCGTCCGGGCCCGGGACTACTGCCTCGTACTCGTGGGCCTTGCCGTCCTCAAAACAGTTCCTCACTACGCATGACCGACAAGGCTTTTCATACCCGCGGTAAGCTTCATAACACTTCTTTCCAACCAGATCAGGTCCAAACATTTTCTTAGCTACATCGTTTGCCCATACGATATTATATTCATCGTCCATCATGGTCACGTGATCCGCTATCGAAGCAATAATCCCTGCCAGTTTCTCCTCGCTCTCCCGGAGTTTTTCCTCCGTATGCTTGCGCTCTGCGGCTTCTATCTCTAGTTCCTTTACCCTTTGCTCCATGTGTCCAGGTGTACCTACGTCGAACATTATAAGATTCTCCGAATAGCCAACGGACTTGTTAACGGCTGCTATCCCTGATGCTGCAGTGGCCCATTCCTCTATCTCGCAAGGGCTTTGTCTCCGTCTTGGCTATCTGCTTTGTTATTGTCTACTATATTCTTGCACAGGCAGATTCATGGTGTCAAGCGGTCAAACTGTGAACCCGTAGCGGCTTCAGTAAAGAAGTGCCCAATTTCGCTGTCAGCGCATTGGCCGACGATGAGGAGTGAAAGAGAATTGGCTGTGCTCCTTCCTGAGAATAGTGATACGAGAAGCCAGCTCTTCCTGGGGACAAGACCGTCCAGAAGCAAAAATGCTGGCCGAGCCGAATGGTAGCAATACCTGGGATGGCAAGTCAACAGGTTAATACTCCGGATGCACCCACAGGAGCGACTGATCCTGATGGAGTGAGAACCGGGTGCCGGCGGCCGGGCCAAAGAAAAAAGAACGCTGTTGTTTGGTCGATTGGCAGACAACCGGTAGTGGAGGAGCGACGTCCGTAAAATTACAAATTAACAAATGGGCGAATCTGCCTGTGGCACGAGCTGACAGCTAGTCGCTGATCGCTGAAAGCGTGCCTGCTTGTGCGTTGCACGCAGACAGGAAGCCGGAAACAGTAGTTTCCGGATGAATACTAATTAAGTAACATCGGATGAAAATAAGTTATTTACTTTCTTATGGACGAAATACGGTCCAACAAAGCACCGGGAGCCCAGCCCGGAATCTCCTTGACCATCCATTTGATTTCGTGATATTTCTTGCCAGGTTTCTTTAATCATTAACAGACAGGCCGGGCGTATTCTGCCGGATTTGTAGTAAGCGAGCCATTGAAGTAATTAAACCGGGGAAATAGATGGCTAAAGAGCAGCAGGCTAGAGAAAAAGGGGGTTGAGTTATCAGTAAAATAATAAGTTGTGATTTTATGGAGATCCCCCTTACGTGCTTTTGTAAAGTGATAATTCTCAACAATGTTATATCTTGGGCCGGCAAGTCCCCCTGTGCTTTATGCATGAGGTGATCTATGCATACCATTTTTTCCTTAGACAATGCAGTTTTTGGAAGACTTGACACGACATCTGCAACAAGTGTTAGCGGCCTCATGAAAATGTAGCAAAATGGGCAAGTTGAAAATGCATGTTGTGCTGCTCGGTTTTTTGGGCCGGCAGCAAGGGTAATCTTGCTGCCGGCGAAGTCAACGGGCATGGG
>DSAQ01000111.1 GCA_011046395.1 Pseudomonadota bacterium
AATGTCAACTAAAATAACTCGATACATTTAATTATTGGCACTACCCACCTTCGCGAGCCAATAACCGCCCACGTAGTGACGCGGGTTTGCGGGCGATCAACCCAAATAACTGTAGAAGAAAAGTCTAAAACAACCGCGCCCTCTTTTGGCATCACGTCCTTAGCGACAGTTGTACCATCCGCCTTATGAATAGTGACCGTATATCCAACTTGCATGGCTTTGTAATGCTTGCCACGCACCCCGCCTGTAAAATCATATTCGGCACGTATATTGTTCTCCCCCACTTGTACCATTTTAGTTACTCCCTTCTTCATAAAGTTTCCGTTCCGGTGAGATCGCCTTACGACAACTGATAATACGTATAATCGAGCCGCGTTCAGTATAAGCCACTACCAGTACATGACCCTTATTGGAACTACCAATGCCAATATACCGTTGCTCATTCATTGAATGGTCAGGGTCAGCCCAACCAGTCGATCTTTACCAGATGCTCCACTTGTTTGAATTCCGCATCGCCGGTCATTATGCTAGCGTTTTCTTTTAAAGCCGTAGCTACAATGAATGCATCGGCGTAAGCCATAGGATAGCTGGCCTTGATTTCTGCGGCCGTCAGAACCAGATCGTCAGGACAGGAATAAATCCTGATCGGAAGGAGCCTGATCTCTTCCAGGATTCCCCTGGCAAAGGAGATGTCCTGCACCCGGGCACAGCGATAAAAGATTTCGCCCAGGTTGATAATATTCAATATAACCTGTTCGTTGCCTCCCTGAGCCCGGTACAAAAGGTCTTCCACATGTTGCGATCCTTTCTCATTTTGAAGCCAGGCGAGAACGGCGAAGGAGTCGAGCAATGTCTTTTTCTTCACGTTCAACCTCTTTCTTTCTATCTTCCAACAATGCCTTGGTCATGGAAGGCTTCCCTTTTAGAATACCTCTCAAAGATTTGATCGGATCTTCCGGAAGAGGAGTGATGACCGCCGTATCTTCCACAAGGGTCAGGTTGACCTTCTGGCCGGGTTTTATCTTAAGCTTTTTCCTGATTGCTGCCGGTATAACGATTTGTCCTTTAGCCGAGGTTTTTACAATAGGCATTGGCGTTACCTCTTTTTAAAGTTGAACTGAATAAAAGTTTAACTTTTGCAGGGTTGTATGTCAAGATTTTGTTGAACATCTTGTTTATCACGGCCATCTTATCTCTTTTTGCCTGCCTACAATGACCAGGGTATAATTCCCCGGATAGAGATACTTCCTGGCGGCATCCGCCACCTGATCTTTGGTTACTGCCTTTATAATCTCCGGATAACGTACCGGGTAATCGAGGCCCAGGTTGTAGAACTCTATATCGGTTAAGAGCCCGGCAATTTTGGCATTTGTGTCCATCTTTAAGGGAAAGCTGCCAGTTAGATACAGTTTGGCCTCGTCCAGTTCCACATCCGATATACCATCCGTCTTGATTCGTTCCATTTCCTTGAGAATTTCATCTATAGCCACACCGGCCGTCGCATTCCTGGTCTCCACTACGGCCTGGAAATAGCCGGCGTACTGGCCTGAAACAAAGGCGCTATAGATGCTGTAGGCCAGTCCCTTTTCTTCCCGGATATTGTCCATCAGGCGAGAACGGAACCCGCCGCCCCCCAGGATGTAGTTCATGATAAATACGGCGTAATAGTCAGGGTGGCTGCGCGGGATGCCTCTGTGGCCAAGGACAATATTGGCCTGGGTAAGATCACGGTCCATCTTTTTTATCCGGCCGCCTCCCCCTTTGCTATCTGAGGGGACATTAATTGGAGTCTCTATGCTGGTCTCCGGCCAGGACCCCAGATATTTTTCCCATAAGGGCATAAGCTCTCTTTCTGTGATCTGGCCGACCACAGCACAGATGACCCGGGAACGGGATAATCGCTCCTGGTAGAAACCCATCAGGTCCTTTTTGGTCAGACCGGATATAGATTTCTCTGTTCCCAGCAGCGGCTGCCCATAAAAACGCTTATTAAATAGCTCCGCCAGAAAGGTCTTGTGAGCAAGCGTACCCGGATCTTCCTCTTCCTTATGGATACGCGCCTTGAATTCTTCCTTCTTTTTGGCTATCTCTTTGGGCCTGAAGGCCGGCTGGGTGAGGACATCGGACATAATCTCCAAACCGGTGGGCAGGGCCTTCTTTAAGACATTCAAGGTAATGGCGGTGTAGTCTTTTTGGGCCTGGACTACCAGCGCCCCTCCCGTAAACTCTATCTCTTCACTGATCCGGGCAGCCGTGCGGCGGCGGGTGCCGGTTAAAAGACCCTCAGCAGTGAGGGCCGCCAGTCCTTCCCGGCCCTCGGGATCAAGCAGGGAACCGGCCTTAATGACCAGATGCATATATACTAATGGCAGGGCCTTTACCTCCTTGAGCAGGACAACCGTCCCATTTGGCAGGACAATGCGCCTGGCGAACGCACTTCTGGAGGACACCGTTTTTTTAGGCATGAAACAAAACTCCTTTTTAGTTTTCGTCCGAAATCAAAAGATTCCGGCCGAAGCAGTCAGCTATCAGCAAAAAAGAGATTTCAAATCTCAAATCTCAAATTTGTTGGTCTCGTAAAAAGCTAATTTATAAGTATCGTTCAAAAGGTGAGGCAAAAAGGTTTTGATTAAAACACGATCTCTTTCTAAGGTTAAAGTCGGCAGACCGAAACCAGGAGAAAGAGATCGTGAT
>DSAQ01000140.1 GCA_011046395.1 Pseudomonadota bacterium
ATAACATGTTGATGTTGCATATGTTTTCTATCACGGAACAACATGAAAGTCAAGACAAAAATGCAATAAAATAATATTATTTCAAATACTTAAGCTAAAAACGACTTTTTACGAAACCATCTTTATTGACAACCGTAAATTTTTCACCTATGTTTCTCATCTATGTTTTTATGAAAATAACCGGATAAATGGATGGGACTAAAGGACATTAAGAAAAGGATTGAAGAGAACACCCCACTCACCCCTGACGACGGCCTTCGGCTCGCAGATTTTATGGTCGGCGGTAAGGGCGCAAGTCTGCTCTCCCTGGCCAGGGATATACAAAGACAATTTCACGGCCCGGCTATCGAACTTTGTGCCATCGTCAATGCCAAATCCGGTGCCTGTCCGCACAATTGTTCCTTTTGCGCCCAATCGAGTCATCACCGAAGCCCTATTAAGGCCTATCCTCTTCGCCAACCCAAGGGTCTCTTAGAGGCGGCTCAGGCAGCGCAAAAATCCGGGGCGCATCGCTTTTCCATAGTGACGAGCGGAGCCAAGCTATCTAAAGGAGAACTCCTTGTGGTCTGTGAGGCAATTCGCCTGATTAAGCAGGAGACAACACTTTTGCCCTGCGCTTCGTTGGGGAAACTCACTCTCGATGAAGCCCTTTTACTAAAGGAGGCCGGGTTGGTTCGCTACCACCATAATCTGGAAACGAACCGCGATTTTTATCCTGAGGTTTGTACCACTCAGGCTTATGAAGATCGCTTATCTACGATTCGTATAGCCAGGGAGACTGGTCTGGAGGTCTGTGTGGGGGGGATATTAGGACTGGGCGAGTCCACCTCCGACCGGGTTAAGCTGGCGCTTGAGATTAGAGATCTGGAACCTGACTCTGTGCCGCTTAATTTCCTTGATCCCCGTCCCGGGACACCACTGGAGGCACAGCCTCTCCTTACACCGGATGAGGCCATTCTGGCTATTGCCCTTTTCCGTATTATAATTATTGATGTTCCTATAAGACTGGCTGGAGGAAGGGCAAAAGTCCTTGGCGATAAACAGGCGGCAGCCATAAAAGCAGGGGTAAATGGACTCATGATCGGTGACTACCTCACGACAAAGGGAGCCGAAATACAGGCTGACCATGAGATGATTGCTTCGTTAAATCTGAAACCATCTATAATTAAGCAAGGTGTCCGTGCCTGTAACTAACCTCAAACAAGAACTGACTGACCTGAAAAATACCGCACTTTACCGGGAGCTTGTCTCCATTACTCCTGTTGGCCCCACACGCGGCTATCTTAAGGGCAGAGAAGTAACGTTATTTTGCACCAACAACTATCTCGGCCTGACACATCATCCGCAAGTAATTGAGGCCTCTATAAAAGCCACGGGGCGTTTCGGGACGGGCGCCGGGGCCTCCAGGCTGATAAGTGGTCATTCCCACCTTTATGAAGAACTGGAGGACGCCTTGGCCCGGCACAAGGGCACGGAAAAGGCCCTGGTCTTTTCCTCCGGTTATGCCGCTAATATGGGCGTCATAAGTGCCCTTATGGGCAGAGATGATCTTATATTCTGTGACCGGCTGGCCCATGCCAGTCTCATCGATGCCTGCATCCTGAGCCGGGCGCGACCCTGCCGCTTTCGTCACAATGATGTGAATTCCCTGAAAGATTTGCTTCATACCCAGGAGACAAAGGGGCAAAGATTAATCATAACCGAAGGCGTTTTTTCCATGGATGGCGACATAGCGCCACTTGGACAGCTCGCAGACATCTCTTCTCAACATGGATGTCTCCTTTTAGTCGATGATGCCCATGGCACAGGCGTTATGGGGGGAAAGGGGCAGGGCACCGCTGCCTACCTTGGGGTGAGTAGAGGCATAGACATCCATGTGGGTACGCTCAGCAAGGCCATCGGATCCGTAGGGGGATTTGTCGCCGGATCCAGCGACTTGATAGCCTATCTTGTAAACAAGGCCCGTTCCTTTATTTATACGACGGCCTTGCCACCGGGAAGCATAGCTGCGGCTACAGCAGCTATAAAACTTATAGAGGCAGAACCTTCCCTTATCGAACGCCTATGGTTCAACGTACGTTATATGCGCGACATCCTGATATCCGCCGGTTTCAATCTCATGGGCAGTCAGACACCTATTATGCCTATCTTTATCGGTGCCCCGGAAAAGGCCGTGGCTATGAGTCGAGGCTTACTGAAAAAAGGCGGCATATACGTACCTGCCATTCGGCCGCCCACGGTTCCGGCCGGGCAGGCCAGGCTGAGGCTTACGGTCAGTGCTGCTCATCAGCAGGCCGAATTGGAAAATGCGGCCGGGTCATTAATTGAATTAGGCAGGAAGGAAGGAATCATTGATTGACGGCTTCGTAAAAAGTCCATTTGCTGCGTTGTCCGCCTCCGGCGGATCACTGCGGCGTAGCTATGGAAATAGTTCACCGTTCACCGTAAGTGCATTGTTTGTTGACGGATAACGGTCAACGGTCAACGGATAATAGGATTTGCGCGCTTTGTCCGCCTGCGGCGGAGAGCTTTTTACTGTGCCGTCCAAACTTCGGATTTTTACGAGGTCATTATTGATGACCTCGTAAAAAGCTAATTTATACCGTTAACGGTATCCTATATGCAACGAACTTGACTATAACACCAAAAAGCAGCAAAGATATTTAAAGGGCGTAGCAGGTAACTGATAC
>DSAQ01000054.1 GCA_011046395.1 Pseudomonadota bacterium
AAAAAGAAGGGAAGAAAACGGAAGAAAAAATTTTATGGATGGGTTGGAAGAAAATAGAAGAAGATCAAAACCGGCATTTTCACACCGCCGGACTTAATACATTTTCAGATTACCACTGACATACACCGCGTTTACACTAAATTGATGGAATCTCACATAACTCAGGGGAAATATAAAGGACTATCTGGTATTCGAAACGGCGTCATAACGTACGAGCTCTATTATACAGAAAGGACGATAGAAGCCCTGACCGAATTCCTTCTTCAATATCAACTTCCAAATGACGTTTTGGACGAGCTGACTGTGGCTGGATCGGAAAAACCAAAACCTTTGACTGTGAGTTTGAGCGAGGAGGTATCCGAGAAACCCGAAGTTTTAGAAGAGACAAATCTACCAATACTCGACGAAATCGCATATTCTTTAAAAACCAACAAGAAACGCGCGGTTTTTGAGAATACAATCATAATATTTGTGCTCCATCTATTACGGGATTTAGTTCCATTCGTAGAGAAGTTCAATGATTTGGGGTGCTTATATGAGGATATGTTCTTCTTGACAAAGACTTATGCCTATCCTGAAAGGGAGATAGTTGAAAGACAACTTCGCGATAAGGGGAGTAAGATTAAAATTCCGAAGGGAACAAAGCAGTCAGATTTTTTTGAAACCGCAAAGTGTCTTTTGAGCGAAGCTATTGATCAGAGCAAGAAAACGGGCAAGAGAGTTCTAATAATTGAAGACGGCGGATACTTTGTTCCTTTTTTTCACAATGAGTTCTCCGTTGAGTCATCCAGGTGTTACGGTGCGGTCGAGCAGACAACAAAGGGATTTAGGCGTGATCTGGCCATTGAGGAGCATTGCTTCCCAATCATAAGTATAGCCAATTCGCAGTTGAAATTGTATTTGGAAGCACCTGAAGTCGCAGAGACTTTGCAAGAGAACATAGTCTACGTTTGTAAAAAGATGGATAAACAGATTCATAAATGCAAGGTTCTGATATTGGGCTACGGCAATATAGGAGAAAAACTGGCTGAAGCCTTGGGCCATAAAGGAATGATGGTCTATATCTATGACAGTGACCCAATGAAAAGGATGAAAGCCGAATGTGCACGTCGGAATTATAGTGATAAAGTTTTGGAGAAGAAGGCTAATCTCGACGCCTATGAAATCATAGTGGGCACAAGTGGAGAAACATCTCTGGTCAGAGAAGATTTATGGAGTCTGAGACACGGTGTTATATTGGCCAGCGGATCTTCGGAAAGAATCGAATTTGATCTAGAGGCTTTGGACGATTTGGCGCGAGATACCAAACGGGAAGGCTTCTTCACCCTATATCACATAAAGAAAGAGGATAAAATTGTAAAGTTGCTCTGTGACGGGGAACCCATTAATTTTCCCCTGTCAGGCGGTATATCAAAGCCAATAATAGATGTCGTATACGCTGAAATGCTTTGGGCGGCGGCTATGATCAGAGATGAATCGCTGAATAGTGGAATAATGACTGTGCCGCCCAAAATGGAAGAAGAGATTTACAGACTATACAAGAAATACTATGCTTTCTGATATGATAGTAAACTGGAGAGATAAGAGAATTATTGAGGACGGCTGTGGGGGTGTCGTTTACAAGATACTGGATATTGATAATTCAGGATTGAAGAATGTTGAGTTGGCAATGTGTGTTTTTGCACCAAAGGAAAAAGCTGTTCTCCATTATCATAAAAAAATGGAAGAGATTTACTTCATTGTGGACGGAGAAGCGGAGATCGAGTTGGACAATCGGCGATATGAATTGAAAAATGAAGATTCCATTGCTGTCCCGATAGGTGTAAAACATAGAATTTGTAATGCTAGTAGTCGCAACCCCTTGAGATTTTTATCTATTAACTCACCTTCTTGGCAAGAAGACGACATGATAATCGTTGAATAGTGCGTATTCCGATGAAATCGGCCACCTGTTCCGCGTGAAAACGGCCGGCGGTTCCGATCCAAATCGACCACCCTGTCGGAGCGAAGCGACGCTGGTTTTTAGTTCTTTCTCATAATAGCGTTAATCAGGTCAAGCCGGAATGTTTTTTTCTCATAGAGCCTCCCTTCAAGTTTATTTTATGGGCGTTGTGGATCAGGCGATCGAGGATGGCATCGGCGATGGTAGGATCCCCGATGTGCTCATGCCAGTTTTCTATCGGAAGCTGACTGGTGATGATTGTTGATGCATTTCCGTGCCGGTCTTCGATGACCTCTAAAAGGTCTCTTCTTTCTGAATCCGTCATGGGGGCAAGCCCCAGATCATCGAGGACCAGGATTTGGGTTCTGGCCAGTTTGTTGATCATTTTACCATAGCTGCCATCCCCCCTTGAGACAGCCAGTTCAAGGAGGAGCAAGAGGGACGTTGGCTCTTACATTGCTTTTCTTTTGATTTGAAAAAGAGTGTAAAAGGAGTAAACTCCGTCAGTATTGCACAAGCGATTGGATAGAAGGCGGATGAGTGTTATGCAACGTAAGAAACAACGTTATATATTAGGCGATCAATAGGTTACACCTCAAACGGTGACACAGACCCAAATCCACCACCTACTTTGTAGGTTCTGGTTTGTCACTCCTTGGAGAGCCGTTTCAGGGATAGTTATTACGGGCAGAATACAAACGTGACTCTATTTTCCTTAGGCCATGCTTGTTGAA
>DSAQ01000196.1 GCA_011046395.1 Pseudomonadota bacterium
ACTCCCGGAAAAAATGGGAGCAATACTGGAAAGAAAAACTCGGAATCAACGGCTACTTCAACATCCGGATCGCATCGGTTGAATTGTCACCATGTAAACACTTTTGAACGTTACCAATAATTTACCTCAAGGATTGTTATGGGATGCTTCGGATCGGTGTTCCTAATACTAAGTGTCGCCGCCAGATAGAAAGGATGCTCTCGGTCGCCGCTATATATATGAGAATAAACCGGTACGTAAACGGTTTGTCCCCTCGATAGCTTTACCAGAGAGTCTGCTTCTGATCGAGCCTGTGGCCATAACATGGAGACGATACAAAGAACCAGTAAAGCGATTGCGATCTTAGCCATTCGTCTGTTTCGAGCCATTTTTTCTACCTCCTCGTCAATTCCTGCAATAGTGATTCAATTAGTAACCGGTTTCGCTAACGCTTCGAAAGCAGCACGCTCCTGAGGTTCGCCTATGACTGCCACCAGATCACCGTCTGCAAAATTATATTCGGCGTCGGGGTTGGGATAAAACACTCCCTTCCGTATAACTCCCACAATAGAAGCGCCCGTCTGGCTGCGTATGTCTAATTCTCGAATATTCCGCCCATTCAGAGGACTGCCCGGGGACAGGTTTACCCAGGTCAGTTCCAACAGGTCCCCGGCATTTTGCAGTTGAACGATTGTACCATGATCATAATGTGTCTGATACAGGGGGGCGTATAATTCACGGCGTACCGCGTCAGTATATCGCTGTATTTCGGTGGCGGGAATGTGGAGATGGAGCAGCGCCTGCCGCGTAATTTCCAAACCAGCCTCAAATTCCGGCTGAACCACCTCATAGACGCCGCTGCCATATAATGCTTTCATTTGTTCTATTCCTTCAGCTCTGGCGACGATATGGAGGGATGAATTAAGTAGACGGGCCTGGTGAACGATGGATTGTGAAACAACGATCGCGGGGGCCGTGATCAGCAGCAAGCGTGCTTGCTCAATTTGGGCCGCTTCCAAAACAATTGCCTGGCTCGCGTCCCCATAAATTACGGGTAAATGGGCGGCCTTGGCCTGTTCAACCCGACGGTAATCCATCTCTATAATTACAAATGCTAAATCCAGACGACGCAAAACCTGAGCTACATGCCGCCCAACTCGGCCTCTACCGACGATCACCACGTGGTCTCGGAGTCCTGCTTGGGGAAGATTGATAGTTTGTAGCGGCTCATGTTTGAACCAACGCCTCCGGAGGGCGTACAGCGGGGCGGTTAGTCCTGAGGCAAAGGGGGTCAAAATCATAGTCACAATAGCCGTAGTAAGGATCAAAGAATACACTTCGCTTCCGATTGAATTCGTCTGGACGCCCATCCGAACCAGCACGAAAGAGAACTCTCCTACCTGGAAAAGTCCCAGCCCAACGGCCAAGGGGACTACATTGCCGTAGCCGAAGAGTCTGGTCAATGTGGCGAAAATCAATCCCTTACCCACCGCTACAAGCAGCACCAGGGCCAACACCTTGCCTATGTTGGCAATTAGAAAAGCCGGGTCCAGCAACATGCCGACCGAAGCGAAAAAAAGCAGGCCGAACAGATCCCGCAGGGGAATGATGTCGCTTAATGCCTGATGACTATAATCCGACTCACTCAGAACCATACCGGCCACAAAGGCTCCAAAAGCAAAGGACAGCCCGAAGAGGTAGGTGGCGTAGCCAACCCCCAGGCCGGCGGCAGCGATTGCGAGAAGAAATAGCTCACGTGAGTTCCAGCGGGCGATGTGGGTTATCAGGCGCGGAAGGAGCCGTGTCCCCACGAAAATCATCAACACAAGAAATAGGGCGGCTTTCAGCGCAGCTATTCCCAGCACCGGGAGTCCGGTTTTCGGATTATTTAACTGCGGCAACATGATCATCATGGGCACGACCGCCAGATCCTGGACAATCAGCATTCCAATCATCACTCGACTTGAGAGTGTGCCCAGCCATCCCTGATTCATCAGGGTTTTCAAGATGACCATCGTACTGGATAGGGAGATCAGTGCTCCCAGCCAAAGCGAGGGGATCCACTCCCAACCCAGGTACCGCCCAATCGCAAACCCATAGGCCATGGTCAGGAGAATCTGAATAGGCGTACCGATTAAGGCAATGTTACGCACCGGCTTCAATTTTTTAACCGAAAACTCTAACCCCAAAGCAAAAAGCAAAAGCGCAACGCCAATCTCCGCCAGCCGTTCGATCTCATGGATGCCTGAAACGGTTACCCCAACGGTATAAGGGCCGACCAATACACCGGATAGAATGTAACCCAAAATCAAAGGCTGTCTTAGTTTGTGGGCAATCAAACCGCCAATTAAGGCAGCCACTACGATGATAATAATATCAGCCGCTATCCCCATCGGGGCATGTTCTCCTTATGAGAATGATCTTTCCGGTACATTTTTCAGCTTCCGTTCATGGATTCTCAATACAGGTTCACATATGTCGTTATGGGTCTGATCATTAGAATTCCTCATAAATGGAGCTGCAAAACGAATGACAGTTTTTACGGCGCGAAGTCGACCGTAAAAAGTCGCGTTGGGCTGAACCGCTTAACCCAAGTTTACCACAGTCATAGTTAAAAGTTTAGGAAAACCAATATGTTAAGCTAATAATGGGCATATTTATGGGCACTACAAATTTTACTGCTCTGTCA
>DSAQ01000009.1 GCA_011046395.1 Pseudomonadota bacterium
GTATATGCTTATGGAAAAGATGACAGGTTAACAGACTGTAATCCAATATACAACCGATGGGGCGAGACTGAACAACAAAGGCAGCAAAATTACAGAAAGGACATAGATCAAGAATTGGAACAGATAACACTTAATTTAAATGCAAGATTTTTTGGCAGTAAAGAATTCATTAAAAATATGGAAGATAAATTTCAGGTAAGCAACATTAGATTAAAGAAGGGAAGACCCAGAAAGGCCTAAAAAATAGAACCGTCCCCTTTTCCCCAATTTAGGGATCGGTCAACACATAGTTACCCCCTGGGGTTAATTTAGATACAGCATAATCTAGGTCAATAGGAGGCAATATAAGCGCCTCTTTTTTTATGTCAGGCTTCTTTTCTTTAGCCAATTGCCAAGGTGATTTATTCTCTTTGTATGAGTTAGGCCGCTCAAGGTTAAAGAATACCAGGTATGTAAAGGCTTTTTGAAAAAAATCTTCCCTATCCTTAAATGTTTCCAGCTCAAAGAATTCCTGCTCTATAAGATTATGCACAGTCTCCACATCACCCTGCAGCTGATATACTCTTGGTGGTATAGTGTGATGTTTTTGCCCTTTTAGGCTTTCTATGGCAAGGGTATACGATGAGGGTTTTTTAGCATTCCAGGCACCTATATATTCAGAACCGTTGTCAGATTGCCTGATACTTTTATCTGGCAGGAGGTTATGTTTTTCTAAATGGCGGTTAACGATACGGGCAAATATTGTACTATGAGTTAAGCTTAATTCGTTCCCATAGCCTAGGAATTGTATCCCACAGCTTACCTCACGAATAGTATATTGATGCTTAGGCAGGTTCTTAGACTGCATCTGAGGCCAGTATTCAGGGATATCCTTT
Organism: Pseudomonadota bacterium; assembly: GCA_011046395.1. Taxonomy (GTDB): domain Bacteria; phylum Desulfobacterota; class QYQD01; order QYQD01; family QYQD01; genus QYQD01. The sequence goes on from DSAQ01000009.1 coordinate 876, forward strand.
AGGTCCTTGGTATCTTCACAGGTTAGCTCAAAGAGTTTGTAGTTCTTTTTTACTTCGCGTAAGTTCTGTTTAGTTTTATATTTTTTCCTGCGCCTACGGCGAGAGACTCCGGCTTCTCGCCATATCTTGCGTATTGTTTTAGGGCTTCTGGAAAGATTTTCTATTGCTCTTACCTGCTCAGCCCCCATTCGCTTATATTTAAGCCTAAGATCGATAATAAATTGTTTTTCATCCTCCGGGGTAGCATTGGGCATGTTATGAGGCCGCCGGGAGATGTCATCTAGGCCTTGGTAGCCTTCTAATTCAAAGCGCTCTTTCCATTTGCGCACAACCTGAGGGGAAGTTCTATAGGCGCGGGCAGTAGGTTTGATACCATTGGCTTGAGCATATACCGCCATTTGGTATCGATATGCCTTTTTATCTTTACAAAGTCTCATAATCTGGTAATATTTACTTGGGCACATGAGTTATCTCACCTCCTTGGGTGTTTATATGTGTGAGATAGTTTTACTCTGTGCCTATATTTTTTTCAAGTCTTTTTTTATCAGTCCCATTATAATAAGCCTCAAGCTCATTAAACCACTCATCTACCCGTCTCCAGCGCCAATTGTCGCCAAGACAGGCGTATATAATGTTAGAGGGGGTATAATCGGTGTTAATATGCTCTTTTGGCAAAGAAGAGGCTTTTTTATTCTTCGCGCTCAATTTTTTAATTTTTCTTTTTCTTGCAATTCCAGCATACCCACCCCTAACAATACCCTTAATTCTTTCATATCTTTCTTTATTAAATATTATTAACGTCCTCACACTTAGGGGGTAACGATGTATCTTACCATTTCTAACATATAGTATTTTTGCTATTGACAGAGCCCACCATCTGTGATAACCTATGAATGGTAAAAAAATATGCTCGGTGGGACGATAAAATACCCACCGCGTGTTTGTAAATAAAATCGGTGGGATTTTTAATACCCACCGTCTGTAAAAAATAGATTTTTCGGTGGGATTTTTAATGCCCACAAAAGGAAGAGAGGGCAAAATTATGTATTTTAAAAAATTGGAAGTCTTTGGGTTTAAGTCATTTGCAAACAAGACAAAGCTGGTATTTGAGCCGGGTATCACGGCGATAGTCGGGCCTAATGGAACAGGGAAATCCAACGTAAGCGATGCCATAAAATGGGTTTTAGGAGAGCAGTCCGCCAAGGAGCTGCGCGGCGCAAAGATGGAAGATGTTATTTTTAATGGGACAGATTCGATTCAGCCAGTAAACGTTGCGGAGGTGTCTCTTACCCTTTCCAATGAGGACAGGCTTCTGCCGGTAGAATACGACGAAGTTACCATAACCCGGAGGGTTTTTCGTTCAGGCGACAGCGAATATTTTCTTAACAAGACCCATGTAAGGCTGAAAGATATACAGGAAATTTTTCATGGAACAGGCCTGGGGGTAAGCTCATATTCCATAGCTCAACAGGGCAAGATAGACAGGATAATAACATCCAGGCCCGAGGACAGGCGAGAGATATTCGAAGAAGCAAGCGGTATAACGAGATATAAGGCAAAGAAGAATGAGGCGTTAAGAAAACTGGAACACACCGAGAATAATCTCATAAGGCTGGCTGATATAATCGATGAAGTAAAAAGGCAGATAGGTTCGATAGAAAGGCAGGCAAGGAAGGCGCAGGCTTATCAGAAAGAATACGGCAGGCTGAAAGAGACAGACCTCAAGCTTTCTTACGCTGAATATAA
>DSAQ01000138.1 GCA_011046395.1 Pseudomonadota bacterium
ATTGGGAGTCAAACCGTCCTCGGTAACGGAAACTTTTCAAAAGCTATCTGCCCAGGGTTTTCTCGAATATATTCCATACAGAGGGGTAAAACTCACAGACGGGGGAAAAAAGATTGCTGACAAAATTATAGCCAGACAGAATACCCTCAGAAGACTTCTATTATACATGGGTCTACCTAAAGAACTGTCGGAAACTGAAAGCAAGAAACTCGAGCTTGCAATAACCGATGAGGTCGTCAATTGCATCTGGGTATTCCTAAAAAACCAAGAGGTAGGAGGATGACCAGAAAGAACCAAGTGAGTGAAACATTGCTAAAAATCTTACGAATTCATGATTTTTGCTTGTTTTTATGACGACACCAAAAGGCTCGTAACTGGGTGGGAATAGTTAAATATGATTCTTGCATTATCACTAACCGAATATGGTTCGGATTACCAAATATAGAAAGGTGGAAAATGACCGCAACAAGAACAGAACAATATATAGAGACCATCTATGAAATAGTTAAAAAGAAAGGCTATGCCAGAGTGAAAGATGTTTCACAAGTCCTTGAAGTTGGGCTTTCTGCAGTCTCAGAAATGTTCAAGAAATTGGATGAGGAAGGGTATGTAAATTATGAAAAATACGGTGGAGTAACCCTTACCGACAACGGGGAAAAGTTGGCAATCAAATTATCGGAGAAACATAGAACACTACGAGAATTTCTCATCATTCTTGGTATTGATGAGAAAATGGCTGACGATGAGGCATGCGAAATCGAGCACGTGGTAAAGCGTGAAACAATGGACAGGCTTACAAAATTTGTTGATTTTATTCATCGACACGAAAATCCGTTATGGTTAGAACGATTTAAAGAATATTATGAAACCGGTAAATTAGATGAATGCCCTCGAACGATTAAAAAAAGAAAAGATACAAAACATTGAATCAGCAAACGCACACCCAGTAAACCACCAAACGCTCTTCCTCCATGATTGCGTATAACGGTTTGCGGACATACGAAGTGCGAGGCGAAGCCGAGCATTTGGGCGGAGAGAAGCGTAGCCTTATGTCTGCTGTTAAGTGAGTGCGATAGCACCAAGCAATCCTAAGGATTGCGAAGAGTTGCCCGAAGCTTGCTATTCGTGATCATCTCTCCCTTTTCTTCAAATTCCACAACCCCTTTATGAGATTCCACCTAGGTACTTCTTTCATGTACTGTCTGTATTCATCGCCCCATTTAGGTATGTCTAGTGTTTTCTCTTCCACCACGCACCCGTAATAACTTATGGTGATTATCTCAACAATCGCGATTGCACTTAAAATTGTGAAAGGAACTATCTCACTGAGGATTATTGGCACTGTGGCAAAAAATACTGTCCAAGAGATGCCTGCAGGGTGCCTCACTATCCCATAAGGGCCATTTTTAAGAAGTATCACCGTATGGTCTTCGGAACCACATCCACCCTTCTTGAAATTAAAGTAAAAGTGCCACACCGCAAGTGGAATCATGGCGACGAAAAAAGCGATTGATAGATAAATTACAATCGGTGGGAATTCTATTGCAGGTAGTTGAGCGAAAAAACTCAAAATCTCTATGCCCTTGCCCGGGCCCTTCGCAATTGCAGGAAGAAAACACAGGACTCCCCACACTACGAACGGAGCAAAATCCTTCCACGTTTCTTTGTGCCCAAGTCCCCTCTTTCTTAGTTCTCTTTGCGCCTCTTCAGGCGTGATCTCGTTTTTTCTGATTTCCTCCGCCAAGTCCTTTATTTTACCTTCTCTCTTGTCCATTTTTTCATCTCCATAGTTTTTCGTTCTTGGTGAGCTTCGGGCAATTTCACTTAACGGCCGGCGGGTATCTGAACACCGAGCGTAGCGAGGATTTGAGTCGAGCCGAACAAAGTTCGCCGAGCCAGATACCCGCTTGTTATACGCCCCGAAGGGTTCGAGCGAAGCGAGAAAGTTCCCTCGCACATCATATTATTTCATTTACTTTTGAGATATTCAAGGCATGAATAAACAATGCTATAAACGGCAACAAAAATCACTGGAATAAGAATGAAAAATAATGCATAACTCTGGAAGAATATCCCAACAAAAGCAACAACTCCAGCAATTTTAAACAACTTTCCACCAATTTTGTGAGTATTCTCCCACACTCTTTCATCGCTCAATGTCCAGGGTGTCCTAATCCCGATAAACCAGTTTCTTTTTGCATTTTCACAAAGGATACCAACATAGAAAAATAGAAGTCCAAGCCCGATCGGAAGGATTACATTAGGACTTATTTCTATTCCAAGATTCCATAGGATTACTTGAGAATAAACGGAAAGCATAAATGTAAAAAACAGGATGATAAATCCATCATAATACTTTCTAAATTTTTCAATGTTTGCTTTCAACGGATCTATTCTTGGGATGACAATGAAAAGTAGGCCAAGTCCGACAAGAATGAATGGCATTAAAAACAATCCCCAGAATTTTGACATATAGCCATCTACTTCGCCCTGAGTATTCCAGTGTGAAGCCATTTTCTCCGGCATTTGAGGATAGAAATAAATCCCAACGATGATGGATACCAAAATTATTCCTAAGATGATTATTTCACTTTTTCTCATATTC
>DSAQ01000061.1 GCA_011046395.1 Pseudomonadota bacterium
GTACAACAATTCCGCTATCTCTCCGGCGCCGTAAAAAATGATTGCCCGGATCCGGCCATTCTCAAGTTCCCAGAGCCTTTTCTGAATCGTTTTTCTTATATCCCGGTAAAACCTAAAACAATACTGAACCGCACCGGGGTCAGATCGTCATTCTTGACAAATTGAACTTATTTTCTATCTTTCTGATCTTTTTTCTTAGATCATCTGGTTTTAAACCATTCTTTTGAGTGACTGTAGCAAGGAAAGGGTTGCTTTTAATAAGAGCCTCAACGTTATTCACATTATCAATACTCGCGCTTGCCATGCTTCCAGTGCCCATAGTCCCTATACTTCCTACCCTCAAGATTATCTCAGAGCTTTTCCCTCTTTTCATCTTTCTTTTTATAAACTTTCTGCATCAATTCTAAGGCCATAGTCTCAATAGGAATGGTTCATTTTATACCACTCACAGGTCTGGCGGATTCCTTCTCTTAGGCTTATTTTAGGTTGCCAGCCGAGCGCCCTTAATTTGCTGACATCAAGTAACTTCCTTGGTGTACCGTCTGGTCGAGAAGTGTCAAAAACTAGTTCGCCCTTGAAGCCTACGACGTTGCCCACTAGCTCAGCCAGTTCACGGATGGTCATGTCTTCCCCACAGCCGATGTTGACCAGCGGTGGTGAGGAGTAAGGAGTGAGTAGTGAGTAGAACCGATCCTCTGGAAGATTCATCAGAAATACGCAGGCGTTGGCCAGATCGTCCACATGGAGAAATTCACGGCGCGGCGTGCCCGTGCCCCAGACAATGACCGAGGGTTGAGGACTGAGGGCCGGGGACTCAGACACTACTTTTGCTTCGTGCATTTTGCGGATCAGGGCTGGCAATACATGGCTCGTTTCCAGGTCAAAGTTGTCATTTGGGCCGTAGAGATTTGTTGGCATGGCGCAGATAAAGTTTGTCCCATATTGTCGATTATAGGACTGACACATCTTAATACCAGCGATCTTGGCCACTGCATAAGGTTCGTTCGTAGGCTCCAGCGGCCCGGTCAAGAGATATTCTTCCTTCATGGGCTGGGGGCAAGCGCACGGATAAATGCAGGATGACCCGAGGAAAAGTAGTCGTTTTACACCGGCACGCCATGATTCGTGAACGACGTTGGTCTGGATGGCGATGTTATCATAGATGAACTCGGCGGGGTAGGTGTTGTTGGCATGAATGCCACCCACCTTGGCTGCTGCTAAAAAAACGTATTCCGGTTTTTCCCTGGCAAAAAATGACTCAACATCCGCCTGTCTTCTTAAATCCAGTTCTTTACTGGTCCGCAGGATCAGGTTGTTGTATCCCTGCGCCTTGAGTTTACGTACAAAAGCCGAGCCGACTAAGCCCCGATGGCCGGCAACATAGATGCGCGCGCCATGCGGCATCCGGCTACTCATGGTTTCTTCTGTTTTGGATAATGTGTCCGGCATTCCTCAGTGTCTTTTCTTGTTTCGCCAGCTCCAGGTCGTGTTCAATCATCATATCCACCAGTTCATCGAGGCTGACCTTTGGTTTCCAGCCAAGCTTTTGCATCGCTTTGGTAGGGTCGCCAAGAAGAATATCTACTTCCGTAGGTCTAACGTAACGGGGGTCGGTTTCGACATACTTTTCCCATTCTAAGTCCAGTTTGGAAAACACTTTTTGTAAGAATTCCTTAACAGAGTAGTTTTTACCGGTGGCAATGACATAATCATCGGGTTCCTCCTGCTGCAATATCAGCCACATGGCCTCTACATAATCACCGGCATATCCCCAGTCACGCTTGGCTTCGAGATTGCCGAGATAGAGTTTTTCCTGGAGTCCCAGTTTGATGCGTGTCGCTGCCCGGGTTATTTTGCGGGTAACAAAAGTCTCGCCTCGCCGTGGAGACTCGTGGTTGAAGAGTATCCCATTACAGGCAAAAAGCCCATAGGCCTCCCGATAATTCACTGTCTGCCAGTAGGCATATACCTTGGCTGCGGCATAAGGACTGCGTGGATAAAAGGGCGTAGTCTCTTTTTGGGGTATTTCCTGAACTTTGCCGTACATCTCAGAGGACCCGGCCTGATAAAACTTCACCTGCCTCCCTGTCCTATCTCGAACGTCCCGTACCGCTTCCAATAATCTCAGTGTTCCCAGGGCTGCCACATCGACTGTATATTCTGGTTCATCGAAGGATACCCGGACATGTGACTGTGCTCCCAGGTTATAGACCTCGCCTGGCTGCACCTTCTCCAGAATTCTCCGCATCACTGTTCCGTCAGAAAGGTCGCCGTAATGGAGGAAAAGGCGGCAGTCCGCTTGGTGGGAATCCTGGTATATATGGTCTATTCTACCAGTATTGAATGAAGATGAACGCCGTATTATGCCGTGCACCTCATAGCCCTTAGAGAGCAGTAATTCTGCAAGGTATGATCCATCCTGTCCGGTGATACCGGTGACCAAGGCCCTTTGTGTTCTATAATTTTCTTGGTTCATAAAAAGATGATGACCTCGTAAAAAGTCATGCAGCTGTTTTAAGATCAAACTGAGAGCCAAGTGCAAATGAGGTCAGAATATTTTTAAATTGGCCCCAGGTAGTTTCAGTTTGCTCTTTGAAAACA
>DSAQ01000223.1 GCA_011046395.1 Pseudomonadota bacterium
AAACGTATTATAGCAAATTAATCCATCCCCCCATTTCTGGTTTCGTAGAGATGGAGTAAAAGAACAGGGTGACCGTGTCGTAAAAATTGACATAAGCCACAAAAAAGCATAAATAAGAAGCGGCGTCAGGTCTGTATTTTTGCAATATATACTTAGGTGGAACAGGGTATGAAAATAAGTCTTAGTGAGAAACAGTATGTTATCGATTCCTTCACGATTAAAGACTCATGGCGAATGTTTCGCATTATGGCTGAGTTCGTGGATGGGTTTGAAACCCTGGCCGAGGCCTATCCCGGCGTTTCTGTTTTTGGTTCGGCCCGTGCAACTCCAGGTAGTCAGACTTATAATATGGCCGAGAATATAGCCCGTCTTCTGGTTGAAAACGGTTTTTCCGTGCTTACCGGCGGCGGGCCCGGAGTAATGGAAGCGGCTAACAAGGGGGCCGCAGAGGCTGGAGGCAAATCGGTTGGACTAAATATACAGCTACCCTACGAGCAGAAACCGAATCCCTACGCCAATATAAGATTAAACTTCAAATATTTCTTCATTCGTAAGGTGATGTTTGTAAAATATGCGGTGGCTTTTGTCTGTTTGCCGGGTGGATTTGGTACCCAGGATGAGTTCTTTGAGGCCTTGACCCTGATCCAGACCAATCGCATCAGGCCGTTTCCGGTAATTTTGGTGGACAGTTCTTATTGGAAAGGCCTCGTGGGTTGGCTGGATAAGCGTATGTGCGTTGACTGTATGATCACACCCGAAGACTTGAAGGTTTTCAAGCTCGTGGATACAGCCGAAGAGGTTGTGGATGTTGTGAAGAGAACGATTATTGTATGATCAAGGGGGCGTTTTGCTAAATTCTATATGGGTTTCCCCGGGCAAGAGATCGGCCTGACCATCAATGTGGATGCCCAGGCCACGACGGGTTTCCAGATGAAGAAGTTCCCCGCGCTTTCTATTTAACAGGTATGTGGCCACATCTACAGGGACACGGACCCGAACTCCACTCACATCGCCCCGGCTTAGGCCGGCCTGAATACGGCGCAGGACAGCTATGGCCTGGGCCTCAACAGAACGCACTATGCCGCGCCCCTGGCAGTGGCTGCATGTCTTGTAACTGCCCATGATTATAGGTGAGCGAATCTTCTGGCGCGTTAATTCCAGGAGGCCGAACTTGGATATCTTGCCGATCTCGATTTTAGCCTTATCCTTCTTCAGACTATCACGAAACCTTTTTTCTAAGGCGCGTTGATGTGTTGCCTGCCGCATATCTATAAAATCAACAACTATTAAACCGCCCAGATCCCTTAGGCGGAGCTGCCTGGCAATCTCTTCTGCCGCTTCCATATTAGTCTTAAAGGCCGTTTCTTCCGGTTCCTTTTCCCGCACGGAGCGACTCGAATTTACATCAATAGCGACCAGGGCCTCGGTGGGATTTATGACTATCGAGCCACCGGAAGGGAGGTTTACCCTGGATTCATATATCTTCTCAATCTGGGCCTCCAAATTATAACGGGAAAAGATAGGCCCTGGATCCTTATAGAGTTTTACCAGCGGGTAATGCCTCGGCGAGATGATGCGCATGAAATCACGTATCCGGTCAAATGATTCCTTATCATCAACCAGTATCTCGCATGTATCTGAAGAAAAATAATCACGTAACGACCGGATAATAAGGTACTCTTCCCTGTAAATAAGGGCAGGGGCAGGCAGGGTTTGTCCTTTGTCTTTTATATCTTTCCATAAGCGCAGGAGATATTGCAGATCTTTAGACAGCTCCCTCTTGGTGGTTTCCAGGCTCGCCGTACGCACGATAAAACCAATACCTTCCGGCAGTTCAAAACCCTTCATCATTTCCTTAAGTTTTTTGCGCTGTTCTTCGTCTTCTATCTTACGGGATATCCCGGCGCTGCTGCTGCCGGGCAAGAGCACCAGATACCGTCCGGGAAGGGATAGGTAAGTTGTCAATGCCGCCCCTTTTTGCCCGGCCGCCTCCTTGACCACCTGTACCAGCATCTCCTGCCCTTTTTCGATCAGGTCTTGAATTCGTAGTTTTTCACCCTTTTCACCCGGCGTCTCTACCCCGTAATATTCGGGATGGATCTCCGATAGGGACAAGAAACCGTTTTTTTCTCCGCCGTAATCTATAAAAGCCGCCTGGAGGCTGGGCTCAATGGATACCACCTTGCTCTTATATATGTTGCCCCTGGTAACCTCATGGCCGATGGTCTCGATATGAAAGGCCTCCAGCTTACCGTCTTCTACTAAAGCTATCCGGCATTCCTCACTGGCCTCTGCATTTATAATCAGCTTTTTTCCTGGTTTCCTTGACATGCGTATGCCTTTTAAGCCTTTCTCTTATTATGAGGCCATGGTCCTGGCTTTGTAATGGTTGACCTGGTACATAAAGGCCTCTAACCGGGTGCGGGTATTGGTCGCCTCCTGTCCGTCGTAGGAGATACTTAAGAAAGGAATGTTGTTATTCTGCTCCCGGAACCGTTTTAAGATGGTGCTGACTATAGTACCCGGCATGCAAGTAAAGGGCATGACGTTTACTATTCCGCTGACATTTTTCTTCAAATAGTCATGGGCCTTGCC
>DSAQ01000142.1 GCA_011046395.1 Pseudomonadota bacterium
ATGTATTTCTTGTTCCATCACGATCTCTTTCTCTTGGTTTTTGTTGGGGAACTCTAACCATAGAAAGAGATCGTGATTTAATCAATTTTTAGACCATGTAAACACTTTTGAACGTTACCAAACCATTGGATGATAACGGTGAGAATATCAAGAAAACCGAAAAACAAGGGTTCTATAGGTTTGACAACATTGAAGAACTGGAGACTGCCTTTAATGTCTTGCTATCAGAGGAAAGAAATTTCTTTTCCAGTATGAAGGGTAAGAAAGAATTAGGAAAGATTATCGAGATTGCAAGCCGTGAAGAAGCCTATGAAAAAAAGGCTGAGGTCTTCTTAAAATTAATCAAGGGATGATAACACATGAAAGAGGTTAAGTACAGACGAAATGGAACGAAAACGAGTTCTTTCGGAACTCCAGGGAGAATTAATCATGATTCCTCTGAATTCTATGATAGCAAGTTGTATGCTGGTCAAAAACCGCCAGAAAAGGTACAAGTCATAGAAAATCGCATACCGCCTGAAACCCTGGATAAAATCTACTGCAAGTCTAGCGAGGTAATGGATGAAATACCTGATTACAGCGTCCATTTAATGGTCACTTCACCACCGTATAATGTAAAGAAAGAATACGACAAAGACCTTTCCCTTGATGAATATAGGTTCTTATTAAAGGCAGTGTTCAGAGAAACGTATAAAAAGTTGGTAACAGGGGGGAGGGCCTGTATAAACGTTGCCAATCTTGGCAGGAAGCCATATATACCGCTGCACAGCTATATTATAGAAGACATGCTTGATATTGGTTATTTCATGAGGGGCGAAATCATTTGGGACAAGGCTTCAAGTGCCAGCCCTTCAACCGCATGGGGAAGCTGGCAGTCTGCTGCTAATCCAGTGCTACGTGACGTCCACGAGTATATTTTAGTTTTTTCAAAAGAGTCCTTCTCAAGAAAACGAGGGAATAAAAAGGATACAATATCCAAAGAAGACTTCCTTGAGTGGACAAAAAGCGTCTGGACATTTCCGGCAGTTTCAGCCCGCAGCATTGGCCATCCGGCACCCTTTCCAGAGGAATTACCCCACCGCGTAATCCAGCTATATACTTTCAAGGGAGATGTTGTCTTAGATCCGTTTTGCGGCAGTGGAACCGCTTGCCTTGCTGCTTTGAAGGATGGAAGACACTATATCGGGTATGACATCGAACCGGAGTATGTAACGCTGGCAAATCAAAGAATAAAAGCACATTCAAGTCAAAAGAGCTTATTTGAATACGAACCCTCTTCTCGAACCCTAAATTCAAATGAAGAGTGGACACGGCACCGCATATAGCACCGGCTTTGCGGCGGGTATAACCGCTCAAATGGCCTATGTCACAGCGTTTGCAATAATAAACCACCCCTCACCCTGACCCTTCCCTCTGAGGGGCGAGGGAAGGCGAGGCCGCAAACGCTGTAGGGGGAGCAAGGGGGGACATTGTTTTTCACATTGCTTTTCTTTTGATTTGAAAAAGAGTGTAAGAGGAGTAAACTCCGTCAGTATTGCACAAGCGATTGGATAGAAGGCGGATAGGTGTTATGCAACGTAAGAAACAACGTAGGACTACACAACGAAAACTAACACGTTGCAAAAGACTTTCGTGCAAACCTTTCAGGCTTCTTTTGCACCAAGAACGTTAGCCAAACCTGATTTTGAGGAAGCTTTGCTATGAAACGACAAAAATATCAAGATATTTTGAAATCTCTGTCTGAGCTTGATCACTGGCTATCAAACCTTGGAATTCGTATACAATATGATAGGCTTCATCGCCATTTACAGAATATACGTTATCTTGCAGAGCTTGTAGATACTAAAAATACCCACAAACTTTCCAATGATCAAAAGATTAAAATCAGTTGGTCGCTAGTAGAAGCTACAGAGTTCCAAGATATTTACCCAGTAATTAGGAATTATAGTTCGAAACATCCAGAACTGGTGAAACAAAAGGTTAAGGACGCCCTGAAGGGTCCAGCTGATTCAAATTCTGAAAGCACAAGCTCAAATATCGGACGTAATACCGTTTTCGAACTCAATTTAGCAACACGCCTTATGGCCAAAAATATACCTGTAAGACTGAGTAAAAATCCCGACATTTTATGTTCAATTAACGGCAGAGATATATTCATTCAATGTAAACGTCCATTTTGGGAAAAGAATATTCCAGTAAATATCTCATGTGCAAAATCTCAATTAACTCGTGATCTTAATCAAGCTGAAACAAGAACAAGTAGTAGAGGGATCATCGCAATTTCAATTTCACGGGCGTTAAATAAAGGAGATATGTTATTTATCGGTAGAGGTGAGGCTAATATGTTGGAAAGGCTTACGGATGATGTTGAATCACTTGGAAATAAATACAAGAGAACTTGGAGTAAGATAGTAGATACAAGAATCATAGGAATTTTGTTTCACATTATTACCCCATCTTTCATTGGCTATAAACTTATAACTATCAAAGAACATGAACAAATTATACCAGCTACGTCAACCTGAGTTCGTTGGAAGTCATGCAGCTGTTTTAAGATCAAACTGAGAGCCAAGTGCAAATGAGGTC
>DSAQ01000014.1 GCA_011046395.1 Pseudomonadota bacterium
AAAAAGAAGGGAAGAAAACGGAAGAAAAAATTTTATGGATGGGTTGGAAGAAAATAGAAGAAGATCAAAACCGGCATTTTCACACCGCCGGACTTAATACATTTTCAGATTACCACTGACAGAGGCTCCTTCTCTTTATTAGAGCCCCAGGTATCAAGCCATGCCGAGACCTCTTCATGGTCTATAAATTTCGCATCTGGTTGATCAGCCTTTTTGACCGCATTTTTTATCTCTTGCACCTGCCATTCATTAGCCGCAATAAACTCCTTGATCGCGTTGTTCACAAGATAGGATTTCGATCGTGCAGTGGCCATCGCAAGGTGTTCAAGCCTTTCCTTTGTCTGTTCATCTATCCTTATTGTTAAAGTTGCGCCCATTTGTATCCACCTCCTTGTAATACACAATAACACTTTGTATTACATACTGCAAATGATTTGCGCATAGAATCCATTCTCATCATTATTCCATTATTCCATCGATCTCTTAAAATCTTCCCGCCCTCTCGTCTCACGCCTTACGTCTTACAATCACTGTGCAAGGGATTGACTTTGAAGTCTTGCCATGATATCTTTAAACGAAAACAGTTCGGCGCACTTGAAGGTGGTGAATAACATGCCGCAGATAACTTTCGATATTGATGTGCATGATCTGGCAAAGGTAATTAACAGCATGAGAAAAAATGATTTAGAGACCTTATTACTTCTTTTGACGGATGATAGCGAGGAACTTCTAAAAAGAAAGCACGACCTGGAGTCCGGAAAGGTGAAAGCGCTCTCGAGGGAAGAAGTATTCGATGTTTAGAGACGAATACCACCCGCAAGTTAAGAATGATTTAAAGAAAGTGGATAAGTCAGTATTGGCAGAGGTCAAAGAAGTACATATACCCCGCATTCTAATTGATCCGTATTCCGGTGAAAATTTGACCGGAAATTTGTCCGGTATCTATTCGTATCACTTCAAAAAAAACAAAATTCAATATCGTATTTCCTACATTATCGAGGGGAATAGCAGGATCGTATATATTCTGATGATCGGGAAAAGAGAGAGTTTCTATCGAGTTTTGAAAAGGAGACTGAATTAGCGCAGGGTCTCCTTCGACTCCCCTCACCCCTCCCGCCTTCCGCCTGCCCCGTGAAATGCGAAGCATAGTTCACTGACGCCTCACCCCTTACGCCTTACGTTTTTTACGTGTTTATTCTTACAATTCGTGGCTAATATCCCCACTCTTTCCGTCTGTGCGTCCGCGTGTGTCTGCGGCTAACAGGCTTTGAGCTTTCAGCCTTCAGCTTTGAGCTTTCAATTAAGCCCACATAATGACATATAACCATCTGACCCCATGCTATCTTTTCCAGTTACTCAGGAAACAGTTTCTTATAAATCTTCTCACTAATTCTGAATCCCGATTGTCTCAGGCAATCGACGAGTCGTTTCTTATCCAAACTGAAGCCCATTTCGTTTGCCAAGTCTATGATTCCAAGGATTCCGACCGTATCCACATTCAGCAAATCTGCTGTATTCCTGGCGGACTTTTCATCTATCAGGGCGAAATCAGCGCCTAGTTCTTTTGATAAGACAATGACCTCAGATTCTCCTTTGCCCAGGGCCGTGGTGAGCGCCTTAACCGCAATCTCATCCTTCGCGGCAGTAAGTAATATCCAATCCTCTTTTAATGCAGATTCTGTCTCATTAGCGCCCGTTTCGTCACGTCCGTTTACCACCACTTCCTGATAAACAGCCGGCGGGATATGCACCTCCAAAAATAAATCTTTCAGCAGGCCAAATAGTCCTATCTGTGCCAATCCGATAAGACAACTGCTGTCTGCAACTACCCGCAAGATTCTCATTTTGCAATGGATTCCCGATACTTGGCTACCATTTTCCGATCGCGTTCGACATCCCGTTCGCTGTACTCATAAGCAGGCAGGCCGTATTCTCTTAAAAGCCCCACAAATCTAGTCCTACTCATCTCACAGAGCTCTATTGCCTTTCCAAGAGATATGGTTCCTTCCTGGAAAAGAAGAATAGCCAAAGCTACTTTAAGCTTCTTTTTGACTTCCTCCGGTTTCTCCAGCCCGCGCATTGCAAATATTATGTCCTTGGGGAGGTCTATCTCTATTTTTTCCGTCTGGAATTCCATGCTTATACCTCCTGGAAAGTTTTTCTTTCCACTAGCTTACAAGATGCGATGAGAAAAAGCAAACTGCTCCCGCCTTACGTTATTTACGACTGACGCCTCACGGTCTTAAGGTTCTACCCCTCACGCCCTTACGCCTTCCGCCTTACGTCTTCTAGCGGCCAGCCGTGCTTCAAGCCTGTCAACAAAGGACAGCGGATCGGTAATCCTGGAGGCGATCCGCGTCAAGCGGTACACAGTTGGCGCATCCCCTGCAGCGGTCACCAGTCTGTACCACGCAGCAAGAAGTCCGCGTGACTCTAACCCAAGTTTACCACAAAAATTGATTTTTACCTCAAAATTATCCTAGATTTGACCCGATTGGTTTGATAACCTATTGATATTATTGGATGCGAGTTTTGGAAAGTCATTTGTAGTGACCCA
>DSAQ01000047.1 GCA_011046395.1 Pseudomonadota bacterium
AATACTCCAGGGACAAGTGGGAGGAATATTGGAAAGAGAAATTGGGCATCAAAGGTTACTTCAATATCCATATCCAATCGGTCGAAATACATTGATGCCTCACCTTTTGAACGTTACCAATCTGTTCCGCCTGGGCAGCGCTCTTGTGGTTCTTATTCTGGGATTCATCCTGTTTGATATTTTCTATAAGGGGATCGGCGCCATCTCCTGGGAATTTCTGACGACCGAACCCCGCATGGGGATGACCGAGGGCGGCATATTTCCGGCGATAGCCGGTACGGTCTATGTTACCGTGATTACAGCCTTGTTTGCTGTTCCGCTGGGCATGTTTGCCGCCATTTATCTTAACGAGTATGCCCCGCATGGCCCGCTTACCCGTGTCATACGTCTTTCCATTCGCAATCTCTCCGGCGTTCCCTCCATTGTCTATGGGCTATTCGGTGTGGCTATCTTTGTGCGCACGCTTCATCTTGGCGCCTCCGTGCTGTCCGCGGGGCTTACGCTAGGGCTTCTTACACTTCCCTGGACGATTACGGCGAGCGAAGAGGCCCTCAAGACCGTACCTAAAAGTTACCGCGACGGGGCCTTGGCCCTGGGGGCTACCAAGTGGCAGGCCATCCGCACCAATGTCCTGCCCTATGCCGTACCCGGGATGCTTACCGGAACGATTCTGGGGTTGGCCAGGGCCGCGGGTGAGACCGCGCCCATACTTTTTACCGGCGCGGCCTTTTTTCTCCCGTTCCTGCCGGACAGTCCCTTCAGCCAGTTCATGGCCCTGCCTTACCACCTGTATGTCCTGGCCACCCAGCACCATGACGTGGGAAAGGTAATGCCCCTGGCCTACGGCACGGCTCTTGTTCTGATCGCGCTTGTGGTCGGCCTTAATCTGGTCGCGGTAATTATCCGGTATCATTTTCGCAAGAAACGAGGTTAAGAAAATCTTATGGCGGAAGAAGCCAAGGTCTGGACGGAAGGACTTAACTTTTTTTACGGCCCGGTTCAGGCCCTTTATGATATAAGTATCCGGATACCGCCCCATAAGGTCACGGCCTTTATCGGGCCTTCGGGGTGCGGAAAGAGCACCTTTTTGCGTTGCCTGAACCGAATGAATGAGACTATTGTCGGCACGCGCATAGAAGGCAAGGTCTTTATCGATGGACACGATATATATGATCGTTCTGTGGATGTCGTGGATATCCGGCGACGCATCGGCATGGTCTTTCAAAAGTCCAATCCATTCCCAAAGTCTATTTTTGACAACGTGGCCTATGGCCTGCGTATTGGCGGCTTAAAGGATAAGAATAAACTGGCCGAGATTGTGGAAAAGGCCCTTATCGATGCCGCCATTTGGGTTGAGGTCAAGGATCGGCTTCAGGAATCCGCCATGGGTCTTTCCGGCGGGCAGCAGCAGCGCCTTTGCATCGCCCGGGCCCTGGCAGTTGAACCGGAAGTCCTGCTCATGGATGAGCCGGCATCGGCCCTGGATCCGATTGCCACACAGCGTATTGAAGAATTAATTCACCAACTCAAGGAAAAATATACTATAGTTATCGTCACCCATAATATGCAACAGGCGGCGCGGGTATCAGATATTACCGCGTTTTTTTACCTGGGGCGGATCATTGAGGTCGATGATACGGAGAGGATATTTACCAGACCCAAACTCAAACAGACCGAAGATTACATCACCGGCCGATTTGGCTGATGCTGGAGAAAGACTATGCCCACCACCTTCCACCAAGAACTGGCAAATTTAAAGATCAAGCTCCTGGAGATGTCTTCCCTGGTTGAGGAATCATTGAAAGACACCCTCATTGCATTTAACAAGCGCAATACATACGCGGCCCATTGTGTTATAGACAAAGACGAGGTAATAGACCGGCTGGAAAACGAGATAGATCATCATTGCCTGAAGCTCCTGGCCCTGCAGCAGCCCATGGCCATAGACCTGCGATTTATAACTACGGCCATGCGAATTAATATTGACCTGGAGCGTATGGGTGACCAGGCCGTTAATATTGCCGAACGCGTTGTCCTTCTGGCCGAGGAGCCTTTCACTATCAAACCCCTGGGTTTGAACAGAATGGCCGGTCATTGCCAGGAGATGTTACGAGAGGCCATAGATGCCTTCGTTAATCAAGATACCCATGTCGCTGAGTCAGTTTGCGCGCGGGATGACGCTATAGATAACCTTTACTTAAAAGTAGTCTGTGACATACTGGAACACATGATGAACGATCCATCAACAATTACTCAAGGGGTTCACCTCCTCATTATTGCCCTTAATCTGGAGCGCATAGCTGACCTGGCTACCAATATTGCTGAGGAGGTCATTTTCATGGTCGAAGGCCGGATCATAAGACATATTGGCGAGCAAGGGAAGGAGGGAGTGAAAAAGGCTTAACCCAAGTTTACCACAAAAATTGATTTTTACCTCAAAATTATCCTAGATTTGACCCGATTGGTTTGATAACCTATTGATATTATTGGATGCGAGTTTTGGAAAGTCATTTGTAGTGA
>DSAQ01000155.1 GCA_011046395.1 Pseudomonadota bacterium
ACTCCCGGAAAAAATGGGAGCAATACTGGAAAGAAAAACTCGGAATCAACGGCTACTTCAACATCCGGATCGCATCGGTTGAATTGTCACCATGTAAACACTTTTGAACGTTACCAACCAATTTTATTTACCACTAAAAAGCCCAAAAACCAACTTTTTTTCAGCGAAGAATTCAGTAGTTATTTTATACCATTAACACTATTACTCCGACAGGTAAATACATAAAAATGTCATGCCGGAGTAATAATGCTACTCTTCATCTGCTTTACGGCAAGCTTCTTTTATAAAGGTCTCTGATAACCAAAGACCGGCAATTTGAAGTCTTTTAAGAGCTTCTCGCGCGCTCAATCCGCATTGTGTAACTCTTCTTCTATTTCTTCTGCTGTGTATTGGAAGGGAGATACATTGAAGCGGGCCAGTGAAAAGATAAAGTCGACCCGTGAAAGCCCTGCTATTTCAGCAGCCTTTTCCTGGGATACTATTCCCATCTCATACCATTTAACCGCTGCCGCAAGGCGCATTTCCTTGGCAAACTCATTTGGGTCCTTGCGGAGCGCGGAAAAAGCGCCTTCCGGCATCTCAAGTTTTAATGCCACTGTCATAACTACTTCCTGCTTTCAAGTCCTTATATATAGAGGCTCTTGCAAAATTGTCTGTCATCCCCGAATGATTCTATCGGGGATATGGTTTTTACTTGAATAAAACCAGATTCCCGCTCAAAAGCGTTGCGGGAATGACAATCTTGGAGTTTTGCAAGGGCCTCTATAGTATATCAAGAACCGTATTTTGCCAAAGTTTTTTGCCAAAATTCAATCTTCTCCTGATATCTCAGGCGCCATTTATATAAAGCGACATAATTCTTTGCGAATATTAATGTTTCCTGTCATTCCGGGTTTGACCCCGTATCAAGTACGGGGCAGGCTCCGGAATCCAGGATTTCCCGTGAAAACGGGAATCCAATTCCTTCTCTATAGTTCCCTGCTTTCGCAGGGATGGTGTCTGGATTCCTGCTTTCGCAGGAATGACGATTTATACGCAATTATTTATGACGTTACGTATAGAACTCTCACCGGCAAATACTATCTCATGGCCTCGATTCCTGAGTTCCTTGGCAATTTAAAGAGGGTGGCTTATGTGAGAGAGGGTGTGGGAATAAGGCAGCGCCAAAAAGTTTTTGATTTTTATGTGGCGCCTCATGACCGGGATTACATTTCTCATCCAGCGCCTCTATCTCGACAGAGAACCAGGTTTTTCAGAAGCCCATAAGAAGCTCCTCGAAAAGGCATGGGGTTACATACAGCCTGTTTTCCCCGTGGACAAATCAAAGGAAATAATAATGCTCTTCAGGATGGGGTATGCACCGGACCCTTCGGCACAGGCTCCGCGCAGAACTATTGAGGATGTTCTTACCTACTAAAAGGTATCAGCATAGGAAGACCACATACCTTGGTAGAATGTTGAAAAACTATTCTGTGGAAGGGTCTGCCTTTTTATATACTTGACGTTATCATGAATATATTATATTTATTCATGAACATGGAATTTATAAGGAGAATGAAGATGGCCAATTTACAAATCAAAGGCATTCAGGATGAACTTTACGCAGAGATTAAGAAGCTTGCAGCCGCCGAGAACCGATCCATGAGTCAAGAAATCCTGTTTCTGGTCAAAGATTATCTGGCGAGAATAGAGCATGTGCGTAAGCTCAAAACCCCTGCTCAAGTCTTGTTGGACCTTGCCGGTTCATGGGAGGATAACAGGGAAGCTGAACAAATAATTGCGGAAATTAAGAGTGCCCGAAAGAGTTCAGAAAAGCTGTCGGCCGGATTCTAATGTATCTACTCGATACAGATACGATTATTTATAACTTCAAAGGTCATGCCGCCGTCCAAGGGAATCTGCGCCATCACCTTTACGATCCTTTGAAGATAAGCGTTGTCACCCTTATGGAACTTTATTACGGAGCTTATAAGTCTCAGAAAACGGCCAGTAATCTCGCCAAACTAAAGACCCTGGAAAATTCTCTCGAGATTATTACCTTGGGCAAAGAATGTGTAGAAATTTTTGGCATGCTTAAAGCCAATCTGGAAAAATCAGGAACTCCCCTGGATGACTTTGACTTGATCCTTGCCTCTTGCGCCTTAACGCACAATCTGATTTTGGTTACCAACAATGTGAAACACTTTCAAAGAATTGAGGGATTAAAAATAACAAACTGGACGGAACCAGCCTCTTAAATCTTTATCATCTGGAAAAGTTGCCTCACGGTTGACAAAACCCCAAAAGGAAGGGCGGGGAAACCCCGCCCTTCTTCTTTACTTCTGTATTCTTCAGCTTTCCGCTTTCAGCCTTCTTGCCTTCAGCCCTCTTGCTTTCATTCGGGGCTTCCACCCTTGAGCTTTCTTGCCTTCAGCTCTCTTGCTCTCATTACTTCTTCGTTTTCTTCCCGAACTTCCTTTCGCCAAAATAACGGCGGATCTGCGATCCTCCACACTAACGGCGGATCTGCGATCCTC
>DSAQ01000182.1 GCA_011046395.1 Pseudomonadota bacterium
GGACAGGGATGAGAGTTTCAATGTGCGCGATATGACCGAAATTAAAGACGCTCTGGAAACAACCACTAAGACGATGACGATGCTTTTAAGCTTCATAGCAATGATCTCGCTGATCGTGGGCGGCATAGGAATAATGAATATTATGCTGGTCTCGGTTACCGAAAGGACCAACGAAATAGGATTGAGAAAAGCCATAGGTGCGAGGAGAAAGGATATTTTGACGCAATTTCTTATTGAAGCCGTTATGCTTACCACCTTGGGAGGGATTTTCGGCATAATGCTCGGTATTGGCATGTCCATGCTTTTGGTGTTTTTTGCAGGCTGGGCGGTGCAAATTTCTCTAACCGCGATACTAGTTTCAATCCTGTTTTCTGTAATAGTAGGAATAACATTCGGTTTGTGGCCTGCCAACAAAGCCGCCCAGCTGAACCCCATCGACGCACTCCGTTACGAATAAGTGCCGAGAGATCTCAGCGCCTGAATTTTACAATTATTTTACACAAGTTTTACATACCGGTTTGATGAAAATATTGTAGAATGTCGGCATCCTTATACATTATTTCAGTTCTTTCAAATGGAGGTATTATGAGTGCGCCGAAGGAAGGTAGCAGTTTCAGCCAGTGAGAATCTGGAACAGGGAAAGGCGAGCCGCCGCCCTGAAATGGAATTTCACGTATGGGGAGGTAACGAACCATGCGGAGCTGAAAGGAAAGAAGTATAGGGCTGTAACGAAAGTGAAGGGATTGAGCGTCGAAAAACTCCATATACTGGAGGCCGATACTGTTCATAAAGTAGCAGGCAGAAGTTTTAAAATCGACAAGGCAAGATTTTAAGACCCCAGCGGCGTCTTAGACCACAGCAAGATACTAAACGGAACTGTTATTAATTCGGGAGAGCCAAGATGCTCTCAGAAGAAGGAAAAAAAAAGGTGAGTATGCAACGACAAGAACTAAAAGGCGAGGGATTGCAAAAAGCATCTTGGCAGTCTGATCAGCCCGTAGTATCGATGAAGCAGGGTAATTCCTGTGGAGAGAAGGGGCTGGAGAAAGTACGAGAGGATGTGGGGGAAACATCTGCCGAACATAGAATCGGGGAACAGATGTCAACAAAACTTGTATCTCTAACTTTGCGAGCCAGAAAGGATTCGAGGTACAAGTTCATAACAATAATGAACTTATTTACCGAAGAATACCTACTGGAATGTTTCGGGGAGCTTAAGAAGAACAAAGCGCCCGGCATAGACGGGGTAGAAGTTGAAGAATACGAAGCCGACATAGTAAAGAACATCAAGGATTTATGTGCCAGAATGAAAACATGGAAGTACAAGCCGAAGCCAGTGAGGCGGGTGTACATACCCAAATCAGACGGTACGAAAAGAGGGCTTGGAATACCTGCGGTAGAGGATAAGATAGTGCAGGTATGGGCAAAGAAAATTCTTGAGGCGATTTATGAGGTTGACTTTTGCGATGTATCTTACGGATTTCGGCCTAAGAGAAGATGTCATGAAGCATTAAGGGTGCTTGGCAAAGCTATAATGACCAAACCCGTCAATTATGTGGTTGATATGGATATTCGAAAATTTTTCGATACCATAAACCACGAATGGATGATGAGATGTTTAAGGCAAAGGATAACGGACACGAGATTCTTAAGGCTGATAGGCAGGTTCTTGAATGCAGGAGTAATGGAAGAAGGAAAGCTGATAAATACGGAGAAAGGAACGCCGCAAGGCGGAAACCTTAGTCCGATATTGGCGAACATCTACTTGCATTATGTGATAGACCTTTGGTTTGAGAAGAAGGTAAAGAAACAATTAAAGGGATATGCACAGCTAACGAGGTATGCCGATGATTTTGTTGCCTGTTTTGAAAAGGGCGAAGAAGCGGAAGCATTTAGCAAAGAGCTTGTCGAGCGGTTAAAGAAATTCGACCTAGAGATAGCCGAGAACAAATCAAGGACGATAAAGTTTGGTCGGCGTGCATTGCAGGAAGCAGAATCAGAAAAGAAGAAAGTAGAAACTTTCGATTTTCTCGGATTCACACATTACTGTGAACGAGCACGGAGCGGCAAATTCAAATTAGGACGAAAGACGGCAAGTAAAAGGTTTGGGCAAAAGATGAAAGCAATGAACATGTGGCTTAAAGATATAAGAAACATGGTAGTATTGCAAGAATGGTGGAAGATTCTTAAACAGAAGCTGATAGGGCACTACAATTATTATGGCATAAGCGGAAATGTGAAGGGAATAGCAAGATTTTATTGGGAAACCAAGAAACTTGTATTCAAGTGGGTAAACCGCCGAAGCCAGAAAAGAAGTTATAATTGGGAACAGTTTGAGAAATATTTACACTATAATCCATTGCCGAAGCCAAAGATATATCATTCAATGTATGCTCTGTCCTCGATATGAGGATGTATTTTCGGGAGCCGAATGCGGGAAATCCGCTCGTTCGGTTCTGAGAGGGGCATTAAATCTAAAAGGAGATTAAGATGTCTACTTACAA